>NZ_JAWMPX010000036.1:0-42267 GCF_033101155.1 Tropicimonas sp. TH_r6
GCAATGCCGCCCTCCGCTGCTGCCGGCCCGAAACCTCGTTGTGGTGAAAGCGCCAAGACGATGCAAAGCCCGCCTCCTGCGATCAGCGGATGGTGGCAGATATCTCGCGATACAGTGATCGCGCTGGCGAAGAACGCCTGTAGAGGCGTTTTTGGAAAAGTGGCCATTCCCGGCGTCCGAAACGAGCGAGTCGATCCGTAGAAGCAAACTGCCGAGGTTTGCGTAATTAACGTCATGCTTTTTCTGCGTCGCCTATTCCCGGGGACTCAGATAGGGTCGCCGGGTTGGCCTCGGGCTTCCGGTCCGGGCAGACACCTCTTTGCGCGGAGATGACATTCCGCGACACCGAATGCGAGACATCGCCTTGCCCTCAGATTCCACCTCTCTGCCGACGCCGCGCAGGCAACCAAGCGCGTCAAACAACATGCGTGGGCTGCTGCTCATGGGGCTGGGGTTTTTGCTGTTCTCGACCGCCGACACCCAGGCAAAGCTGCTGACGGACTCGTTCCACCCGGTCCAGATCGCGTGGTCGCGCCAGCTTGGGTTGCTCTCGGGCGTGGTGATTGCGCTGGCTGTGCGCGGGCCGTCGATCTTCCACACCCGCCATCCCGCGCTGCAGATCGCACGCGGGTTGCTGGCGGTGATTTCTGCGACCTGCTTCATCTTTGCGGTCAAGTTCGTGCCGTTGGCGGATGCCGTGGCGGTCAGTTTCGTCGCGCCATTCATGGTGACGGCGATGGGCGCGTTGTTGCTGGGCGAGCGCGTCGGTCCAAGGCGCTGGAGCGCTGTTATCGTCGGGTTTCTCGGCACCCTGATCGTGATCCGGCCGGGGATGGGCGTCATGCACCCGGCGGTTCTGTTGGTTCTTGTCGCAGCGACGGCCTTTGCGGCGCGGCAGGTGGTGTCGCGACTGTTGGCCTCGAGCGACCGGACCGTCACCACCGTCGCCTATACGGCGCTGGCCAGTGTGCTGGCGCTCTCCCTTCCGTTGCCCTTTTTGTGGACGACGCCGGCAACAGAGATCCAATGGGCGCTGCTGTTCGGCATGGCCGCGTTCGCGGCTGTGGGAGAGTTGTTGATCATCAAGTCGTTGGAGATTGCACAGGCATCGGTGCTGGCGCCGATGCACTACAGTTTGATCATCTGGGGCACGTTCTGGGGCTGGCTGATCTTCGGCCAGCTGCCGGATCTATGGACTTGGATTGGCGCCATCATCATCGTCGCCACCGGTCTCTACCTCATCCATCGCGAGCGGATGCTGGCCGCAGGGGAGTGAGGTCTCACACAGTCGAACGGTGGAGACGAGCGCTTCATGCCCGGTGCTGCACGCTGAACGACCTGATTGAACGCCGACTCTGTCGTCGTCCGGGTGATTTGCTCGGATGACGGTATGCTACGCAAGACGGACTGAGCCAGGAACTTCCACACCCTTAACCGTCAGCCAGCAGGACGAGCGTCCAGCAAACCGGCCAGGGCGCTATGGGCGGGGCCAATATGCGGACGGTCCGGTTATTCCTGGACAGACTCAAGATAGCGAACCAGCGCGAGAATGCGGCCCATCGCCACCAATTCTGCGGCTTCAGGTGTTGCCCAAGGTGGGTCGTCCCGTCTGACGGCCGACACAAACCGGTCCCCCCAAATTGGCATGTCGCCACCATGGGCCCGGATGGCGTCTCGTCCGTCGATCACGAGCGTTGTGTTCCGATACGGAAACTCACCGCCTCCGGTGCGTTCCGTTATCGTGGTGAGGTCGGGCGTTTCGATCGAGAGGATCCCAGCGATCGGACCGGTTCCCTTTGCACTTTCGCCGTGGCACCCGGCGCAGGCGATCATATACTCCTGCTTGCCGCGCTCGACGCCATTTTCTGCCGCCATGGCCAAACCCGGAATAATGGCTAGGCAAAAACTGACGGCGCAGGTTACACGATTCAGCATATCAGCCTCCATGAGTTGACGTATCGTAATTCTACCGATTTCGCCTGATTTCGTCTCTGTGCTGGATCAACTCTCCGCCGCGGAAACGACTGTCGGTTGGGCGCTCTGAGGAATGCGTGGAGCGCAGCGGCAGGCGTCTGTTCCAGCATGGCGCCCAAAGCCGCCGCCGCTTCCGACCGGGACAGAACGCCGCTTCCTTGCGACACGCCGTCGGTTGACCCCATCCCCCCCCGCGCGTAAACCGCGAACTAGCCCGAGACCACCTGCGTGCTATCATGTGCCGTGGGCAGACAAGGAGCCAGACGTGGACGGACTTCTCAGAGAATATCTTCCGATTCTCATTTTCCTCGCCATCGCGATCGTGATGGGACTTGGCATGGTCATCGCCGCATGGATCGTCGCGCCGAGCGACCCCTATCCGGAAAAATCCTCTGCCTATGAATGTGGCTTCAACGCCATGGACGATGCACGGATGAAGTTCGATATCCGCTTCTATCTCGTCTCGATCCTCTTCATCATCTTCGACCTCGAAGTCGCCTTCCTTTTCCCCTGGGCGGTTTCCTTCGGCGAGATCTCCATGGCCGCCTTCTGGTCCATGATGGTCTTCCTCGCCGTGCTCACGGTCGGTTTCGCCTATGAATGGAAGAAGGGAGCGCTCGAATGGGAGTGATGACCGGACCCAACACCGCCGGCGCCGACAAGGAGCAGACGGTTGCCCAGATGAACAAGGACCTCAACGACAAGGGGTTCCTCGTCACCTCAACCGCCGACATCATCAACTGGGGCCGCACAGGGTCGCTGCACTGGATGACCTTCGGCCTCGCCTGCTGCGCCATCGAGATGATCCACGTCTCGATGCCGCGCTATGACCTCGAGCGTTTCGGCACGGCGCCGCGGGCCTCCCCGCGCCAGTCGGACCTGATGATCGTCGCCGGCACGCTGACCAACAAGATGGCGCCCGCGCTGCGCAAGGTCTATGACCAGATGCCCGAGCCGCGTTGGGTGATCTCCATGGGCTCCTGTGCCAATGGCGGCGGTTATTACCATTACAGCTATTCGGTGGTGCGCGGCGTCGACCGCATCGTGCCCGTGGATGTCTACATCCCCGGCTGCCCGCCGACTGCCGAGGCGCTGCTCTACGGCACGCTGCAGTTGCAACGCAAGATCCGCCGTGTCGGCACGATCAAACGCTGATCGGCCTTGCGCCGCTTGAAGGAAGGATGACAGCGCGATGAGCGATGCACTTCGATCCCTTGGCGAATATATCGCCGAACGCCGTCCCGACTGCGTTACCAAATGGTGGATCACCAATGGCGATCTGACCGTCGAGGTGCCGCCCGCGGCGCTGATCGGCTTCGTCGAATTCCTGCGCGCCGACGCGACCTGCCAGTTCACGCAGAATGTCGACATCACGGCGATCGACTACCCGGATCGCGAGAAGCGCTTCTGCGTGGTCTATCATTTCCTGTCGATGAAGCTGAACCAGCGCGTCTGTGTTCAGGCAAGCGTGCGCGAAGATGAGAGCATCGCCTCGCTGACTGGCATCTTCCCCTCGGCCAACTGGTATGAGCGCGAAGTATTCGACATGTTCGGCGTGGTTTTCTCCGGCCATCCGGACCTGCGTCGGATCCTGACCGATTATGGCTTCCGCGGTCATCCGCTGCGCAAGGACTTCCCGACCTCGGGCTATGTCGAGCTGCGCTATGACGAAGAGCAGAAACGCGTGGTCTACGAGCCGGTGAAGCTGGTGCACGAGTATCGGCAATATGATTACCTTTCGCCCTGGGAAGGCGCGAAATACATCCTGCCCGGCGACGAGAAGGCGGAAGAGGCCAAGTGAAGCCGGGCCTGGCCATAGGCGACCGGGCGGTCTTTACCCGCAAGGTACGGCCCGAGGAGGTCGTTTGCCGGCTGTTTCCGGATGCACGGATCATGGACGACATGCCGGCAGTCTTTGCCTCGGCAATGATGATCGGCATGATGGAATGGGCCTGTGTCGAGCAGGTCGCGCCCTATTACGAAGAGGGCGAGGGCTCGCTTGGGATCGGTTTCGATCTCAACCATGTCGCGCCCACACCGCCGGGGCTGGAGGTGACGGTCGAGACGGAGGTCGTGGAGATCGACGGCCGTTTCATCACCTTCCGGGTCCGTGGCCATGACGGGCAGGACATGATCGGGGAGGGCACGCATAAGCGCGCCGTGACCCGTTGGGAGAAATTCAACGCCAAGGTGGCCGCGAAGGCCGCGACGGCGCAAGAGAGGGTCGAGAGTTGATGGACGGTTCCAAAGGCTTCGAAGACGTTCGCACCGGCGAACAGATGATCCGCAACTTCAACCTCAACGTGGGGCCGCAGCACCCGGCGACTCACGGTGTGTTGCGTCTGGTCACCGAGCTTGACGGCGAGATCGTCGAGCGGGCGGATCCGCATATCGGCCTGTTGCATCGCGGCACCGAGAAGCTGATGGAGACCCGCACCTATCTCCAGAACGCGCCCTATATGGACCGGCTCGACTATTCCGCGCCGATGAACCAGGAGCACAGCTATTGTCTGGCCATCGAGAAGATGACCGGCATCGTGGCGCCGCGCCGCGGCCAGCTTCTGCGCGTGCTGATGGCCGAGCTTTCCCGCATCGGCAACCACGTGATGAATGTCACCACGGCCGCGATGGATGTCGGCGCGTTGACACCGCCGCTCTGGGGCTTCGAGCTGGGCCGTGAGGAGGTCTATACCTTCTTCGAGCGGGCCTCCGGCGCCCGGATGCATTGCAATTACTTCCGCCCCGGTGGTGTCCACCAGGACGTGCCGCCCGCCTTGCTCGACGATATCGAGGCCTGGGTGCCGAAATTCCTCAAGGTGCTGGACGATCTCGACGAGCTGCTGACCGAGAACCGGATCTTCAAGCAACGCACCGTCGATATCTGCATCGTCTCGGAACAGGACGTCTATGATTGGGCGATGACCGGCCCGATGGCCCGCTCCGCCGGCCTCGCCTGGGACCTGCGCCGCACCCAACCCTATGACCTCTATGACGAGTTCGATTTCCAGATCCCCATCGGCAAGAATGGCGACTGCTACGATCGCTACCTGCTGCGGATGGAGGAGATGCGCCAGTCGGTCTCCATCGTTCTGCAGGCGATCGCGAAACTGCGCGCGCCGGACGGGCAGGGGGATGTGCTCGCCCGTGGCAAGCTGACCCCGCCGCTGCGCTCGGACATGAAGACCTCGATGGAAGCGCTGATTCACCACTTCAAGCTCTATTCCGAGGGCTTCAAGGTTCCGGCCGGCGAGATCTACTGCGCCACCGAGGCGCCGAAGGGCGAGATCGCCGTCTACATCGTCTCCGATGGCAGCAACAAACCCTACCGGCTGCGCCTGCGCACCCCCGGTTTCGCGCATCTGCAGACCACCGGTTACTACTGCAAGGGCCATCAGCTCGCCGATATCCCGGCGGTGATCGGCACACTCGACATCGTGTTCGGAGAGATCGACCGCTAAGGGTCCGCCCGCAGCTCTCTCCGACAAGACCACTCCCGCCGACGGCCACCGGGCCCCGGCTTCCAGATTGAAGGACCGCGCGTAATGCTCCGCCGTCTCCACCCTGAACAGCCCGAAGGCTTCGCCTTCACGCCCGCCAACCAGGAATGGGCCGAAGCGCAGGTCACGAAATATCCAGAGGGCCGGCAGGCCTCCGCGATCATCCCGCTGCTCTGGCGCGCCCAGGAGCAGGAGGGTTGGCTCTCCCGCCCGGCCATCGAGACCGTGGCCGACATGCTCGGCATGGCCTATATCCGGGCGCTGGAAGTGGCGACATTCTACTTCATGTTCCAGCTCCAACCCGTTGGAAAGCTTGCCCATGTGCAGGTTTGCGGCACCACCTCCTGCCTGATCTGCGGCGCCGAGGCGCTGATCAATGTCTGCAAGGAGAAGATCGCCGAGAAGCCGCATGCGCTCTCCGCGGATGGCAATTTCAGCTGGGAAGAGGTCGAATGCCTCGGCGCTTGCGCCAATGCGCCGATGATCCAGATTGGCAAGGATTTCTACGAGGACCTGACCCCGGAGAAGCTTGCCGAGATCCTCGACGCTCTGGCCGCCGGCCAGGTGCCGGTGCCGGGTCCGCAGAACGGCCGCTACGGCGCCGAGCCGCTGGGCGGCGTGACCGCGCTGACCGAGGGCAACGAGAATGCCGCGCAATATAACCCGTCGGTCGAGCTGGCCGTAACCATCGGCGACACGATCAAGCGCATCGACGGCACCGAGGTTCCGATCCTGAAACCCTGGACCGATCAGGGCGGCCGCATGGTCGGCGCCGCGCCGGCCCCGAAAGCCACGCCTGCGCCGAAGCCGAAGCCGAAGCCGCAGCCTGAGCCGGTCGCCGAGGCGGCAGCGGAGCCGGCTCCTGCGCCCGCGCCGGTATCGCCCGCCGAAGAGATCAACCCCGGCACACGCCCGCAATGGCTGGACGGGCCGCGCGACGGCAAGGCAGACGACCTGAAGAAGATCAAGGGCGTTGGGCCGAAACTGGAGCAGGTCTGCAACTTCCTCGGCTTCTACCATTTCGACCAGATCGCCAACTGGACTGCGGACGAGATCGCCTGGGTCGACCAGAATCTAGAAGGCTTCAAGGGCCGCGTGACGCGCGACGAATGGGTCGCGCAGGCGAAGATCCTTGCTGAGGGCGGCGAGACCGAGTTCTCGGCCAAGAAGAAGTGAGCGGATGGTGCCGGCGATGACCCAGGGCAGTGATCAGGACCGGGCCTTTGCCCGACAGGGCCGCGTCGTGGCCGTGGTGATCGCGCTTGGCGGTTTGCTGGCGATCTTTGCGCCGGTGCTTGTGAGCCTCACGGGCTTGCCGGCGCGTTACGAAATATTGTTCTACCTGGCCTCGCTGGCAGCCTTCGTCTGGGCGCTGGTCGTGGCCATCCGGATGTGGCGTACCCGCTCCGGCGACGAGGGATGAGAGGATAAGAGATGCTGCAGGACAAGGACAGGATCTTCACCAATATCTACGGTCTGAAAGACCGCACGCTCGCCGGCGCCCGCGCACGCGGTCACTGGGACGGAACGGGCGATCTGGTCAAGAAGGGCCGGGACTGGATCGTGGACGAGATGAAGGCCTCCGGCCTGCGCGGTCGCGGCGGGGCAGGGTTCCCGACCGGTCTCAAGTGGTCCTTCATGCCGAAGGAAAGCGACGGACGACCGTCCTATCTGGTTGTCAATGCTGATGAATCCGAGCCCGGCACCTGCAAGGACCGCGAGATCCTGCGCAACGATCCGCACACCCTGATCGAAGGCTGCCTTCTGGCGAGCTTCGCCATGGGCGCGCATGAGAGCTACATCTATATCCGTGGCGAGTTCATCCGCGAGCGCGAGGCGCTACAGGCCGCGATCGACGAGGCCTATGATGCGGGCCTTCTGGGCAAGAACGCCGCCGGCTCGGGCTGGGATTTCGATCTCTTCGTCGCCCATGGCGCCGGCGCCTATATCTGCGGCGAGGAAACCGCCCTGCTGGAGAGCCTCGAAGGCAAGAAGGGCATGCCGCGCATGAAGCCGCCGTTTCCGGCGGGCGCGGGCCTCTATGGCTGCCCGACCACGGTGAACAATGTCGAATCCATCGCCGTTGTCCCGACCGTGCTGCGCCGTGGCGGCGAGTGGTTCGCGGGCTTCGGTCGGCCGAACAACACCGGCACCAAGCTCTTCGCCATCTCCGGCCATGTGAACACGCCCTGTGTCGTCGAAGAGAGCATGTCGATCCCCTTCGAGGAGCTGATCGAGAAGCATTGCGGCGGCATTCGCGGCGGCTGGGACAATCTCAAGGCCGTCATCCCGGGCGGCTCCTCCGTGCCGCTGCTGCCGGGCGATATCGCCCGCGAGGCGATCATGGATTTCGACTGGCTCAAGGAGCAGCGCTCCGGTCTCGGCACAGCCGCCGTGATCGTGATGGACCAGTCCACCGATATCGTGAAGGCGATCTGGCGGCTCTCCAAGTTCTACAAGCATGAGAGCTGCGGCCAGTGCACGCCTTGCCGCGAGGGCACGGGCTGGATGATGCGGGTCATGGACCGGCTGGTGCGGGGCGAGGCGGAGATCGAAGAGATCGACATGCTGATGGATGTCACCAAGCAGGTCGAGGGCCACACGATCTGTGCACTTGGCGACGCTGCAGCCTGGCCGATCCAGGGCCTGATCCGGCATTTCCGCGACGAGATCGAATACCGGATCGAGAACAAGTCCAGCATCGCCGCCGAGTAATGCTTGGCGGCTCCTCGGCCAATACCGGCTTATGTCCCCATTGTGGCCATCGGAACCCTCCGGGTTTCGGGGGCATGCGCTGTTCGGACTGCGGCGAGTGGTTTTCTGGCGATGAGATGTATGATCGGACCCCGAGATCCGTTCTGAGATTTGCCCGCGTTTTCGTGTTCGTCCTGATTGCAGGATTTCTGGCCTTTGGGCTCTGGATTGTCTATTTTTTCCTACCGGGATCGTTTTGAGGGAGGCTTTCAAGTGAAATGCAATCATTTTGTCGGAGCTCTGGCCGTTTCGGTCGGACTGGCTGCTCCAGTTCCTGCCAGCGAGCTTCGCCCGGCACCGGGGTATTTCGTCGATGCGATGGTCTCGATCACCACGGCGGAGAATATCGCCACGGCCTGTCCGAATCTGAGTTTCGACGCGGTTGCGGCATCGGACGTCACGGCAGAGGTGATGGAACAGCTCGGCGCGGACGGGTTCGACGCCAAGAATCTCGAAGGGTCCATGGCGGATCCGGCGGACGCTGTGCGCGCCAGGCAGGCCGCCTTCCGGGAAAACCACAAGCTGGCAAAAGATGAGACGGATTTTATCCGCATTTGCATGGCCGGGTTTGCCGAGATCAAGGAAAAGACGCAGGTTGGAGCCTTCTTGGTCGAAATCACCGGCGATGGCGCGGTGGATCCGACCAAGTCGCAATAGGCCGGTAAGCTGCAGGCATTGCAGACTATTTTTTGCGGCTCGTTCCGGTTTGGAGGCGGGCCGCGATTGCATTTTGTGCGAGCGAGGCAGAAAGTGCCGGCGGGGACATCCCCGGTTCGTGGATGCCTCTCGGGACGGTTTCACGAAAAGGATGAGAGCATGGACCTGAATCTTGCTGGCAAGACTGCGCTGATCACCGGAAGCTCGGATGGAATCGGCCTCGCCGTGGCCAAGGGGCTGGCGGCAGAGGGCGTTCGGGTACTGATCAACGGGCGCCACACAGAAAAGGTTGAGGCGGCGATTGCCGATATCGGCGACGCGGCGGCGCCGGCCGTGGGCGATGTGGCCTCTGTCGAGGGGCTGGATGCGGTGCTGGGCGCGGTGGAGGCGGCTGGCGGGGTCGATATCCTGATCAACAACGCCGGGACCGGGTCCAATGAAACGATCATGGAAGCGCCGGACGAGAAATGGCAACAGTATTGGGACCTGCACGTGATGGCGGCGGTTCGTCTGGCGCGCGGTGTGGTCCCTTACATGGAGGCGCGCGGCGGCGGCGTGGTGCTCAACAATGCATCGATCTGTGCCGTCCAGCCGCTCTGGTACGAGCCGATCTACAATGTCACGAAGGCCGCGCTGATGATGTTCTCGCGCACGTTGGCGACCGAGCTCGTGGGGCGCAATATCCGTGTGAACTGCATCAATCCGGGCCTGGTGCAGACGCCGGACTGGGTCAACACCGCCAAGGAGCTGACCCGGGACACCGGCGGCGACTGGCAGGGATACCTACAGGGCGTGGCCGATGAATATGCGCCGATCAAGCGTTTCTCTTCGCCCGAGGAACTGGCGGATTTCTTCGTTTTCCTGTGTTCGGATCGGGCGAGCTACTCCATTGGCTCGACCTATTTCGTGGATGGGGGCATGAAGCTCACGGTGTAAGCCCGACTGCTGTGCCTCGGGGCTGACCGCCGGGGCACGGCTCAAAACGCCGATCCTGGGGGCACGCCTCGCCGATTGTACAATCAAGGCTGCGTGAGAAAGCGAGGACCCGCCCGTCGTGCTCAGGAATTGGGCGAAATTCTGCTGGAATGCGGCGATCCACCGGATATCCGTGCTACGTTATTGAAAAACAATGCCCGTGCCCCCCACCTTGAAAGCAAGGGCGCACCCTCCCGCGCCCTCAGTTACGAGGAAACGCGCATGTTCAAATCGCTCTCAATCGCCGCGGCCGTGCTGGTCGCCTTCACGCTTCTTGTCACTGCCACGCAGGGGCTTGCGCTGCCGTAACGGCGCCGCCTGCGGCCACCTGCGCCAAAACGCGGCGAAATCGCGGATTGGCCTTCGCGCGGGAAGCCGCTAGAGAGGGGTCCGAAACGGGATCCCGGAGTGCGCTTACCCCTCCGGTCTTGAATGGGAGAAATCCCGCGAAGGAGCTGGAGGCAGCGCATGAGTGATCTACGCACCATCATCATCGACGGCATCGAAGTGGAATGTGATCCCGCGATGACCCTGATCCAGGCTTGCGAACAGGCCGGTATCGAGGTCCCGCGCTTCTGTTATCACGAGCGCCTGTCGATCGCCGGCAATTGCCGGATGTGCCTGGTGGAAGTGGTCGGCGGTCCTCCGAAACCCGCAGCCTCCTGCGCCATGCAAGTCAGGGATCTGCGCCCCGGCCGCAATGGCGAGGCGCCCGAGGTCAAGACCAACTCCCCCATGGTCAAGAAGGCCCGCGAAGGGGTGATGGAGTTCCTGCTCATCAACCACCCGCTCGACTGCCCGATCTGTGATCAGGGCGGCGAATGCGATCTTCAGGATCAGGCCGTGGCTTACGGCGTCGATTTCTCGCGCTTCCGCGAGCCCAAGCGCGCCACCGAGGATCTCGATCTCGGCCCGCTGGTCGAGACCCACATGACCCGCTGCATCTCCTGCACCCGCTGCGTGCGCTTCACCAGCGAAGTCGCCGGCATCACCCAGATGGGCCAGACCGGCCGGGGCGAAGATGCGGAGATCACCTCCTACCTGAACCAGACGCTCGATTCGAACATGCAGGGCAATATCATCGACCTTTGCCCGGTTGGCGCGCTGGTCTCCAAGCCCTACGCCTTCACTGCCCGTCCCTGGGAGCTCACCAAGACCGAGACCATCGACGTGATGGACGCGCTTGGCGCAAATATCCGGGTCGACACCAAGGGCCGCGAAGTGATGCGGATCATGCCGCGCAACAATGATGCGATCAACGAGGAATGGCTGGGCGACAAGTCCCGCTTTGTCTGGGACGGGCTGCGGCGCCAGCGTCTCGACCGCCCCTATGTTCGCGTCGATGGCAAGCTCAAGCCCGCGAGCTGGGGCGAGGCACTCAAGGCCGCCGGCCAGGCGATGAAGGGCAAGAAACTGGCCGGTCTCGTCGGTGATCTGGCATCTGTCGAATCCGCTTTCGCTCTGAAGACGCTGATCGAAGGGCAGGGCGGCAAGGTCGAATGCCGGGTGGACAATACCCGCCTGCCGATCGGCAACCGTGCCGGCTATGTCGGCAACGCGGCGATCGAGGATATCGACACCGCCGAGATGATCCTGCTGATCGGCACCGACCCGCGCAACGAAGCGCCGGTGCTCAACGCGCGAATCCGCAAGGCCTGGCTGGCTGGCGCCAAGGTGGCGTTGATCGGCCCGAAGGTCGATCTGACATATGACTACGTCCATCTCGGCACGGATCGTGCGGCGCTGGAGAAGCTCGCGGCGATGGATCATTCCGACAAGCACGGCGTGCCGGGTGTGATGATCGTCGGTCAGGGGGCGCTCCGAGAAGCCGATGGCGAGGCCGTGCTGGCCACCGCGCAGGCCATGGCCGCCGCCGCCGAGTCGAAATTCATGGTGCTGCACACAGCCGCCGCCCGCGTGGGCGCGATGGATGTGGGCGCTGTCACCGAGGGCGGGCTCGATGCCGCCATCGAGGGCGCGGAGGTGATCTTCAATCTCGGCGCTGACGAGGTCGATATCGACGAAGGTCCGTTCGTCATCTACCAGGGGTCCAATGGAGACCGCGGCGCACATCGCGCCGACGTGATTCTTCCCGGTGCTGCCTGGGTCGAGGAATCGGGCCTTTTCGTGAATACTGAAGGCCGGGTGCAGATGGCGATGCGTGCCAGCTTCCCGCCGGGGGAGGCCAAGGAGAACTGGGCCATCCTGCGGGCGCTCTCCGCCGAGCTGGACGCGACTCAGCCCTGGGACAACCTTGGCCAACTCCGCGCCACGCTGACAACAGAATTCCCTCACCTGGCCGCGCTGGACGCGTTGCCGGAGAACGAGGGCGCGCCGCTGGAGCTGCGCGATCTCGGCAAGGCCGATTTCCGCCTCTATATCGGCGATCATTACCTGACCAACCCGATTGCCCGCGCCTCGCAGCTCATGGCCGAGCTTTCGGCCCAGGCACGGGCGCGCACCGCCTCTCCGCTGGCCGCGGAGTAGGGCCTGTGAGGCTCGGGAGAGGAGTTGTGGCGGCTTTGCTCGCCACGCTCGGGGCTTGCAGCGAGGGGGAGGAGGTCGCGCGCGAGGACCTTCCTTTCGAGCCTGTCTACAGGGGAATCGATACACGTCTGCTCGATGGCGATCTCGTTGGCTTCATCGTCGAGATGGAAGGCGCGCGCGACGCAGAGGACGTTGAAGATTATGCCCGTTGCGCTGCGGCGCAATACACATTGATACGCGGATATGGCTTTGCGCGACATGTCCGCACAAGAGTGGCACAAGAGTCTGGCGTTTGGCGCGCGGATGCGGTTTACACGGTCTCGCCAGCGCTCCCGCAAGGTTTGCAGACGATCGACGCGACTGTTGCTGTCGAAGATTGCGCCGCGCGGGGCATACCTACGGTCTGAGGAAGATGAGGCAAAATGGCTGACTTTCTGGCAGGATTTCTGCAAACCAACCTTGGAATCGTCGTGCTGATTGCAGCGCAATGTCTCCTGTTCACCATCATCCTCTTCGTGGCGCTTGCGTTCCTGATGTATGCCGACCGCAAGGTCTGGGCCGCCGTGCAGCAGCGCAAGGGGCCGAACGTTGTGGGTGTCTTCGGCCTGCTCCAGTCCTTCGCCGACTTCGTAAAATACATCGCGAAGGAAATTGTCGTCCCGGCCGGCGCGGACAAGTTCGTCTATTTCATGGCACCGATGCTGAGCTTCGTGCTCGCACTCATCGCCTGGATCGTGGTGCCCTTCAACGACGGCTGGGAAATCGCCTCGCTGAACGTGGCGATCCTCTACGTCTTCGGCATGTCGAGCCTGGAAGTGTATGGCGTCATCATGGGCGGCTGGGCGTCTAACTCGAAATACCCCTTCCTCGGTGCGCTTCGCTCGGCCGCACAGATGATCTCCTACGAGGTCTCCATCGGCCTGATCATCATCGGTGTCATCATCTCCACCGGCTCGATGAACCTCACCGACATCGTGCGGGCCCAGGAAGGCAGCTTCGGCTTCTTCAACTGGTACTGGCTGCCGCACCTGCCGATGGTCTTCCTCTTCTTCATCTCGGCGCTGGCCGAGACCAACCGCCCGCCCTTCGACCTTCCCGAGGCCGAGTCCGAGCTGGTTGCCGGCTATCAGGTGGAATACTCCTCGACGCCCTTCCTGCTCTACATGATGGGCGAGCTGATCGCGATCGTGCTGATGTGCGCGCTGGTCACGCTGCTCTTCTTCGGCGGCTGGCTGTCGCCGATCCCGGGCCTGCCGGACGGCGTCATGTGGATGATCCTGAAGATGTCCTTCTTCTTCTTCATCTTCGCCATGGTGAAGGCCATCGTGCCGCGCTACCGTTACGACCAGCTGATGCGCATTGGCTGGAAGGTCTTCCTGCCCTTCTCGCTGGGCTGGGTCGTCTTCATCGCCTTCATGGCCAAATTTGAAATCCTGGGCCAGTTCTGGGCTCGCTGGGCAATGCTCGGAATGGGAGGCTGATCCGATGGGTATGAATATCGACTGGACCCGTGCCACCAAGTATTTCCTCATGATGGACATATGGAAGGGCTTTCAGCTCGGCTTCAAATACATCATGGCGCCGAAGGCGACGCTGAATTACCCGCATGAAAAAGGCCCGCTCTCCCCGCGTTTTCGCGGCGAGCACGCGCTGCGCCGCTATCCGAGCGGGGAAGAGCGCTGCATTGCTTGCAAGCTCTGCGAGGCGATCTGCCCAGCCCAGGCCATCGTGATCGATGCCGAACCCCGCGAGGACGGCTCCCGCCGCACCACGCGCTACGATATCGACATGACGAAATGCATCTATTGCGGTTTCTGCCAGGAAGCCTGCCCGGTCGATGCCATCGTCGAGGGGCCGAATTTCGAATTCACCACAGAGACCCGCGAAGAGCTTTACTACGACAAGGAAAAGCTGCTGGAGAACGGCGATCGCTGGGAAGCCGAAATTGCCCGCAACATCGAACTGGATGCGCCGTACAGATGAGTGATTTCTCCAAACTCTTCCAGACCATGATCGAGCAGTCTCAGGACATGGCCAAGGCCATGAACCCGGCGCTGGAGCAGTTCCAGTTCCCGGATCTCGCCGCGATGATGCCGACCATGCCGAAAGAGGCGATGGATGCCGCCTTCGGCAAGACCTTCAATCCCGGCGGTCTCGACGCCAAGACGCGTCTTTTCGTGACGCTGGGCGGGCTGGTCGCGCAAGGGTCCCAACTCGAGCCGCAGATCAAGCTGACTGTCCGCCATGCTCTTGCGGCCGGTGCGACGCCACAGGAAATCGCCGAAGTGATCGGCCAGATGTCCGTTTTCGGGGGCGTGCCCGCGATGACGAAGGCGATGGAACTGGCGCAGGCCGTCATCGCCGAGACCGAGGAAGGAAAGTAACGTGACCCCCGTCGATTTCGTCTTCTACCTCTTCTCCTTCTGCCTGCTGACAGGCGGCGTCTTTACGGTGATCTCCAGGCAACCGGTCCATTCGGTACTCTGGATGATCCTCTCCTTCCTCTCCGGCGCGGGCCTCATGGTGCTGCTCGGCGCGGAATTTGTCGCCATGTTGCTGATCATCGTCTATGTCGGCGCGGTCATGGTGCTCTTCCTCTTCGTTGTCATGATGCTCGACGTCGATTTTGCCGAGCTCCGGGCCGAAATGGCCAAGCAACTGCCGCTGGCCCTCGTGATCGGCCTCGTCCTGATCATGCAACTGGCCATGGCCTTCGGGTCCTGGGAGTTGGGCGGCGGCGTCGAGATCCTGGACAGCCCGATGGGCACGCCCGAAGGGGCAGGGGCTCACAACACGGCCGCGCTCGGCCTGCTGCTCTATGACAAGTATTTCCTGCTCTTCCAGCTCTCCGGCCTGATCCTGCTCGTCGCCATGGTCGGGGCCATCGTGCTCACCATGCGCCACCGCAAGGACGTCAAGCGTCAGGACATCCTGGAGCAGATGTATCGCGATCCGGCCAAGACACTGGACCTGGTCGATCTCAAACCGGGCGAGGGGCTGAAGTAACCCGCCTGCGGGCGGCTCGTTCGGGCCGCCTTTCGAACGAAGCGCTTTCGGGCGCAACGCACCGCCCGAAGGGGCGCAAGAAGGATCGAGGGACCGCAGAATGGTTCAACTGGAACATTACCTGGCTGTCGCGGCGGCGCTGTTCGTCATCGGCATTTTCGGCATCTTCCTGAACCGGAAGAACGTCATCGTCATCCTGATGTCGATCGAACTCGTGCTGCTCTCGGTCAATATCAACTTCGTCGCCTTCTCCGCCTATCTGGGCGATCTGACGGGACAGGTCTTCACCCTGTTCATCCTGACCGTGGCCGCCGCCGAAGCGGCGATCGGCCTCGCCATCCTCGTCTGCTTCTTCCGCAACCGCGGCACGATCGCGGTCGAAGATGTCTCGAACATGAAGGGCTAAGGGCACATGGCAACCATCATCCTCTTCGCCCCCCTGATCGGCGCGATCATCTGCGGCTTTTTCTGGCGCATCATCGGCGAGAAGGCCGCACAGATCACGGCCACCGGCCTGCTCTTCCTGTCCTTCTTCTTCAGCTGGGTCGTGTTCTTGACCCATGACGGCGTCACCGAGCACATCTTCATCATGCGCTGGATCGACAGCGGCAGCCTCGTGGCCGACTGGGCTATCCGCATGGACCGGCTCACCGCGATCATGCTGGTGGTGGTCACGACCGTCTCCGCGCTCGTCCATCTCTACAGCTTCGGCTACATGGCGCATGACCACGCCTTCCCCGAGGACGAGCCCTATCGCGCCCGTTTCTTCGCGGAGCTGTCGCTCTTCACCTTCGCCATGCTGATGCTGGTCACCGCCGACAACCTCGTGCAGATGTTCTTCGGCTGGGAAGGGGTGGGCCTCGCCTCCTACCTGCTAATCGGTTTCTACTACAAGAAAGAGAGCGCCGGGGAGGCCTCGATGAAGGCCTTCATCGTTAACAGGGTTGGCGATTTCGGCTTTGCCCTCGGCATTGCGGGCCTGTTCTTCATGGTCGACAGCGTCCAGCTGGACGATGTCTTCGCCGCCGCCCCGATGCTGGCCGAGACCGAGATCAGCTTCCTCTGGCGCGACTGGAATGCCGCCAACCTGCTGGCCTTCCTGCTCTTCGTCGGCGCGATGGGCAAATCGGCCCAGTTCATGCTCCACACCTGGCTGCCGGACGCGATGGAAGGCCCGACCCCGGTCTCCGCGCTGATCCACGCTGCCACGATGGTGACCGCGGGCGTGTT
Source organism: Tropicimonas sp. TH_r6 (assembly GCF_033101155.1). Lineage (NCBI taxonomy): Bacteria > Pseudomonadati > Pseudomonadota > Alphaproteobacteria > Rhodobacterales > Roseobacteraceae > Tropicimonas > Tropicimonas sp. TH_r6. The sequence goes on from NZ_JAWMPX010000036.1 coordinate 16,581, forward strand.
CCTCGTCTGCCGCATGTCGCCGCTCTTCGAATTCGCGCCCGGGGCTGCCAGCTTCGTGGTCTATATCGGCGCCATCACGGCTTTCTTCGCCGCCACGATCGGCCTGGTGCAGAACGACATCAAGCGCGTCATCGCATATTCGACCTGCTCGCAGCTCGGCTACATGTTCGTCGCCGCCGGTGTCGGCATGTATTCCGCCGCGATGTTCCACCTGCTGACCCATGCCTTCTTCAAGGCCATGCTCTTCCTCGGCGCCGGCTCCGTGATCCACGGCATGCACCATGAACAGGACATGCGGAACTATGGGGGCCTCAAGGCCAAGTTCCCGGTCACCTACTGGATCATGATGATCGGCACGTTGGCGATCACCGGTGTCGGCATCCCGCTGACCACGATCGGCTTTGCCGGCTTCCTGTCCAAAGACGCGATCATCGAGAGCGCCTGGGCGGGCGGCACCATGGCCTCCGGCTTCGCCTTCTGGATGCTGGTCATCGCCGCGCTGATGACCTCCTTCTACTCCTGGCGCCTGATGTTCCTCACCTTCCATGGCGAGCAACGCGGCGACAAGCACACCCATGAGCACGCGCATGAGAGCCCGATGGTCATGCTGGCCCCGCTCTACGTGCTGGCCGCCGGTGCCATCCTCTCCGGCATGCTCTTCTACGGCTCCTTCTTCGGCCATACCGACCAGGTCGCGAAGTTCTACGGCATCCCGCTCGCGGGCGAGGAGGTCCACGCGGAAGCCTCGATGGAGGGTCACACGGACGAGACCCATGCCGAGCATATGGCCGACGGCACCGCGGTCGAGCATCACGGCGAGGAGGCCGCGACCGCCCATGCCGACGAACATGGCACGGACACGCATGCCACCGATACGGCGCATGCGACCGAGGCCGCGGACGACCACGCTGCCGACGGTGAGCATCACGCGGCCTTCGGCGGCAACCCGGGCGACGGAGCGATCTATTTCGGTCCGGACAACCACGTGCTCGAAGACGCGCACGCGGCGCCGGTGCTGGTCAAGCTCTCGCCCTTCATCGCCATGCTTCTGGGCTTCGGGCTTGCCTACCAGATGTATGTTCGTCGGCCGGACTGGCCCGCGAAGCTGGCCGAGAACCAGAAGCCTCTCTACACCTTCCTGCTCAACAAGTGGTATTTCGACGAGATCTACGATGCGATCTTCGTGAACCCGGCCCGTGCGCTCGGCCGCTTCCTGTGGAAGAAGGGCGACGGTTCGGTGATCGACGGTGGCATCAACGGGTTGGCGATGGGGATCATCCCCTGGTTCACCCGCCTCGCCGGGCGCGCTCAGAGCGGTTACATCTTCCACTACGCCTTCGCCATGGTGATAGGCATCGTGATCCTTGTCTCCTGGATGACGATCGCGGGGAACTGAGACAATGCAGAACCTGATCTCCATCATCATCTTCCTGCCGCTCATCGCGGCGCTGATCCTCGCGCTTTTCCTGCGCGGGGAGGATGAGGCCGCGCAACGCAACGCCAAGTGGCTCGCGCTGATCGCCACCACGGCGACGCTCTTCATATCGCTCTTCCTGCTCGCAGGGTTCGACTCTTCAGACACGGGCTTTCAGTTCGTCGAGGACCGCGAATGGCTGATGGGGCTGAAATACAAGATGGGCGTGGACGGCATCTCGATCCTCTTCGTGATGCTGACAACGTTCCTCATGCCGCTGACCATCGCCGCCTGTTGGGGTGTTACCAGTCGCGTCAAGGAATACATGATCGCTTTCCTGGTGCTGGAAACGCTGATGCTCGGCGTCTTCACCGCACTTGACCTGGTCCTCTTCTACCTCTTCTTCGAGGCAGGCCTGATCCCGATGTTCCTGATCATCGGGATCTGGGGCGGCAAGGAGCGCATCTACGCGGCGTTCAAGTTCTTCCTCTACACCTTCCTCGGCTCGCTGCTGATGCTGGTGGCGATGATCGCGATGTATGTCGATGCCGGCACCACCGACATTCCGACCCTGATGAACCACACCTTCGCCGCCGAGACTTTCCCGGTCCTTGGCATCCAGGTCGTCGGCGGGATGCAGACGCTGCTCTTCCTCGCCTTCTTCGCCAGCTTCGCGGTGAAGATGCCGATGTGGCCGGTCCATACCTGGCTCCCGGACGCGCACGTCCAGGCGCCCACCGCCGGCTCGGTCATCCTGGCCGCCGTGCTGCTGAAAATGGGCGGCTATGGCTTCCTGCGCTTCTCCCTGCCGATGTTCCCGGTCGGCTCCGAGGTGATGTCCACCTTCGTGCTCTGGATCTCGGCCATCGCCATCGTCTACGCCTCCCTCGTCGCCATGGCGCAGGAGGACATGAAGAAGCTCATCGCCTATTCTTCCGTTGCCCATATGGGCTACGTGACCATGGGGATCTTCACGGTGAACCAGCAGGGGCTCGACGGCGCGATCTTCCAGATGATCAGCCACGGTTTCGTCTCCGCAGCGCTCTTCCTCGTGGTCGGCGTCGTCTATGACCGGATGCATACACGCGATATCGCCGCCTATGGCGGGCTCGCGGTGCGGATGCCGGTCTACGCGCTGATCTTCATGCTCTTCACCATGGCCAATGTCGGCCTGCCGGGTACCTCCGGCTTCGTCGGTGAATTCCTGACCCTGATGGCGATCTTCCAGGTCAATACCTGGGTGGCGCTTGTCGCCACCTCCGGCGTGATCTTCTCGGCCTGTTACGGGCTCTGGCTCTATCGCCGGGTCATGCTCGGCCAGCTCATCAAGGAAAGCCTCAAGAGCATCAAGGACATGGACAAGCGCGAGAAGGCGATCTTCGCCCCGCTCGTGGCCATGACCCTGCTCCTCGGTGTCTATCCCGCCCTGGTGACGGATATAATCGGTCCCTCCGTGGAGGCCCTGATCGGTCACTACGAAGTTGCCCTGAATGATTACGCGCCGGCAGCAGAGCTGGCCTCGGCTGGAGACCACTGAGAATGACTTCCTCCGACCTCGCCATCATCCTGCCCGAGATCTTTCTCGCGCTCTACGCCATGGTCGCCCTTCTGGTCGCGGTGTGGACCGGTAAGGACAAGGTGGCTTCGCTGCTGACCTGGATCTCCGCCGCGGTGCTCATCGCCACGGCGCTCTGGATCATGCTCTCGGGCGGGGAGACGCGCGTCGCCTTCTCCGGCATGTTCGTCGACGACCAGTTCGCTCGCTTCGCCAAGGTCACGCTGCTCATGGCCTCGGGCATCGTGCTGCTGCTTTCGGAGGGCTTCTTCGTCCGCCGCGACGCGCTGGTCTTCGAGTTCCCGGTCCTGATCGTGCTGTCGACCATCGGCATGATGGTGATGATCTCCGCCGGCGACCTGATCGCGCTCTACATGGGCCTCGAGTTGCAGTCGCTGTCGCTCTACGTGCTTGCATCGATCCGTCGCGACAGCCTCCGCTCCACGGAAGCCGGCCTGAAATACTTCATCCTTGGCGCGCTCTCCTCGGGCCTGCTGCTCTACGGGTGCTCGCTGACCTATGGCTATGCCGGATCGACCAACTTCAACGACATCTTCGCCGCCGCGACGGATGGCCATGTCGGCTTTGGCCTGCTGCTCGGCCTGACCTTCATGATCGCCGGTCTCGCTTTCAAGGTTTCCGCCGTGCCCTTCCACATGTGGACGCCGGATGTCTATGAAGGTGCTCCGACCCCCATCACCGCCTTCTTCGCCTCTGCACCCAAGATGGCTGCCATGGCGATGTTCGCCCGCGCCATGCATGACGCTTTTGGCGACGCCGTGGCGGACTGGCAGCAGATCGTGGCCTTGATGGCGGTTCTGTCGATGTATCTTGGCGCCGTCGCCGGTATCGGCCAGCGCGACATCAAGCGACTGATGGCCTATAGCTCGATCTCGCATATGGGCTTCGCACTGGTTGGCCTCGCCGCTGGCACGGAACAGGGCGTGACCTCGATGCTGATCTACATGGCGATCTACGTGACCATGAATATCGGCACCTTTGCCTTCATCCTGTCGATGGAACGCGAGGGACAGCACATCACCTCGATCGACAGCCTGAACATGCTCTCGAAGAAGGAGCCGGTGAAGGCGCTGGCCATGCTGATCCTGCTGTTCTCGATGGCTGGCGTGCCGCCACTCGTGGGCTTCTTCGGCAAATTCGCCGTTCTCATGGCCGCACTCGATGCCGGTCTCGTCTGGCTGGCTGTGCTTGGCGCCATCGCGTCCGTCATCTCGGCTTTCTACTATCTGCGGATCGTCTACTACATGTATTTCGGCTCCGACGAGGTGGAGCAGATCGATGGGACCATGTCGCCCGTCCAGTGGACTGTGCTCATGGCTTCGGCTGCGATCATGGTTCTTGGTGTGATCAATCTCTTCGGTGTCGACGGTTTCGCGGCCAATGCAGCCGCCTCGCTCGTGATCAACTGATCCGAGACCCAGTCTCGCGGAAACGGCCCGGCCTCGCGGTCGGGCCGTTTTCGTTTGGCGACGATCTGTTGCGGCTATCAACGGGTAGCCTGACCTGATGCGGGCGGCGGGAAACGGGACGAAGATCGTGAAAGGCGGCATTGGCTTCCGGGGCACGGAGGGCCGTCCGCGCTCCTGCAAGACATCCTGAAAGGCGTCCTGCGGGTCCAGTCGCAGCGGTTTCGGTTCCCGTCCGGTTATCCGGGGGCGTGGTCGGTGAGCTGAAGGATCTCCTTGACAGCAATATGCTTGGCGAAGCGGACTCCCATCCCTTCATCCGTGGACCATGTCACCACGCCGTCATGCCAGTTCTCGTCCCAACGCAGGGCGATCTCCGCGTTCTGGGCAAGGATCACCGGCGCGCGCGGCCGGATCTTGGCGCCTCCGACGCTGATGTCGAGCACGCGACAGGGAATTCGTGCGCCATAGGTGCTCAGGCTTGCTTCGAGATCGACGTAGAAGCGTTTATGCGCGCGCTGGTAGTTGCTCTCCCATCTCATGCCGAGTCCCAGGACAGTCGCACCGGCCGCAACAATCAATCCGAGAAAAAGTAGGGCGTGGATGCCCAGAACGCGTCCCTCGAACCATTTCTGTCGCTCGCGGGGAGCCTTGCCGGCGGACCCCTCGATCTTCTTGAGCTTGTCGAAGCCGCTGGTGCATCCTGAGGATTTCATGTTGCCTGAGAAGAAGCTGAAGGCCCTGCGGGCGTTCTCTCCATGATATGCCTGCAGCATGGCTGCCGTGCCGCCGGTGGAATAGGCGTCCAGTAGCTGTTTTCTGGTGTGGACATATGTGTCGGCCTTGGCGGATTCCCCGGCATACCACTCCTTCAGATAGCGGAATTTCCGGTTGAGCCGTCGGACCTCCTCCCGGGCAGCGATCCGCGTTTCTTCCGTGTTCGGGCGCGCGGCGAGATCAATGACAACCATCTCCGTCTGCCCGATCTGTTCCATGAACTGGCAGAGCATCGACGTGTTCTCGGTCTCCGCGGAAGCGAAGGTTGCTCCCCAGAGACAGGAAAGCAGGGCGCCAAGGAAGATCAGGATCGGCACTGTCAGGTCCGTTCACTGCCAATGATATCTCGGTCAATACCAACCAGAAATCCATTAAGATTCCCTGCATCAGCCCAGATCCGGGCAGCCGCTATGCGCGCCTGCGCTGATCGCCGGCGCGGTTCGAAGCTGTTCAGGCGGGCGGCGGTTATTGTGCGTTCTCGCTGCGGAACGTCTCGATATTGGTCCAGACCCTTTCGAAGAACGGATCGGCCGCGATATGGGTCTGCACGACCTTATGCCAGGCGTCCTCGAATGCGGTCAGCATCTCTGGAGACCATTCCCGGAATTCTACCGTTCCCTGTCCCAGCAATGCCTCCCTGGCGAGCATGTTCTGTTCTTCGGAATAGAGCAGCCCTTCCATGAGGCTGGTTCGGCAGGTCTGTTCCATGAGCGCCTTGGTCTCGGCGTCGAACCCGCCCCAGACATCGCCGTTCACCAGCAACTCGAACAGCGTCGAGGGTTGGTGCCATCCGGGCATGTAGACGATGGGCGCTTCTTCATGCAGCCCCAGATAGATATCGGTTGCCAACCCGGAGAACTCGACAGCATCGAGATCGCCGTTTTTCAGCGCAAAGGCCAGGCCGTCGTTGAACTGTGGCGGCACCTCGACACCAAGACTGCGCATGACATCGCCGCCCAGCCCGAAGATCCGCATCTTGAGGCCCTTGAGGTCCTCCGGTGAGGTGATCTCCTTCTTGAACCAGCCGGAAATCTCCGGAGGCAACAGGCCGCAGGGAAGGATCTTCACGTTAAATCCCGCGCGATCATACATCTCCTGGTAGAGATCCAGACCGTCGCCCCGGTCCATCCAGGCGAGCCGTTCGATCGGGGACAATCCGAAAGGATAGGCGGAAAAGAGCGGGGCAGCGGGAAGCCGGTCCTGCCAGTAGCCTGCCAGCGTAAAGCCGGCATCCGCGAGCCCGTCCGAGACGGCTTCGAGGGTCTGGAAGGCCGGCACGAGCACGCCGGGTTCGACGGGTTCGAACACGACCTCGCTCGAGGACGCGTTAAAGGTGTCCGCAAAACGCGCCGTTTGCGCGCCGAGAATCGGCACATCGCTCCCGATTGCAGAGGACACCCTGAGCAATTGTTCGGCATGAGACGTGGACGCCAGAAAGAGGGCCGCCACTGCCATGAGGATAACGTGCATCTCTGTGTCTCCCGCATTTCAGGAAAAGGGTCCCGTTGCCAGGCAAACCGCTTGCTGACGCGAGTGCTCCACATGCAGGCCTGCCAGAGCCATCCACGGGGTCGGGTTCCGAAGGACAATGCCCCGACGCAGGCAGACGGTTGGTTACTATCAGGCAGACGATTGGTTACGATTCGGTGATCAAACGCATCTATGCGGCCAACTCTGCGGTGTCTTGAGCCAGTTTTTTCAAATCACAGTTTTCAGGAGAAGCTTGTTGTCTCCGGTTCGGCCCTGCCACGACTTCATGGGCGCGGTGACGGAGAGGGCAGGCAAGGTAGAATGCCGCGACATGGTTCTCAGCAGGCTGCGAGGGGCAGGACGGCCCGTGTCGGGCCGGTCAACACGGCCAGAGCCGAGGCGTCCATGAGAGCGGCAAGATCGGGCGTGGCGGCGTTCAGCCCGCCGGTATAGGTCCCGAATGCCGGCAGGATGAGGCGGCGGCGGTCCGCGAGAAAGCAAGGGCGACGCAGCCCGCCCAATCGCGCCTTGGGATGGTAATGCCCTGACACTTCGCCCGGTTCTGCGTCCGGCTCCGCGATATGCCGGAAGATCAGGGGTGCGGCGCAATAGCTGCCAAGGATCTGTCCGGGAAGGGAAATTGGCCCCGGATCGTGATTGCCAGTGATCCAGATCCAGTTCCGCCCCGCCATCATCCGCGCCAGCCATTGCCCATGTGACGGATCGAGGCTATCTGCCGCGACGAGATCGTCGAAACTGTCCCCGAGGCAGATAACGACCGCCGGTGACAGAGCCGAGATCTCCGCGTCGAGCCGTTCCAGCGTTTCGGCGCATTCGTAAGGCGGCAGCAGCCCGCCACCGCGCCGGGCCAGTCGCTCGGCCTTGCCCAGATGCAGGTCCGAAACGCAGAGCAGGCGCGCATCCGGCCACCAGAGCGCTCCGGAGCCACGCAGCTCCAGCCGGGCGCCGGCGAGAATATGTGACACCGTGTTCATGATGTGTTCGTGCCGTGGCCACGCGTCAGATGCAAGAGAAATGGTCCGGGACAGGCTGATATCCGGGGCAGGGGCGGCGGCTGCCCGGCGGCTATGCCGCGCCGTCGAGTGGTACTTGGCATTGAATGACGCTTCGGGATATGAGAAGGCGATTTCCATGGCCGCGCGGGGATTTGTCCGCCGGGCTTCAAAGTGACGCGCCGGGGCGCAAGAGACGGGCAGAGACGTAATGAGCGAATCCGACAGCTTTATCGACGAGGTGAATGAAGAGGTACGCCGCGAGCGGCTCTACCGGACATTCCGCAAATACGGTTGGATCGCTGTCACAGCGGTGGTGCTTATCGTCGGCGGTGCGGCCTTTAACGAATATCGCAAGGCCGCGGCGACCTCTGCGGCGCAGGACCTCGGCGACACGATCATGACGGCGTTGGAACTGCCGGAGGAGGCGGATCGGATCGAGGCGCTCGGGCAGGTGCCCGCAGAGGGCGACATGACGGCCGTGATGGACCTGCTTGTGGCGGCCGAACAGATGGCGGCGGCGGATCCCGAAGCTGCTGTTGCCAAGCTGACGCCGCTTGCCGCGCGCAGCGATCTGCCGCTGGCCTATACGGACCTTGCTGCCTACAAGATCGTGATGATCGGCGGCGAGACTGTGACGCCGGATCTGCGCGCGCAGCTTCTGGAGCGACTGGCGACGGCAGGCGCGCCGTATCGTCCTCTTGCACTTGAACAGCAGGCGCTTGACCTTGCCGTGGCCGGCGAGACCGAGGCGGCGATCGACGCGGCCCGCGCGATCCTGGAAGAGCCGGGACTGACGCAAGGCTTGCTTCAACGCGTCTCGCAGTTGATGTTGGCGCTTGGCGCGGATGCCAGCCTGTCAGAAGGTTGAGACCGGGCGGGTAATGTGACGGACGGGTACGGATACGGGTACGGACGGGGGAACGAGCTGTGAAGGCATTGGGATCTGCTGCGGGTTGGGCGATGGTTGCCCTGATGCTGGCCGGGTGTGGGGGAGACCCGCCGCTGGAGGGCGAGCGGTTCGACGTTCGCACGCCACTGGCGATCTCCGCAGAGGACGGCGCGACATCCGCAGCCGTGGAAGGCGCGTCACCCGACACAGCCATCTCACGGGACGTCCCCTTCTCCGCCTCCCGTCAGGTGAACCATTCCGAATGGACCCATCGTGGCGGTTCGGCGACCCACCGTCTGCAGCATCCCGCGCTCGCCTCGCGGGTCAGTCTCATCTGGACCGCCGATATCGGGTCGGGCGACAGCCGCAAGGCGCATATCACCGCCGATCCGGTGATCGCCGGTGGTCGCATCTTCACCCTCGACGCCCGCTCTCGCGCCATGGCCCATTCGACCTCCGGCGCCGCGCAGTGGTCTCGCGACCTGACCCCGGCCTCGGAGCGGACAAAGGACGGCTCTGGCGGCGGGCTGGCCTATGGCGGCGGCAAGCTTTTCGTCACCACAGGCTTCGGCGAGTTGCACGCGCTTGACCCGGCCACCGGCACCACGCTCTGGACGCAGGGCTTCGACGCCCCGGTCTCTGGAGCGCCGACAGTCAAGGGCGACCTTGTCTATGTCTCCAGCCGCGACAACCGCGCCTTCGCGGTAAAGGCTTCGAATGGCCGCCTTGCCTGGCAATTGTCGGCCGGCCCGTCGCCCTCGGCAACGATCAACGGCGCCGGTCCGGCGGTGGATGGCAGCATCGCCGTCTTCCCCTTCGGCTCGGCCGAACTGGTCGGCGCATTGCCCCAGGGCGGCATCCGCACCTGGTCGGCCACGCTCGCGGGACGCCGCCGCGGCAAGGCCTATTCCTTGATCACCGATATCTCCTCGGATCCGGTCATCGTCGGAAGCACGGTCTATGTTGGCTCGCCTTCGGGTCGCATTGCCGCTTTGGACAGCTCCAGCGGCGAACGGATCTGGACCGCGACCGAAGGGGCGATGAGCCCGGTCTGGGTTGATGGCGGCTCGATTTTCGCGGTCTCCGACATCCAGCAGCTGATCCGGCTCGATGCCTCGGACGGCTCGGTGATCTGGAGCGTGGACCTGCCCGGCTTCAAGAAGGAGAAGCCGCGCAAGTATCGCGATGTCTTCGCCCATTACGGCCCGGTTCTCGCCGGCGGCCGGCTGATTGTCGCCTCTGATGACGGGCAGCTGCGCAGCTTCGATCCGAGAAGCGGCGCGCTGGTCTCGGCGGTCGAGATCCCCGGCGGTGCGACGACCAACCCGGTCGTGGTTGGCGGAGTGCTCTATGTCGTGAACGCCAAGGGACAGCTGCTCGCCTATCGGTGAGGGGCGGCCTTGCGGCTGGTGGAGCCATTCGCCCGGTTCCACAGAGGCGCGACGCTCCCCCGGACCGCGCCGACTCAAGGGGCTGATCCGGCGCTGCCACCGCATTCCGACCTTGCATCCGTGCCATTCTGCGCAGAGCCGCAACCTCGGCACGGCGTCCCGTGTCGACTTGCGGCACTGGCGTCTTTTCCTCCCCCTTCTAAGCCGCCGCAAAACAGTCTAAACAGCCCAATCTGACCCGATTCCCGTTTCGCGAGCGCAAGATGAGCTTCACCCTGGCCCTTGTCGGCCGCCCCAATGTGGGCAAGTCGACCCTGTTCAACCGCCTTGTCGGCAAACGTCTGGCGCTGGTCGATGACCAGCCGGGGGTCACACGCGATCTGCGTGAGGGCGAGGCCCGGCTCGGTGATCTGCGGTTCACCGTGATCGATACCGCGGGTCTTGAGGAAGCGACCGACGAATCGCTGCAGGGCCGCATGCGGCGACTGACCGAACGCGCCGTCGAGATGGCCGATGTCTGCCTCTTCATGCTCGACGCGCGCGTCGGCGTGACGCCGGCGGACGAGGTCTTCGCCGAGATCCTGCGCAAGAAATCGGCCCATGTGCTGCTTGCCGCCAACAAATCCGAGAGCAATGCCTCTGAAGCCGGTGTGCTGGAAGCCTATGCGCTCGGCCTTGGCGACCCGATCCGCATCTCCGCCGAACATGGCGAGGGCATGGCCGATCTTCATGCCGTGCTGATGCCATTGGCCGATGCTTTCGAGGCGCGCGCGGTCGAAGATGCGCCGGAAGTGGATGTCGAGCTGTCCGAGGAGGGTGACGGCGGCGAGATCGACCAGTCCAAGCCGATCCAGGTCGCGGTGGTCGGTCGGCCGAATGCCGGCAAATCGACGCTGATCAACCAGATCATCGGCGAGGACCGGCTGCTGACCGGCCCGGAAGCCGGCATCACCCGCGACGCCATCGCGCTGCCGGTCGAATGGAAGGGCCGCAAGATGCGGATCTTCGACACAGCCGGGATGCGCAAGAAGGCGCGGGTTCAGGAGAAGCTGGAGAAGCTCTCCGTGTCCGACGGGCTGCGGGCGGTGAAATTCGCCGAGGTCGTGGTTGTGCTGCTCGATGTGGAGATCCCGTTCGAGCAACAGGACCTGCGCATTGCCGATCTTGCCGAGCGTGAGGGCAGGGCGGTCGTGGTCGCTGTCAACAAGTGGGATCTCGAGGACGAGAAGCAGGACAAGCTGCGGGAACTGAAAGAGGCGTTCAATCGCCTCCTGCCGCAGCTCAGGGGCGCGCCGCTGATCACGGTTTCCGCCAAGACCGGGCGCGGGCTGGACCGCTTGCATGACGCGATTGTCCGGGCACAGGATGTCTGGAACCGCCGCGTTCCGACGGCACGGCTCAACCAGTGGCTCACCGGCATGCTGGAGGCGCATCCGCCCCCCGCGCCGGGCGGGCGCCGGATCAAGCTGCGCTACATGACCCAGGTCAAGACCCGTCCGCCGGCTTTCGTCATCATGGCGAGCTTTCCGGACAAGCTGCCGGAGAGCTATAAACGCTATCTGGTCAACGGGTTGCGCGACGATTTTGACATGCCCGGCACGCCGATCCGGCTGACCTTCCGCAGCCAGTCGGACAAGAATCCCTACAAGGACAAGAAGAAGTCCACGCCGTCCCGGCTGCGCAAGCATCTGGGCAAGGGACGCGCCGACGAATAGGTGAGTCGCCGCACAGCCGACGTCCCTTTGGCGGTCTCTGAGGCTGGTCGAGTGGCGCGATCCCGTGACTGGGCCAGATTCCGCCACAGAAGCCACTCGGCCGGATTTCGCCTGCGTGGCTTCTTGCCGAAGTAGAAGTTTCTTTAAATTTCAGTCCCTTGCGGCGAGATGCTGCAGGAATGACCTGAAGTGGCAGAACTTCGCTCTGCCAGAACCTGCCATTGCAGGTTTTTCGAGACGTTTCGGGGCCTTGCGCGGCGGGCGTGATGCGCTGGTCGCTCATGGCAAAAAGCCGCTGCGCGAGAACTGGCCGGAGCCCGAAATCTTCTATGAAATCAAGGCCTAGTCAAATTGACTGACGGCGCTTTCGGACCCAGTTTTCTGTCCGTGGAGCGCTGGTGCTCCATCGTGAAACGGGTCCAAAGGCCCGGTCCAATAGGAGAGTAAAATGATGAAATTCCTGCTTGTAACGGGTCTGCTCGTTGCGTCGAGCCTGTCCGTCAGCGCCCAGGGCATGGTCGAGGATACCGATGGCGACGGGGTTTTCTCGATGGACGAGCTCAAGGCAGCTTATCCGGATCTGACCGAGGACACCTTCTCGGTGGTCGACACCAATGCTGATGGCGTGATCGATGCCGAGGAGCTTGCCGTGGCGATCGGGGCGGGCGTATTGGCAAGCTAATCCCGCACAGGAAGCGGCCCCCGGAGCGATCCGGGGGCCGTCAGGTCTAGACCAGCGCGCCGTCCGCGGTGATGCGGGTCTTGCCGCCGAGCCATTGATGCAAGACTTGCGGCAGGACCACGGAGCCGTCTTCCTGCTGGCCGTTCTCCAGCACCGCGATCAGGCAGCGCCCGACAGCCAGGCCGGAGCCGTTCAGCGTGTGGACGAATTCCGGCTTGCCGCCGCCCTCGGGACGGAAGCGGGCATTCATCCGGCGGGCCTGGAAGTCGCCGCAGACCGAGATCGAGGAGATCTCGCGATAGCTGTCCTGTCCCGGCAGCCAGGCTTCGATGTCATGCGTCTTGCGCGCGCCAAAGCCCATATCACCGGTGCAGAGCACGATGGTGCGATAGGGGATGCCGAGCTTCTCGAGGATGGTCTCGGCGCAGCGGGTCATGCGCTCATGCTCGTCGAGGCTCTTGTCGGGATGGGTCACGGAGACCATCTCGACCTTCTCGAACTGGTGCTGGCGCAGCATGCCGGACGTGTCACGCCCCGCCGATCCAGCTTCCGAGCGGAAGCAGAGCGAATGAGCGGTGTAGCGGCGGGGCAGGTAGCTTTCCTCGAGCGTCGCGTTGTTGACGATATTGGTCAGCGTCACCTCGGAGGTCGGGATCAGCCACCAGCCTTCGCGCAGCAGATAGCTGTCCTCGCCGAATTTCGGCAGCTGGCCGGTGCCATACATCATCTCTTCGCGCACCATGACCGGGCCGTTGACTTCCGTCAGCCCATGTTCGGTCGTGTGCGTGTCGAGCATGAATTGCGCCAGCGCCCGGTGGACGCGGGCGACGGCACCGGACATCAGCACGAAGCGCGAACCGGCGAGCTTTGCCGCCGTCTCGAAATCCATGCCGTCCTGAACGCAGGCCAGCTCGTAATGCTCCTTCGGCGCGAAATCGAAGACGCGCGGCTCGCCCCAGCGACGGATCTCGACATTGTCGTCCTCGTCCTTGCCGTCGGGGACCTCCGCCAGCGGCATGTTCGGCAGCGTGGCGAGCAGCTCGGTCAGCTTCGCGTCCTCGGCCTTGGCGCCGTCTTCGAGCGCGGCAATCTCGGCCTTCTTCTCGCCGACGAGCGCACGGAGGCGTTCGAACTCGGCCTCGTCGCCCTTGGCCTTGGCAGCACCGACCTGCTTGGAGGCGGCGTTGCGTTCGGCCTGTGCGGTCTCGGCGGCGGTGATCTTCTCGCGGCGGCCGGCATCGATGGCGAGAATGTCGGAGGAAGAGACCGACACCCCAAGCCGCGCCATGGCGGCGTCGAAGACTTCCGGGTTTTCGCGAATGAAGCGAATGTCATGCATCGGGTCTCTCCTTCAGGCCCTGGTTGAACGTGGTCGCGTCATGCCGCAAAGCCGGGCAAAGGAAAAGGGGGAAGAGGCCGCGCGCGCGGTCGCGGAGGGATATGTTGCAGGTGGGCGCATCGACAGACCCGTCCCTGTGGCCGCCTGTCGGTCTTAGAGCCCCGGTGATTGCGCCAGTTGCCGGGCAAGATCCCCGAAATCCTCCGCGACGATGTCCCAATCCTGCGTCGCTTCGAGATCCGTCGTCTGGGCCGGCCCGTGTTCGTCGGGGCGGCGCACGAAGCCGGTGGCAAGTCCAAGCGCGCGCGCCGCGCGCAGGTCACCGTTATGGGCCGCAACCATCATCACCTGGTCCGGCCGCAGCCGCAGCGCGGTGCAGGCGGCGAGATAGACCAATGGGCTCGGCTTGTAATCCTGCGCCAACTCCGCGCCGAGGATGCAATCCCAGGGCAGGCCCGCATGGCGCGCCATCCGGGTGATCAGTGCGATCGAGCCGTTGGAACAGGGCGCAATGATCCGCTCTCGTCGGAGATCCGTCAGCCCGGCGACCACGTCGGGCCAGGGGGCGAGCCTTTCCCAGGCCCTGTTGAGCATGTCCGGATCCGTCAGCGTCACGCCAAAACGCTCGGCCACGGTCAGCAGGTTCTCCAGGTGCAGCTCCTCCAACGGCACATAGCCCCGCGCGCCCTCCCGCACCCGGGCCATCGCGGGGTCGTATTCGCTCCGCCAGCTTTCGGCGAAGGCGAGCGAGTCCACCTCTGGCAACACCGCCGCGACCTCGCGCGCGACGGAGCGGCGCCAGTCGACGCAGGTCCCGAAGACATCGAAGATCAGCGCCTCGATCATGGGTGCGCCCGACCGTTACCGCATCGCCGTAAGCGTGGAGATGAGGAGGCCCCGGCGCCGGTCGCTTTCCTCGTTGATCTGCTCGGCCACACCCGTCGCGTGGGACAGGTGCTGCTCCACGACATCCGCCTGTTCCCGGCAGCAAACTTCCATCGCGCGGTGCATCGCCTTGTCGATGGCGGCGAGGATCTCTGCCTCGTGCCCGTCAGTCACGCCCGTTCCCTCTATGGCGCGGATCTCCTCCAGCGCTTCGCGTGCGATTTCGTGCAACGCCATGATCCCATCCTCCTCTTTTGTGTCATCCAAGCACGGCGCCTCGGATCTCTCAAGGCTGGACGTCCTTGCACCTGCCGACCAATTGCGGCAAGCCATGCGCGACGCAAGCCATCCGCATGGAAAGCCAGCGCCGCAAGCAGCCGATTCCAGGGAGCCTCGCATGCGCATCGCCATCACCAGTCAGAATTTCCGCACCATCACCGGCCATGCCGGCAAAACCCGCCGTTTCCTCGTCTACGAGGTCGAGTCCGGCACTGAGCCGCGCGAGATCGAGCGGCTGGACCTGCCGAAAGAGATGTCGATGCATGAATTTCACGGCGACGGCCCGCATCCGCTCGACAGCGCCGATGCGGTCGTCACGCTGAGCGCGGGCGCTGGCTTCATCCGCCGCATGGCCGCGCGCGGAATCACCGCAATGACCACGTCCGAGACAGATCCCGCCGCAGCGGCCCGCGCCGTTGCAGAGGGGCGGCTGGCGCCGGCCATGCCGGGGCTTGGCGGGGACCACGTCTGTTCCTGTTCACATTGAAGCGCGCGCGCCTGCGTTGAGGCTCTGGCCTCATGGCGTCGCGCCGGCCGGGGGCACCTTCACCTTTGGGTGCCGCCGGCCTCCTGTGCGGCTACCCCCGGCGGCGACGGCGCCCACGGCCTGACCCGGCTGCGGCGGCCGCCTTCGAGGCCTCGGCAAATGTCGCGCCTTCCTTGACCGCGTCGAGCACCTTGGCCAGCCCGATCCAGGCCGCACCATTGGGGTCGTGGTTCATCAGCATGTTGGCGGCGCGGATGGCTTCCATTTCGACCGAGCGCACCGGGTTCATGATCGCCGAGGTCATGCCGGCGCCAATCGCCATCGGCAGGAAGGCGGCGTTCACGCCATGACGGTTCGGCAGGCCGAAGGAGATGTTGGACGCACCGCAGGTCGTGTTCACGCCCAACTCGTCGCGCAGGCGGCGCACCAGCGTGAAGACTTGCTGACCGGCCGTGGCCATCGCGCCAATCGGCATCACCAATGGGTCGACCACGATGTCATGCGCCGGGATGCCGAAATCGGCCGCCCGCTCGACGATCTTCTTCGCCACTGCGAAGCGGACGTCCGGATCCTCGGAGATGCCGGTGTCATCGTTGGAGATCGCGACCACCGGAACGTTGTATTTCTTCACCAGCGGCAGGATCACGTCCAGACGCTCCTCTTCGCCCGTGACCGAGTTCAGAAGCGGCCGTCCCTCGGCCATTTCCAACCCGTTTTCAAGCGCACCCGGCACCGAGCTGTCGATGCAAAGCGGCACATCGACGATGGCCTGGATGCGCGTGATCAGCTCCTTCATCAGCGTCGGCTCGACGAAGTTGTTATCCGCGTAGCGCGGGTCTTCGGCCATCTTGTTGGTGAAGACCGCGCCGGAATTCACATCGAGAACCATCGCGCCGCAGGCAACCTGTTCGAGCGCATCCTTCTCCACGGTCGTGAAATCGTCGGCCTCCAGCTCGCGTGCCAGCTTCTTGCGTCCCGTCGGGTTGATCCGCTCGCCGATCACGCAGAACGGCTCGTCGAAGCCGATGGTGACGGTCTTGCTCTTGCTCTCGATAACAGTGCGCGTCATGCGGGCTGTCCCTTCAATTGGTCGATATGGTGTGACAATGCCGGGTCGGCATAGTCCTCTATTGTTGCCGCGGCGCCGACGGCCCGCAGATCTTGGTCGCTCAGCATGGAGCGAATGCCGATGGTCTTCAGCCCGGCCCCGACGGCCGAGCGAATCCCCGTCTCGCTGTCCTCGAAGGCAAGCGAGACATCCGCATCGGCGCCCAGCCGGCGCAGACCCTCGAGGTAAGGCTCCGGGTGCGGTTTGCCGCGCGCGCATTCATCGCCGATCACCAGTGTGTCGAAGCGCTCCGCGATGCCGAGCGCTTCCAGCACCGCCTCGCCATTGTCGCGCGGCGCGTTGGTGACGACTGCCTTGGCCCAGCCCATCTCGTCGGCCAGATCGAGCAGGGCCAGCGTGCCGGGCATATTGGGATGGCCCGGGCCCAGCAGCTTGCGGTATTCCGCTTCCTTGTGATCAGACCACCATTGCGCATCCTCGCCCGGGCAGAGATCGCCAAAGATATCGACATTCAGCCGCCCATGCAGCTTGTCGCGATAGAAATCGAAGTCGATGGTGACGCCACGCGGCTCAAAGAGGTCGGCGAAGACCTGGGCATGCAGTGTGTCGGAATCGATCAACGTTCCGTCAAGGTCGAACAGGAGAGCGGTTTTCATCAGGGTCTCAGCCAGTTGCGGCAGCAGCGCGGGCTTGCGCGCCGCCATGTTCGGCCGTCCATCCGGCCGTGGCCTTGATACCCCCCAACGGGAAGAAGTGCACCCGGCTGATGTTGAATTCCGGGTTTGTTGCCTTGTGGACGGCCAACTCGTACAGGATCTCGTTCGGCTCGAAGGGCATCACGAGCTTGGTCACGTCCCGCGCGCGGCGCTGCAATACACGCATGCTGGCGCCCACACCGCAGGCCACGGCGAACTTGATCATCGTCTGAAGCTTCGCCGGTCCGGCAATGCCGATATGGATCGGCAGCTCGATTCCGGCCTCCCGGATCGCGTCAGCCCAGGCGATCACGGGCTTCGACTCGAAGGCGAATTGCGTGGCGATGGCCATCTCGGCGTTGGAGTCGCGCGCATAGGCCTGTTTCCAGTGAAGCGCGTCCATGACCCGCCGGGTGCTTCCGGCCGGGTCGATGTCACGGTTGCCTTCGGGATGACCGGCAACATGGAGATGGGTGAACCCGGCATCTTCGAAGAGACCGGTTTCCAGCAGCGCCATGGAGCTGTCGAAATCGCCGCGCGGTGCGTCGACACCGCCGGCCAGGATCAGGCCTTGTTTGACATCGGCCTCGCCCTGGTAGCGGGCAATCCAGTCGGCCAGCGTGGCCTTGTCCTTGATGATCCGGGCGGGGAAATGCGGCATGACCGGGAAGCCCTCGGCGGTGAGCCGCTTCGCGGTGGCCACCATCTCCTCGATCGGTGTGCCCTCGATATGGGCGATATAGACCCGCGTACCCTGCGGCAGCAGCGTTCGGAAATCCTCGACCTTGGCGGCCGTGCGCGGCATCACCTCTATGGAGAAGCTCTGCAGGAAACTCTCCATCGCGGCTTTGCAGTCAGGCGTGGCGGAGCGCTTGCGAAACGGTAGCAGAGCCATGGCGGCCTCCAATATCTGTGCCGGCTTCAATCCCATCCGGCGTTTGCGATAAGTTGCTTGATGCGGGTCGTGTCGTATTCGGTCTCGATGCGTGCGATCTCGGCGGCCAGGATCTCGGCCGGCTCGCCCTCGATGGCAAACGGCGCCGCCTTGCGCCATTCGGCGAGATAAGCGTCGGTCTCACTGGCCCCAACCGCCATCGCGCAGCGGTCGATCGCCTGTTCGAACCGCTCCGGCAGGGGGGCCTTCGTGCCGCGCCGACCCTTGCCCACGATGACCTGGGCGGGAATGTCGCGCCAGTAAACAATGGTCACATCGGGCATCGGGTTGGCTCCATTCGCAGCTGCTACTTCCCCTTTACGATGCAGCACGCACGAAAAAGGGCCGAATATCGACACCGAAAGACGCTCAAGCGACCTCCGGCCATACTCTGAGGCAAGGCTACCCTCGCGGTGCGGCAGGTGTAAGCATCGAAATACTCATGATGATGATGAGATGTGCGATCCTGTGACACTTGCGTGATCCGGCCCGCGGGGCTAGCGTGGTCACAACTCGAAATGGAGGGCGTAACATGGCGCCCAAGCGTCCCGCAGGCGCGGGCGCGTTCCCGAAACCGGTTGCAACCCCCGCGCCGAAACCGCTCGATCCAGTTGCGCCCTATGCGGCGCTGGATCTGGGCACGAACTCGTGCCGCATGCTGGTGGCCCAGCCGAAAGGCAGCCAGTTTCATGTGGTCGACAGCTTCTCCAAATCGGTGCAGCTTGGCATCGGTCTGGAGGCGAGTGGCCGGCTTTCGCGCGCCTCGATGGCGCGGACGGTGCAGGCGCTCAAGATCTGCAAATCCAAATTCCAGAAGCACAAGGTGCGGAGGATGCGGCTCGTGGCCACCGAGGCCTGCCGCCGGGCGAAGAATGCCCGCGATTTTATCCGCTTCGTGCGCCGCGAGACCGGGCTGCGGCTCGACATCATCGAACCTGAGGAGGAGGCGCGACTGGCCGTGGTCTCCTGCGCGCCACTGGTCTCGGTCAAGACCGAGCAGCTTCTGGTGGTCGATATCGGCGGCGGCTCGACGGAGCTTGTCTGGATTGACCTTTCCCGTGTACCCGGCCCGGAGCGGCCGCGCGCGATCATGCGGCTGCACAAGGGGTTCGATTTCTGCGAGGACCTCTTCCCACGCGCCCGTGTCGTGGATTGGATCTCGGTCCCGCTTGGCGTCGCCACGCTGAAGGATCAGTTCCGCGATGTTGAGGATGATGCGGGGCGTTTCGCGCTGATGTCCTGGTATTTCGAAGAGCAACTGGCCGATTTCTCGCCTTATGCCCATGAGCAGGCGCGCGAGGGGTTCCAGATCATCGGCACCTCCGGCACGGTCACGACCGTCGCGGCCAGCCATCTCGGCCTGCGCCGCTATGACCGCACCAAGGTTGACGGGCTGCGCATGTCGTCCGACCAGATCGATTCCGTGATCCGCGGCTATCTCGATCTCGGTGAAGCGGGGCGGCGCGCCGATCCGCGCATCGGCAAGGATCGGCAATCTCTGATCATGTCCGGCTCTGCGATCCTGCAAGCGCTCATGCGGGTCTGGCCCACGGACCGGCTCTCGGTAGCGGATCGGGGGCTGCGCGAGGGGCTGCTTTATGCGCAGATGTCCTCGGACGGGGTCCTGGAAGACGGACCGTTCTGAAGCCGTCTGTGGCGGTTGCCTCCAACGGGGAGTTCACACCGGTCCACCGAAGGCATAAGACATGATGCCAGATCGAAAAGAGGCAAACGATGGCGAAGAAGACCAGCGGCCGCGGCCAGCGAGATCTGCGCGTGAAAGTGAAGACGGCGCGTGGGCGCAAGATGAGTTCGACGCTCTGGCTGGAGCGGCAGCTCAACGATCCTTACGTGGCCCAGGCCCGCAAGGAGGGCTATCGCGGGCGCGCGGCGTACAAGATCCTGGAACTGGACGACAAGTATCGCTTCCTCGTGCCCGGTGCGCGGGTGGTGGATCTCGGCTGCGCGCCGGGCGGATGGTGCCAGGTCGCCGTGAAGCGGGTCAACGCGCTCGGCGAGAAATCGGGCAAGGCGGTCGGAACGGTGCTGGGGGTCGATCTGCAGGAGGTCGAAGCGATTGCCGGGGCCGACCTGCATGTGCTCGATTTCCTTGAGGACGGTGCCGATGACAAGGTGAAGGCCTGGCTGGGCGGGCAGGCGGATGTGGTCATGTCGGACATGGCGGCGGCGTCTTCCGGGCACAAGCAGACCGATCACCTGCGGATCATGGCGTTGTGCGAGGCGGCCGCCGAGCTGGCTTTCGACGTGCTCAGCCCGGGCGGGACCTTCGTGGCCAAGGTGCTGGCGGGCGGCGCGGAGGGTGATCTCCAGAAGCTGCTCAAGCAGCGTTTTACCAAGGTTGCGAATGTAAAGCCGCCGGCAAGCCGTTCGAACTCGTCGGAAAAATTCGTTGTCGCGACCGGGTTTCGCAGCGTCGACTCTCAGGAAGACTGACGCAGCAGCACGGCAAGCGTGAGCCAGAGTGCCAGCGGCCCGCCAGGGCCGGCATAGGCGAAGAGCTGGGTCGCGACCGCGAGCGCTGTTCCGCTGGCGAGAACAAGCAGGACCTGTTCCGGCAGCGGCAGGGCAAGGATGCGGGCGCGGGTCTCTTCGGGGGACAACCCGACCACCAGTCGCGACAGCGCTGACAGGAAAGCCCGGCGGGGCAGGGTGAGCAGGCCGGTCAGGGCGTTCGACACGTCTGAGTCCTTTTCTTCCACGTCCCGATCCGTTCCAGACATTGCAT
The DNA here is from genome assembly GCF_033101155.1 of Tropicimonas sp. TH_r6. Lineage (NCBI taxonomy): Bacteria > Pseudomonadati > Pseudomonadota > Alphaproteobacteria > Rhodobacterales > Roseobacteraceae > Tropicimonas > Tropicimonas sp. TH_r6. The sequence continues at coordinate 37,351 of NZ_JAWMPX010000036.1, forward strand.
CGCGCGGGATGCGAGTCGTCGGGCAGGCTCATGCTTGCGACGCGGCGGTTACAGGATAGTTAAAATTGCCCGAAAATCTTGCTGGACGACATGGTTACCGGTTTGGCAAGGTTTTGTTGCGCGGGTCGAAACACCGGCTCGACGGCGACGCGTCCGCAAGGCGGTGATGTCGATGTGGCAGTCCGGAAACCGGGGGCTGAGCCGCGCGACTTCCGGTGGGATGGACAGGCTCTGGGGAGAGGTTTTCAGCGTCTGGTCGAGAAAGGTGCTCCGGGCAGTCCATGCGCGGGCACCGCAATCGGGGTGCCCACGGGCATGAATCGGGCGGCCTTGTTGGTCGGACCGCTACTACCGGTGAGGCCCCGGCGCGGATTTCCGCGTCGGGGTCTGTCTCTGCGGCGTTGTTCTTCAGCCGAAACAGGCTATTACTCGGGAAGAAAGGTCGATGGATCGGCCGAGACATGAATCGCGGGGAACAAATCGCCATGTTTTCAAAGTCACGCATTGTATTGTCCAGCCTGTTGGGACTCGGCCTGCTCGCCGGCCCAATACTCGCGCAGGATGAGAGCGCGCCGGTAAAGGTCGCTGTTTCCGCGATTTATTCCGAGGACCTGATAGACGAGGCCAGCTTCATCGGGCGCGGCCAGGCCATCGACAAGGTCGATATCGTGGCGCGTGTCTCGGGCTACCTTCAGGAGAGCCTGGTCGAGGACGGTGCGCCGGTGAAGCAGGGCGATCTGCTCTTCCGCATCGAGCCGGACGCCTATGAAGCGACGCTGGAAGCCCGCAAGGCCGATCTGGCGCGGACGGAAGCGAATCTTGAGCTGGCGAGAATTGAACTCGATCGCAAATCCGAGCTGGTCAAGCGACAGGCCTCGCCGCAAAGCGAGGAAGACATCGCACGGGCGAATGAGAAGATCGCCGAAGCCGATGTGCAAGCCGCCAAGGCCGCAATCCAGAGCGCTGAACTGGACGTGAGCTACACGGAAGTCTCGGCTCCTTTCGATGGCCGGATCGGCGTCGTTGGCACGTCCATCGGCGATCTTGTTGGCCCGAGTACGGCGCCGCTGGTCAACCTGGTGCGCGAACGGCCGATCCAGGTCGCATTCTCGCTGACCGAACGGCAGCTTCTGCGGGTGCTGGAGAGCGCCGATGCGGAGATGCATGAGATCAGCGAGCCCGGCAAAACGCCGGATGTTTTCCTGACCCTGCCCGACGGGTCGCGCATGGAGGAGGCCGGCAAGGTGGTCTTCATCGACAACCGCATCGATCCGGCCACCGGCACGATGGCGCTCAGGGCCGAATTTGCCAATGAAAGGAGGCTGATCGCCGATGGCTCCTTCGTTGACGTGAATATCCAGTCGATGGAACCGAGCACCAAGCTGTTGGTGCCGCAGGCGGCGCTCCAGCGCGACCAGCGCGGCGATTTCGTCCTGATCGTGACCTCGGACCAGCGGGTCGAGCAGCGCTACCTGACGCTGGGACGCCAGCATGAGACCGCGATGGTGGTCACGGATGGCGCCCGCGAGGGTGAGATGGTGATCGTCGAGGGTCTGCAGCGGGTGCGGCCGGGTGCGACCGTTGAATCGGTTGCGGCGGGAACGCCCTCCGACGCGTCCGGGAACTGAGCCCATGCTGTCATCGGTTTTCATTCGCCGTCCAAAGACGGCCATCGTGATCTCGACCGTGCTGTCGATCATGGGCCTCATCGCCTATGCCGTGCTGCCGGTCGAACAATTCCCCGACATCACCCCGCCCGTGGTCAATGTCTCGGCCTCCTATACCGGCGCCAGCGCCGAGACGGTCGAGAACACGGTCGCAGCGCCCATCGAGGCGCAGGTCAACGGCGTCGACGACATGATCTACATGTCCTCGGACAGCTCCGCGACCGGCTCCTACTCTCTTGCAGTCACGTTCGAGGTCGGCACCGACCCCGATATCGCTTCCGTAAACGTGCAGAACCGCGTGGCGCAGGCCACGTCGCAGCTCCCGACAGAGGTGACCGCTTCCGGTGTGGTGACGCAGAAGAGTTCGACCAACATGCTGCTGGTGGCCACGCTGGTCTCGCCCAACGGGACCTATGACGAGGTATTCCTGTCCAACTATGCCTCGATCAACCTCAAGGATGCGCTGGCGCGGATCCAGGGGGTCGGCAAGGCGGATGTGCTGACCAATTTCGCCTATGCGATGCGGATGTGGATGGACCCGGACCGTATGGCCGGGCTCGGCGTGACGCCGGGCGACCTGATCTCGGCGATCAAGGAGCAGAACCTCGAAGTTTCGGCGGGCCAGCTCGGCGCTCCGCCGGTGCCCGAGGGGCAGCAGTTCCAGTACACGATCACCTCCAAGGGTCGCCTGACGCAGGTCTCCGAGTTCGAGGATATCGTGGTGCGCACCGGTGAGGATGGCGCGATCGTACGGATCAAGGACATTGCGCGGGTCGAACTTGGGGCGAACTACTACAACGCCTCTGGGCGCTATAGCGGCAAGCCGGCCACCGTGCTCGCCGTCTACCAGGCGCCGGGCGAGAACGCGCTGGCGATCTCGGAAAAGGTGCTGGCGGAGCTGGAACGGCTCTCGCGCGTCTTCCCCGACGATATCGAATACGAAGTGCCCTACAACTCTACCGACTTCGTTGAGGCTTCGCTCAATGATGTGGTCACGACCCTGATGCTGACCTTCGCCCTCGTGATGGCGGTGGTCTTCATCTTCCTCGGCTCCTGGCGGGCGACGATCATTCCGATGGTCGCGATTCCGGTCTCGCTGATCGGCACATTCGCCTTCCTTTTGCTATTTGACATGTCACTCAACACGGTCTCGCTCTTCGCGCTGGTGCTGGCGATCGGCATCGTGGTCGACGACGCGATCGTCGTGGTCGAGAATGTCGAGCGGATCATTGCGGAAGAGGGGCTGCCAGCGGCAGAGGCGACAGTCAAGGCCATGGGCCAGATCACCGGCCCGGTGATCGCGACAACGCTGGTGCTGCTGGCTGTCTTCGTGCCTGTAACCTTCATGCCCGGCATCACCGGGCGGCTCTATTCGCAGTTTGCCGTGACCATTTCGACGGCGGTCGTGATTTCTTCGGTCAACGCGCTGACGCTCTCGCCGGCGCTCTGTGCGATCATCCTCAAACCGCGCGCCGAGGGTGGCCCGAAGGGGGTGCTGGCGATGTTCGAGAACGGCATCGGCTGGGTGCGCAGTGGCTATACCGGGATCGTGTCGCGGTTCGTACGGGTCTCGCTGCTGAGCATCGTGGTGATTGGTGTTGTGGTTGCGGTGATGGGCTCGATGTTCGCCACCACGCCCAAGGGGTTCATTCCGCTGGAAGATACCGGCGCGGTCTTCGTCGACGTGCAGTTGCCGGATGCGGCCTCGCTGGAGCGCACCGAGGTGGTTACCAGCCGCATCAATGAGCAGATTCAACAGATATCCGGGGTCTCCGGCACGGTGCTCGTCAACGGTTTTTCGCTGCTCAACGGCTCTGGCTCAAATGGCGCGATGATCATCGTCAACCTGGAGAACTGGGAAGAGCGACAGACGCCGGAGCTCTCCGCCGATGGCATTCTTTTGCAGCTCTACGGGCTCGCGAACCAGGAGATCGCGGCCTCCGTGCTCGCTTTCAACCCACCGCCGATCTCCGGCTTGGGCCTGTCGGCGGGCGTCGAGATGAAGGTGCAGCAGACGGGCGGTGGCTCGGCGCAGGACCTCTCGGCGGCGCTTGGCGGCATGGTCTACGCGGCCAACCAGCGGGAGGAGCTGTCGCAGGCCTACACGACCTTCCGCGCCAATGTCCCGCAGCTCTTTGTCGATCTCGACCGGGAGAAGGCAAAGACGCTTGATGTGCCGATCTCGGAAGTGTTCCAGACGTTGCAGGCGCAGCTTGGATCTTATTATGTCAACGACTTCAACCTCTTCGGCCGGGTCTACCGGGTGATGATCCAGGCTGAAGGCGATGCGCGCAAGCAAGTCGAGGATATCGCGGCGCTCCATGTGCGTTCGCAATCGGGCGAGATGGTGCCGCTGGGCACGCTGATCGATGTCGAGAACACGCTCGGGCCGGTTCTGCTCAACCGCTACAACATGTTCCGCTCCGCGACCGTGACCGCGGTGCCGGCGCAAGGGCTGTCGACGGGCGATGCGATCCGGGTGCTGGAAGAGGTGGCTGCCGAGAGCCTGCCGCCGGGCTATGCCTATGAATGGACCGGCACGGCGCAGCAGCAGCTCGACTCGGCTGGAATGGTGGCCCTGATCCTGATGGCGGCGGTTCTCTTCGGCTATCTTTTCCTCGTGGCGCAATATGAGAGCTGGACCATGCCGGTGGCGATCCTGCTCTCGGTGACGGTGGCGCTCTTCGGGGCGGTTGTCGCGGTGGTCGTGGCAGGGAGCGACATCAACCTCTACACGCAGATCGGGATGATCATGCTGGTGGGGCTCGGGGCAAAGAACGCGATCCTGATCGTCGAGTTTGCCATGGAGCGGCGCGAAAGCGGGCTGTCGGTGCGTGAGGCGGCTGTCGAGGCGGCGCATCAGCGTTTCCGCGCGGTGATGATGACGGCGCTGAGCTTCCTGCTCGGGGTCGTGCCGCTTCTGACGGCAAACGGGGCAGGGGCCGCGAGCCAGAAAGCCATCGGCATTGCCGTCTTTGGCGGCATGCTGGCGGCGACGGTGATCGGGGTGATCCTGGTGCCGGTGCTCTACGTTGTCCTGCAGAATTTGCGGGAATTCGTGAAGCGGCTATTGGGGGGGAAACCCGCCCCCGTCGCAAGTGAACCTGTTCCCGTCGCCAGTGAAGGTGTGTCCGAGACCGAGTGATCCTGAAACTTCGACAGCGGTCGGGGTCTCCCGCCCGTCGTCGACGCATCGAAGATGCGCTCCTCCCGTTGGGGGCGGCGGGGGGGGGGGGGGGGGGGCCCCCCC
>NZ_JAWMPX010000037.1:0-41714 GCF_033101155.1 Tropicimonas sp. TH_r6
TGAAACAACTTGCACGCGCGCGGCGCTCCGACAGAACTTCAAAACAAAAGCCTTTATAGTTATGTTGTATTAACTTTTCGTGGTTCATACAACTGTCTAAAACGCCTGCTTGGGTATAATATGTATATTTATCAGTATGTTAAACTGTTCAATCTTTTAGGTCCTGACAGCACAGACCGCGAACGCATGCAAAACTGCCCCCGATCCGTGGACAATGCCTGTATGGGCGGCGATTGTTCGACGAAACATGGCCCCGATTCGGCGAGTGGCTCCGCCTAACGGTCGCCACAGAAAATTCGCGCAATCCCCTAAACTTCCTGTAATCAAAGCTCGGCAAGCTTCCGCTTCCCTTCATCAAGGCTTCGAATCACGTGACCCGAAACCCGAGCACTCTTGATATCTACACCCGCTTCTTCGGCTTGTCGGAGCGCCCTTTCTCGTTGGTCCCCAATGCGCGCTTTGTCTATTGGTCGGTGCATCACGGGCGGGCCTGGTCGATACTCGAATACGGAATCGTCACACGCGCTCCGATCACATTGGTCACCGGCGAAGTGGGCGCTGGCAAATCGACCCTCGTGGCTCATTTCCTGAGCAACGTCCCGCCGGATCTGCGGGTGGGGCTGGTCGCCAATGCCCAGAGCGACCGGGGCGAACTCTTGCACTGGGTGCTCCTGGCACTCGACCTCGCTCCAACCGCGGAGGAGGGCTATGTTCAGCTCTTCGGACGCCTGCAGGAATTTCTGATCCAGGAATATGCCGCCGGACGCCGTGTGGTCCTGATCTTTGACGAGGCGCAAAATCTCAGCCGGGATTCACTGGAAGAACTCCGCATGCTGACCAACATCAACTCGGGCACCGATGAGCTTTTGCAGCTGGTTCTGCTGGGGCAGCCGGAAATGCGCACCACGATCCGCCATCCTTCCCTGAAGCAGTTCGCGCAGCGTATTTCCGCCAGCGCGCACCTGCCGACCATGGATGCAGAGATGGTGGAAAGCTATATCGATCACCGCCTGAAAGTCGCGGGCGCGGATTCGAAGATATTCACGAGCGACGCGGCAGAGCTTGTCTATACAGCGACCGGGGGGATTCCCCGATTGATCAATCAACTGGCAGACCAGGCGATGGTCTATGCCTTTACCAGTGAGATCCGGCAGGTGGACCGGGCCCTTGTCCAGAAGGTTCTGGATGAAGGCATGTTCCATGGCGTCCGGACACTCGGCGAAACCGAGTTGAGCAGTACGGTGCTACCCCTTCAGCACCCCACAAAGAACTGACGAGAAGAGCAATGGATCTGGGGTTCTATTTCAAGCTGTTCCTGAGACGGCTACATTATTTTCTGGTATTTCTGGTCCTCGGCACAGCGGGCGGGCTGACGGCGGCAAAGATGCTGCCAGCGGTCTACTCGTCGCAATCGGTCCTCGTTGTGGAAAGCGAACAGATTCCCGGCGAACTCGCTGCCTCCACGGTACGGACCGAGGCAACCGAGGCGCTGCAGATCATCCGGCAGCGCATCCTGACCCGGGCCGGTCTCCTGGAGCTTGCCAACGACTTCCAGATCTATGGCCCTCCCGGCAGTGCGGAACGGCGCAGCATGACCCCCGACCAGGTGGTGACCGACCTGCGCCGGCGCATCAACATCCGGACGACGGGCGGGACCAGCCGTCGCGGGGCAAGGGAAGCAACCCTTGTGACTGTCGCCTTCAACGCGCCGGATCCTCAGCTGTCTGCTGACGTGGTGAACGAGATCGTCACCCAGATTCTCCAACGAAATGTCGAACTGCGCCGGGGCGTTGCCGGTCAGACACTGGAGTTTTTCTCGGCCGAGGTGGAGCGCCTGGACCGCGAATTGTCCCGCCAGGAGGGCATCCTTCTCGCCTTCAAGGAAGAACATCTCGAGGCCCTGCCGGACAGCCTTGAATTCCGTCGCGGCCAGCAACTCGCCCTGCAGACAAGGTTGCAACAGCTGACCCGTGAAGAAAGTGTGCTGCGGGATCGCCGCGATCGTCTGGTGACGCTTTACGAGACCTCTGGTGAATTTGTCGGGGGTCAGGATCAACCCATGACCCCGAACGAAGCGGAACTCCTGGCGCTTCGAAAGCAATTGTCTCTTGCACGTTCGGTCTTGTCTCAAGAGCACCCACGGTTGCGCATGCTGGAGGCACGCGCCGAAGCCATGGCCGACATCGTTGCCGAAGAGCAGGGTGCCACATTGGGCACGGAAGACGGCGAAGACCCGCAGCTGACGGCACTGGAGATCCAGTTGGCCGATATCGACGGGCAGCTGGAATTCATGGGCAATGAAAGGGAGCAGATCAACACGCAGCTTTCCAATCTGCAGGCCACGATTTCTGCCACGCCCGGCAATACCGTGAGACTCGAAGCCATGGAGCGCGATTACGCCGCCCTGCGCACCCAATATGACGAGGCGGTTCGGAATCGGGCAACCGCCGAGACCGGGGACGTCATCGAGAACCTGTCCAAGGGCCAACGCATCACCGTGATCGAAGCGGCCGTGGCACCGTCGGAACCAACCAGCCCGAACCGGCCCCTGATCGCCATTGCCGGCGTGGCGGGTGGCGCAGCGCTCGGCCTGGCATTCGTGGTCTTGCTGGAGCTGATGAACTCCTCGATCCGGCGACCGGTCGATCTGCAGAACAAGCTCGGCATCACCCCCTTTGGCACCCTGCCCCTGATACGAACACCTGGTCAGATCCGCCGACGCCGCGCGATCATCCTCCTGACCTTGCTGACCGTGGCCGTCGCGGTTCCCGCAGGCCTGTGGTACGTTCAGACCGAAGTGATGCCCCTCGATCTCATTTTTCAACGGATTCTGGACAAGGTCGGAATTGCCGGCCTGACCGGTAGCCTGTCCTCCAACCTGACAACATAGACCGGTAGACAAGCACATGGAGCGTATTCAAATCGCCATCGCCAAGGCCCGGGCAGAACGGGCGGCGCAGGAAAGTTCCGAGGCCTCCGCGGCCATGCCACCGGAGCCCTCCCCTGACTATAGGCCTGTCGAACCACAGACGCCGGCCCCCGAGACATCCCTCAGCACGCCCTCGATCGAGCGCGACAGCACAGCGGTTGCCCCTCAGGACACCGGTCTTCAGCGCACATCGGCGGAACAGGCCTGGCGCGACCTGCCAACCCTGCGCATCGACTCCAAGAAGGCCCGGCGCAACCTGATCGTGGCGCTCGACAATGGCCCCGAGGCGCTTGGCTTCGACGGAATCCGCACCCGCCTTCTGCAACATCTGAAAGCGAAAAACGCCAAACGGGTGGCCATCGTCTCGCCCGGCCCGGATTGCGGCAAGACAACCGTGGCGTTGAATCTTGCGCTGAGCCTCGGTCGGCAACCCGACCAGCGCAGCATCCTCGCCGATGTCGACCTGCGCCGCCCGCATATGGCGAAAGCCCTCGGGGTCCGGACCACCCACAATTTCGCCGATGTCCTGTCGGGGGTGACCCCCTTCGCCGACAGCGCGCTGCGCCATGGTCCGAACCTGGCGCTGGCCATGACCCATGGGCCGTCGCGCAACCCCGCCGAGCTTCTGCAAAGCCGCCGCGCTGCGCTGGCGCTGGACGAGATCCAGGCAGCCTATGACCCCACGGTCATGCTGTTCGACCTGCCGCCGCTGCTGGTGAATGACGATTCCATGGCCTTTCTCGGCCAAGTGGACTGCGCTTTGATCATCGCCGCGGCGGAGAAGACCACGATCAAGGAGATCGATCGCTGCGAGCGGGATGTGGCCAGCCAGACCTCGGTCCTCGGCGTGGTCCTGAACCGGTGCCGCTACATGGAAAAGGCGGATCAGTACCGGGGATATTACAGCAGCTGACCGGCGAGGATCAGGAACGCTGGAAAAGAAAAAGGGCCGCTCTCAGAGCGGCCCTTCATGCAATCTGTCAGTATGCCGATCAGGCAGACTTGCGACGCTTCTGCGCCACACGCGCTCCGCCCATGCCGGCAAGGCCAAGGCCCATCAGAAGGACACCCGCAGGCAGCGGAACCGTGGAAACCGCGAATTCAAACGCAGGATAATCCGTGCCAGTCGGGCTTGCCGAGTAGAAGGTCATCGAGTCGATCGAGCCCCAGAAATTGACAAGTGCCACCTGCTCGGGACCGGCATCGAGCGGATCTCCAAGCGCTGTGAGAATGTCCGTGCCGGTCACGGTCGCCTCATCCGCGGCGCCTTCGTTGAACACGATCCAGTTGTAGATATCGATCGAACCCCAGAGGAGCTTGATTCCGGTCAGCGCGGTGTCAAACATGACCGTCTGCGGCGACGGCTCAGAGCTACCGCCAACGGAGAAATACGACGCTGAGACCAGCTCCGACTCTGCAGTGTTCACCCAAGGCGACTTGAACTCGCCGGGAACGGCACCCGGCGGAGGCGTGATCGACGTGATCGACCCTGTGGTCGGCACGCCCCAATCGGTGCCGTACACCGCTTCGGAGGCGAACACATCTGCCGTGTTACCAGCGCCCTGAACGGACGAATCGAGAATGCCATAGCTCACGGCTGCGTTCGCAGAAAGTGCGCCCGCAAACAGGCCGGCGACCGCCAAAGATCCAATTGTGAATTTTCTAAGTTCCATAAGATACCCTCTCAAATAACCCTACCACCAAGGAATCGATCATTCCTTTGGTTACCGAATAGTTAACACGAGACCATCTTCGGGTTCCACAAAATTTCTTCATTTTTGCCCCATTTCACGATGAAATAAGGCGCTCTCCCACCCTTCCACGGCACAAAACCGCATATTTTCCACACATTGTGACGGAAGCGCGAACAATTCTTCATCACCCGCGCCTTGCCTTCGACACAAACCCCTCGCCCGGTTCGACTCAAGACAGTCAGGAAAGGGAGTGGACGGCTCTCTGCGGCTGACCAGAATTCGCTCCGCAGATTACCCGGCCGCAGCTCCGGATAGAACGCGGAGCAGAGGCCCGGCACAGGAGCGCATTCGGTCACGTCACGAGAGGATAAGAACTGTCCACATGTGTATGCGGCGATCTTTCGGGTCAGGTGCAGCTCAAGGAAGGGGGAAAGCAGGATTGCGGCCGAGCCGACCGGAAACTCCGTCGCATACCGCAACGCGCAATGCGTGTGCATTGTCCGGGCGGCCCACGGCGAATGCGCGCAGCATGCCAACCGAGAGCAACACCACAGCGTTGATCCAGAAGGCCAGGAGCGTGACGCCACTCACGCGGGCCCGATCAAGATAAATGGCGTTGCGCACCGAGTAGTACAGCCGGAAATCCGGCGGCATGGTCGCCAGACGTTCGAATTGTGACTTGCTGGCCTGCTCCGATTTGCCTGTCGCGTTCCACGAAGTTTCGAGGTCGTCGACCTTGGCGCCTGCGACGAGATAGAGCCCCGTGGCACGCGCCAAGCGTTCGGAATACTCGTAATCATCCGCATAGAGGACAAAATCTTCGCGCGGGGGCGCGACTTGGGCGAGCAAGCTATCAGGCACGAACAGCCCTCCATACGGGACCCGGGTTATGGGAACCTCGGGCCCCACGCCCCCCGGTCGAGCCACGCGCATCAGGCCCAACTTCGACAAAAGCCGCGAAAATTTCCGAAAGATATCGACGTGGAATGCCTGCCCGCGAGATGGCCCGGGGGCATGTCCGGTGCGGGCAGCCTCGATCAGATATCCGCGATCGAGCCGGACAGAGGCCAAAGCGGCGCCGGGCCGACGCGCGTTCGCATCAAGCAGCGCGGAGAGCGCGCCGGGCAGGGGCTGGTTGTCGTCATCCAGCAACCAGACGGCACCGGTTGCGGTATCCTCGCGAGCCGCGGTCAGTAGCCTGGCATAACCGAGCGCCGAACCCGTGTTGATATCATGGGGAAAAAGGCGAAGATCCACGCCCTGTTTCGAGAGGTCCCGAGACAGGGTTTCGATCTGATCATAGACGTCTTTACGCAATCCGTTCGCGAAGACGAAGATATGTCGGACCCCCTGGTCGGTTACGGCTTCGATCATCCGCGACAGGAGATCGACACGCTCACCATAGGTAAGAGTCAGAACCGTGGTCTCCGCAGCGCTGACCGCGCGCGCGTCTTCGGAACCGGCCTGTTCGCTGCTCGGTCTTGTGATGGTGGCACCATTCATCAATGATCACGTCCCTGAAAAAGAAGTCTCGCCTCAATAGGCCTCGATCATAATATCTCCTCGGGTTCGAGAACAGGCCACCTGGAAAGGCGCGTGAGAAAAGATCCGTCGGGGCGGCAACACAATCGGACCTCCCGTGAAGGACGCCGTTTTCTGGTTTTTAAGAACCATGGAACCTGGAGCCTTGAGTTCAGGCAAACGAGCTTTACAAGCGTTCCGAAAGCCGGAAACATCGCTGCTTACACCGAGCGCCTCCCGGACAACGTCACGATCGACGCCGACAAGGACACCATCCGCCTCATGTCTTCTTCCCAGCGGCCGCACGGAACGTCCGATCCCCGTGACGCCTTTTTCGATGTTTCCGGGTTGCGTGATCTTGGGCGTCTGACCGGACGATCGGCCTCGATCGTCCTGGCCTTCTCAGCATTGCGGTTGATCTTGACCCTGGCGACCACAGCGCTCCTGGCACGGCTGGTATCGCCGGCGGAACAAGGCATGGTCGCGTTGGCAATGCCGATCATCCTGATGGCCACGGGGCTTTCGGAATTCGGCTTGGCCCAAGCCGTGGTACAGCAGCAGACAATCAGCCACCGGGTGGTCTCGGCGCTGTTCTGGGTCAATCTTGGCCTCGGGCTTGCCTTGTCGGGAGCGGCCGCTCTTCTGGGACCGGCGGCGGCGAATTTCTATGGCGAGCCTCGGGTGACGATCATCCTGTTTACCCTGGCTCCCTATATTCTCCTGTCGGTTCTGTGCGTTCACTACGTGGCTATCCTGCGGCGACGGATGCAGGTGCGAACGGCCGAGCTCTGCAATGTTTCGGGCATGATCGTCTCCTCGGTCGCCTCGATTGCAGCGGCCCTTCTGGGGGCCGGTTACTGGGCGCTGGTGGTCCAGCTCCTGGTTGGACAGGGGGTAAGCCTGGTTCTGTTGTTCCTCTCCGTGCGGTGGCTGCCCTCCGCCCCCTGGAACTCGGCGCTGCGCGAAGCCCGCGGTGCGATCGCCTTCGGCGGGTTCCTGTCGGCGGACAGGTTGCTCAACGAGCTTGTCAACAACTTGCAGATGGTGGTCATCGGGCGCAGCTTCGGCAGCATGGAGGCCGGCCTGTTCTACCGAAGTCAGGCCTTTGCGCAGATGCCGCAAAAGCGGATCGTGTCGCCATTATCCGGGGCGTTCATCCCGTCGCTCAGCCGCCTGCAGAACGATCCCGCAGGTTTCCGCGCGATGTATGCCCGCCAATTGAGCCGCGGCAACCTTGTCATGATGCCGGTGGGATTGCTGATGATCCTGGCTCCCGATGCCCTGGTGTATGTGCTGCTTGGGCCGGACTGGAGTGCCGCGGCGCCGATCCTGGGATGGCTCGGGCTGCTTCCAATCACCGCTCTCTTCACCAATTGCAGCACTTGGGCGCTCGTGGCCAGTGGCCAACCCCGGGTTCTGTTCCTGACCCGGCTCGCCAGTGTGGTCCTGCTGCTGATCGTTCTGGTGATCGCTTCAAATTACAGCCTCGTTACCTTCGTGGCGGCGTATACGACCGCGCAGGTCCTGCTGTGCAGGCCGCTCTTTGCGCTGGTCGCCACCCGGGTTACCCCGCTTGATGGCGCGACAATCCTGCGCGTCATCGCTCCGGACCTGGCCTTCATCCTCGCCACGGCAGGGGCCGGTGTCGCGATGCGTATGGCGCTGTCGTTCAATTCCCTGATCGAAGGCGTGCTGACTGGCCTGCTCATATTGGCGGCGCTGTCTCTACGGATTCTCCGGTCTCCAACCTACCGCATGGATGTGGCCAAGGTGTTCCGCCTGCGCTGAACCGGTGCTCATGTCCGCCGCTCTGGAGCGTATTCATACCGATGGATCAGCGACCGAGCATGCAGTAGCATCCCCCCGGACCACCCAATGGGGTCAGCCCGCTGACATGCCCCCTCATGAGATAAGACACCATGATCGAGACATCCGGAACATTTCCAGATAACTCCCTTCAGGAAGACACCGGCGGGGCACCGGAAGCTGCCATCATCATCCCTCATTACAACGACCACGTACGGCTGGAGCGCTGCCTCTCGTCCCTGAGCCGGAACGACCTGTCTGGCACCGAAGTTGTCGTGGTCGATAACGGCTCGGACCCCGACCCGGCAGAGCTCGTTGACCGCTTTCCCTTTGCCCGCCTCCTGCGCGAGGATTGTCGCGGTGCAGCGGCGGCTCGCAACCGCGGAGTGGCCGGGACGACGGCGCCCATCCTGATGTTCCTCGATGCCGATTGCGTGCCGGCCCCCGACTGGGTTGTCACCGGAAAGCGGCTCGCCCAGCCCGATACGATCATCGGTGGACGGGTCGATGTCTTTACCGAAAGCGCGGACCCGATGTCCGGCGCCGAGGCCTTCGAAACGGTCTTTGCGTTCAATCAGAAGGAATATGTCGAGCGGAAGCGGTTTTCCGTCACCGCCAACCTCGTTGCCAGCCGCGCTCTGTTTGACCGAACCGGGGACTTCATCGTTGGCCTGTCCGAAGATTTCGACTGGTGTCACCGGGCCCTCGCGACAGGCGCCGACATCGTCTATGCCGACGATCTGGCCGTCGCGCACCCGGCACGGACGGATTGGGTCACGCTCAAGAAGAAGTGGCGGCGTCTGACCGAGGAGGGGTTTGCATTGAATGCCCCCGGTGCACGGCCCCGTCTGGCCTGGGCAGCCAAGGGGCTCGCCATGGTGCCAAGCATTGTGGTGCACTCCCCGAAGGTGCTGCGCTCCGAAGCCCTCGCGACAGGCAGGGACCGTCGCGCTGCTCTCCTCACGCTTACGCACCTTCGCCTCCAACGCGCAGCCTGGATGTTCCAGCAGGCGCTTCGGGGCCAACTTTGACACAGGAAACGGATATGGACCCCATTTTCCGTCAGATCGGGTCTCGCCCGAAAAAGGGAAACGCGACGTGAACGACCTTCCCCTGCCCGCCCACAAGCAGCGCCTCTCGAAACCCGCCCGCGCGCTGCGGCTTCTCCTGTCCGTCCTGGACCCCAGAGCCTATCTGCACGCCTTCCGGCTGATCAACTATTACAACTACACCCATGTCATCCCACGGCGGAAACTGACGCTGGGAGAGAAAGCGCGGATCAGCCCGACTTCCGCCTTCTCCTATCCTGAACGCATCGTCGCCGGTGCCCGGCTCGGGCTTGGGGCAAGAACCACGCTCTGGGCCGGTCCGGCCCGGGGGCGGATCGTGATCGGCGACGATGTGCTCCTCGGTCCCGATATCCTGATTACCGCCGCCAGCTATCGCTTCGACGACGGCGGTCCGGTCACCGCACAGGCTATGGACGAGGCCGATGTGACGATCGGGAACGACGTCTGGCTCGGTGCACGGGTCGTCGTCCTGCCGGGCGCCCGGATCGGCGACGGTGCCATTATCGGCGCGGGCTCGGTGGTGCGAGGAGAGATCCCGCCCTACAGCGTGGCCGTGGGCATACCGGCACGGGTCGTCAGCAGCCGGCGGCGGCCCGACAGCCTCGGCGAGCCAGATTGACGGGAACAGCGTCGCATCCCGCTGATCCATTCCTGCCACTGCAACCGGACCCCGAGAGGCGTCGGGGCGCCTGAAATAGCGGGGTCACCGCCCCCCTTTGGCGGGTTCGGGAACGGAAACACGGGGCTCCGGCACATCCCCGCCGCGCGGGATCCGGCCCTTCTTCAGGGTATCGAGCGCCGGCTTCTCGACAAAATGCCACGACAGGACCGACAGGAGCAATGTCGGTGGCGCCGAGTAAAGAACGTTCTCGAAGGCAGTCTGAGGCCCGAAAGCCCAGACCGCCCATCCCTGGAGCGGGAAGGCATAGACGTAGATACCGTAGGAATAATCTCCGAACCGGTTGTAGGCCCGGATAAAGCCACCGGGAATATATCCCAGCCAGAAGGTCGCATAGCCGATGGCAAGACAGAATGCCGGGAAATAGAACAGCGTGTCCCGCATCGCCCAGGCCAGAAGCGCCGTCACCGCCACGCCCCAGAGCGACAGGGGCAAGCGATCCTGCCATGCATGGAACACCATGCCGAGCGCGAATGGCACGCTGAGCCTGAAGAAATCATCGATCAGCGGGTGCATCTGCGGCTCGAACCAGGAGATGGCGGGCCAGAGAAAGACGAAATAGGCCAGGCTGGTGATCCGATAGGCCCAACGCCAGCGCAGAAGCCCCAGAACCCCGACAATGAAAACACCGATATAGCAGCCGACCTCGTGCCGAAGCGTCCAGATAGAGCCAACGATATCCTCAAGCGGCTGCCCCTCGAAAACGCCGGGAAGCGAATAGACAAGAGGCACAAGCAGCATGTCCCGCAGAACGAACAGGTAGACCTCTGGATTGGTGAAATAGCTTGTCAGGGGCAGGGTGGTGACGAGGGGGCCGAGGAGGAAGGCGACGAAGAGAAGGTTCACGAACAATCCCGGGAAGATCCGCAAGGCACGGGCCCACAGGAAACGCTTGCGGCTGCTCGAACGTTCGAAGCTGACCGGGATCAGAAAGCCCGAGATCACGAAGAACATCATCACCGCCAGCGTTCCAAGCGACATGCCGGTCAGGTTCTTCAAGGGCTCCGGAAGAGCAGGATCGACAGCGATCGGGACGGAATGCGAGACCAGAACCGCCGCCGCTGCCAGCATACGGATCAGGTTCAGGTTATTGTCACGTCCCCGCGCCGTGTCACAAAGCAGTACCATTCTGTCTCCAACCGCCCCCGCGATCTGTGGCGCCAGGAAGCTGTGCGCTGAAATGGCGTCTCCGCTGCATAGCAACTGATCCTGGATATCGGAAGGGACGCAATCCTGCGCCACGAATTCCGACAAACAGATAGACATTGATGAGACAGGTAAGCTTTAAGGAGATCAGAATTGGAGCACGGCGAAGGCCGCCGGGGCATTTTGATTGCAAACAGGCATAAGCCGGCCGTCTACCATGACTTTGAGCGACTCCCCAACCATGGCCCCTGGAACACACCATGCCGAGGAATCCCGGCCTGCGCCGTGGATCATGCCGCTGTATTTCTGCGTGACGCTGATGCCCATCGCGCTCACCGTGGCGGGGCTGCGGCTATCGCCGCTGCGGGTCATGCTCCTCGTTCTGTTCGTGCCTTATCTTTTCCAGATATTCCGTGGCGCGATCGGCCGGACGACTGCGGTGGACGTCCTCATGATGCTTCACGCGCTCTGGATCGTTGTCGCGCTGTTCGTGGTGCATGGCCCGGAGAAACTGCCATTTGCCGGCATAACCATGGTCGAGCTCGTCGGCGGCTATTTCATGGGCCGGGCTCTCGTTCGCAACAGCAACGACTATCGCCGGATGATTCGGCTGTTGCTGTATTCGATGATCTTTCTGTTCCCATTCGCCCTCATCGAGCTTTTCACCGGACGCCTGGTCATCCCGTCCATTGTCGGTGTCGCCTTCGAAACCATTCATCGTGGATCAAGCGCTTACGGCCGGATGGGGCTTGAGCGGGTCTATGCCGTCTTCGAACATCCCATCCTGTATGGCATGTTCTGCTCTCTCGCCATCGCGAACCTGTTCTACATGGCGCGCGGAGCCAGCTTCTGGCGCTACAGCGGAATGATCTTTGCCATCGGCATGACCTTCATGTCGCTCAGTTCCGCACCGCTCCTGGCCTGTGGTCTTCAAATACTGATGATCCTCTGGGACAAGATCACCAAGGGCGCCTGGAAGTTTTTCATCATCCTGGGCACAATCAGCTATGTGGTCGTGGACCTGCTCTCCAACCGCACACCGCTCACGATCCTGATCGAAACCCTCACCTTCAATTCAGGGACAGGCTGGACCCGGATCGCGATTTTCGAGTTCGGGATCCAGAACGCCTATGCCCATCCAATCTTCGGCCTCGGTTTCAACGATTGGGAACGACCGTTCTGGCTGACAGCCTCGGTCGACAATTTCTGGCTCCTGACAACGATGCGCTACGGGTTCGTCGGCGCCGGGTTCCTCGTCGCCGCCTTCTTGTGGCACTTCACCTGCCTTTTGCGGGCCAAGATCAACGACGACACGACACGACGGATTAGGACCGGCTACACGCTGACCCTCGCCGCGACCTGTCTCACCATGGCCACCGTGCATGTCTGGGGCGCCGTCGGCGTGTTCGTGATGTTCTATCTGGGGGCTGGTGCCTGGCTCTATACGACACCCGGCTCCGGCGACACCGCCGACACCCCCGACCAGGAAACGCCCAACACGGGACCGTCCGCCGCCGGACGCTACTCCCGATTTGAATCAGACGATCATTCCGCGCCGCACTCCCGGTTCGCACCGGACGATCGGTCTTCTCTCCAAGCCAGCCAAAGGGACACAGGTCGATGAGCGATCCCTCCGCCACCTTCCCGCATGTTACCGTGGTCGTCCCCTGCTACAACCGGGCCTCCACGGCGCGCCAGGCCATCGACAGCGTTCTGGCGCAGGACTATCCCGCGTTCGACGTGATCGCCGTCGACGACCAGTCGACCGATGACACGCTGTCCGTATTGCGCAGAATCGACGATCCCCGGTTCGCGGTGATGGAAAACACCGAACCCAAAGGGGTCAGCGGCGCCCGCAATGCCGGCTCAAAGGCCGCCAAGGGGTCGTGGATTGCCTATCAGGACAGTGACGACCTCTGGAGGCCCGGCAAACTGTCCCGGCAAATGGCGCGACTTGCCGGATCGTCCTTCGTGGCGGGTTTCTGTTCCATGGAGATCCTGGACGAGGCAACTGGCCAGACGACCGGCCGCATCCCGCGGGACGGGTTGTATCAGCCAGGAACACCGCTGCTGCACACGCTGCTGTTCGAGAACCTGATCTCGACACAGACGCTGATCATACGTGGTGATGTCTTTCGGGAGATTGGCGGCTTCGACTGCTCGCTCCCGGCGCTCGTGGATTGGGACCTCGTGCTCCGGGCCGCACAGGCCGGCCCCATCGATTTTCTGGATGAAGAACTTGTCGAGCAGCGGATGTCGGACAATTCCATCACACGCTCGAGCCGGAACCGGCTGATTGCGCAGGAAGCGATACTGGCCAAGCATCATGCCCTTCTGGCAAGCCACCCCAAGGCGCTCGCGCACCATCATCACCGTATCGCCGGGGCGCACCGTCAGGTCTCCGACTATGGGCGTGCACTTGGTCATGCCTGGCGTGCATGCGCCGCAGCGCCCATGAACTGGAAATATTGGCCAGCGGCCTTGTACTCCACGGCCCGGGCGCCGTTTCAGCGGGGCCGTTGATGGGATGACACCGCGCTCCCGCATTTCCGTTCCGAGACCAACGGGCGGGGACAGGTGTGCACAGGAACAGGAACCAACGCTTGCCTGCCCTGTTCCGGGCGTCTAGATCGGCTGGCAAGCTTCTCGGGAGGCATGCGTATAATGGCACGAAGCCTGAACAAACTGAAATGGCTGCGCCGTCGCGTGATCGCAGCAAAACGAGCCTATCTGACCCGTATCTGGGGAATGGACATTCACCCAACCGTGGAAATGTCCCTGTCGGCCACCTTCGACAAGACGCACCCGGCCGGGGTGCATGTCGGCGCCCATAGCTACATCGCCTTCGATGCACGAATCCTGACACATGACATGACCCGCAACACGCGCCGCCACACGCGGATCGGCGAGAACTGTTTCATCGGGGGACGGTCCCTGATCCTTCCCGGCGTAGAGATCGGTGACAGCTGCATTGTCGGCGCGGGATCGGTCGTCACCAAGTCGGTTCCAAGCGGCTCGATCGTGGCTGGCAACCCGGCCCGTGTGCTGCGCAGCGGCCTGCAGCTCCTGACCTATGGCCGCATCCCCCCCGAAGACCGCAAACCCGAACCGGCGGCCTCCGATCCCGTCCACATGGCGGAGCCTGTCGCGTAGGCATGGGGATGATCCACTATTCCCTTGTTGCCATCCCGGTCTTGCTTGTCGCCGGGGGGCTTTGGTGGGCGCATCCCAAGGGCGCCGACATCCCGTTTCCCGAGATGCCCCGGCCAACGCCCGTGTTGCCCGCAGGGGAGGGACCGATCACCCTCGCGGTTCTCGGAACAAGCCTCACCGCCAATACCGCCTGGCCGGAAGAGGTTACCGCCGGGCTTGAGGCCTGCGCCGACCGCCCCGTCCGGCTCCGCCGGTTCGCCGCCGGCGGTCAGACCTCCGCCTGGGGGCTCGACCAGGTCGCGGCTGTCATCGACGCCGCCCCGAATATCGTGCTTGTCGAGTTCACCATCAACGACGCCGATATCCGTCGCCAGATCGGCCTCTCGGAAAGTGCCCGAAATCATCGCGAGATCGTGGAACGCTTGCAGTCAGCGCTGCCAGGGGCTGCCGTGGTGCTTCTGCGGTTGAACCGGGCACATGGGCTGCGCGCCCTGTCCCGGCCACGGCTCTCCGCCTATGAAAACGCGCTCGTGCCCCTGGCAGAGACAACCGGCACGGGGCTTGTCGATCTTCGCTCCGCCTGGGCGACAGCCCTGAAGACCGACATGGTGCCGAATGCCCTTCCTGACGGTCTCCACCCAACCGACGCGGCGGTTCAGGCCATTGTGACACCGAAGCTTGCCACGGAACTCTGCATCCTTGTTCAGAGTGACGATGTTTAACCTCCGGGCACATTGGACCCGTCAACAGCCAGACCCGAAAATTCGTGGATGAGACGAGCTGCTGCCAACGGCGAGCGCCCCTCCCCCGTCAGACTGCCAGCCATGCTCCTGGACAATGCGCAGACACAGGAAATACAGGTCCGTTTTCAAATTTCCCGGAGTGTGTGCCCCCTTCAGATTGCCACCACTTCCGGGGGAATGCCTGTCCACCTCTCAAAAACGTCAGGAAAACGGACTGTTTCTGCCCAAAGACTCCATCGATTTTGCCTGAGTTTACGATTACTGTGACCAGAGTTTTAAGGACGTTCGGATTGTCAAAATGAGTAATACCCTCTCCCCCGGCCGCCAGGGCCACATTTCTATACCCGGAGAAACCAGCTCCGTCGCCGGGCTGATCTGGCTGGCAATCCTCGTGGCGGCCTCGGTTCCGATATTCTGGATCGCCTTCATCTCTCTCGGGCAAGCCTGGATCACACCGGAATACAGCCACGGACCGCTGATCCCGGCGATTTCGCTCTATCTTTTCCTGCGCGAATTGCGCCGCGGACCGCAAACGCCTCCGGCAGACCCGGTGATCCGCTGGCCCGGCGTGCTGGTGATCCTTGCCGGGCTTGCCATCGCGATCTTCGGCAATGTCGTGCGCATTCCCGATATCGTCGCCTATGCCTTCATCCTCTGGGTTGGCGGGGTGATGTTGACGCTCATGGGCTGGCATCGCGGCCGGCACCACTGGGCCCCCGTGCTGCACCTGGTCTTCATGCTGCCCCTGCCCCAGTTCCTTTACTGGCAATTGACCATCTTCCTGCAATCGATCTCGTCCCAGCTCGGGACCTGGTTCATCGACATGATGAACATTCCGGTCCGGCTGGAAGGCAATGTCATCGACCTCGGACTCTACAAGCTGCAGGTGGCCGAGGCCTGCTCGGGGCTGCGCTATCTCTTCCCGATCCTGTCCTTCTCCTATCTCTTCGCGATCCTCTATCGCGGGCCGATGTGGCACAAGGCGGTGCTGCTTCTGGCCGCCGCCCCCCTGACCGTCCTGATGAATTCCGTCCGCATCGGGATCATCGGAATTCTCGTGCATTACCGCGGCATCGAACATGCCGAGGGCTTCCTGCATCTCTTCGAAGGCTGGGTGATCTTTGGCGCCTGTATCGCGATCCTCTTCATCATGGCCTGGGCGCTCCAGCGCCTGCGCCCCACCCCCCTGCCCTTCTTCGAGACCATCGATCTCGACACCGCCGGATTCTCTGTTCAGTTTTCCCGGATCAAACGCACCCTGCCCAGCCGTGGCCTGATGACGGGGGCGCTGCTCAGCTGCGCCATCTGCCTGGGCTTTGTCCTGGCCCCGGAAAGAACCCAGGTCACAGTCGATCGCGACAGCTTCATCCTGTTCCCGCGCAATCTCGGCAGCTGGTCTGGCAACCCCCGCCAGCTCGATCCCGAAATCGAAGCCGTGCTGGCCGCCGATGACTATATCGACATCACCTACGTCGCCGCCGGCGAGACCACTCCGGTCAACTTCTTCACCGCCTGGTACGCCAAGCAGACCGAAGGCCAGGGCCTGCACTCGCCGGAGGTCTGCCTTCCCTCGGATGGCTGGGAGATATTCACGCTCGAGCCCTACACCCTTTCGATGCCCGAGACGGTCTATGGCACGTTCGAGGTGAACCGCGCGGTGATCCAGAAAGGGCTGGCCCAGCAACTGGTCTACTACTGGTTCGAACAGCGCGGTCGACGGATGACCAACGACTTCGCCGCCAAGATGACGGTTCTGCAGGACAGCCTGACCAGGGGCCGCGCCGACGGCGCGCTGGTGCGTTTCGTCACCCCGATCCACAAGGAAGAGACCCCGGCAGATGCCGATGCGCGCCTGCAGCGCATCATGGGTGAAGTGATGCCTCGCCTGCCAAGGTTTGTACCGGAGTAGGTTTTCAGGATGTCCCGACGCACACGACAGGTGGTCGTCACTATCGGCCTGAGCCTTGCCCTTCTGATCGCATTTCTCGCTGGGGTGGTTTGGAGCGTGACCTCTCCATCACCGGCGGAACACTACCAGGACTTCAAGTACAAGCTCCGCACCTCGCTGAACCTGCCCAAGAGCTGGTATTCGATCCCTCAACCGCATTCCGGCACAGACTATACAATGGTCGGTTGTCCTGATCCGGCAGACAGCATCGTCCTGGCGACAGGCGGCCAGTCAAACGCTGCCAACACCAATTCATCACGTTCTCAAACGGTCGCCGGGCAAGAAGCCTACATGTGGTTCATGGGGCAGTGCTACATCGCGACAGACCCGGTCCTGGGAGCTGGCGGCTCTGGCGGAAGCCTTTGGCCTGTTCTTGCATCCGAACTTGCGTCGGAAAGCGGCAAGCCGGTTCTCCTGATAAATGGCGCGATTGGCGGGACGCAGGTATCCGACTGGCTGGACGAGAGGTCCGGCTACCTTGAAGCCTTTGAGCAGCAGATCAAGGGCGCTATCGAAGCAGGGTTTCATCCCGATTTCTTTCTCTGGCACCAGGGCGAGACCGATGCCGCCGTCATCAGCGACAAAGCTATTCTGGCAGACGAGTTCCACGCACTTCTGAGCAACCTTCTGGACCTCTCGGACACCAGCAGGGCCTATTTGTTTCAGGCATCCAGATGCATAGGGGATCGCCGCATAAACGGGGTTCCCAGTGTGCTGGAGGCACAGGCGACCGCAGCTGAAGCAGACCCACGCATTATTCTGGGAATGAACACGGATATTCTGGGCAGAAATTTCCGGTGGGACGAGTGCCATTTCAATGCTCTCGCAAGACCTGAAATCGTCTCACAGGTTCTTGCTGACATTCGACCCTATCTCGAATGAGAAGGTGCGCCTTCACCTCCCAAATCGGCGAAGGCGCACCTCACTCCGCGCCATGTTGCACCGCCGAAACCTCCGGATTGCCGACCGGCGCAGCCTTCCAACCGTTCTTCTCGAAAATCCGGTCATAGGCCGCCAGCAGGTTGGCCGTGGAGTGCTCCCACGAGAGCGCCTCCAGAACCCTCTTGCGACCACGCTTGCCCATCTCCTCGCGCAGGGCGGGATCCTCGATCAGCACCGCCAGCCTGGCGGCGAAATCTTCCGGTGAATTGGCTTCGGCATAGAGCGCGGCATCGCCGGCCGAAGCGCGCCCTTCGCGCAGATCGAACTGCACCGCCGGCATCTCCAGCGTCATGTATTCCATGATCTTGTTCATGGTGCAGATGTTGTTCATGTCGTTCTTCGGATCCGGCGACACACCGATATCGCAGCTGTTCAGCACCGCCAGGAGATCCTCGTTATAGAGCGCCCCGTGGAAGGTGAACCATTCGTTCAGCCCACGGCTGGCGACATCGGCCTTCACATCCTCCAGCGAAGGACCGAAGCCGACGATCTCGAAATGTACCTTTTCATGACCCAGCTGGTGGATCAGGTGGTCGGCCGAGGCCACAAGAAGGTCCATGCCCTCCTGCTGACCGATCACGCCAACATAGCCCATGCGCGTGATCCCGTCCGACGATCCGGTGTGGTCACTGGGGCGGAAATTCTCCACGCGCGGAGCAGAGCGTACGACGAAGACATCCTCGGGCTTCATGCCTCCCCGGGTCAGCGCAATCTCGCGGAAGCTCTCATTCGTCGCCATGGAGACGGAGGCGCTGGCGAAGTTCAGCCGCTCAAGAAGATGCATCACCCGCCACAGGAGACCTTTCTTGCCGAACTTGGCCTCGTAGAGTTCGGGGCAGACATCATGGTGATCGAAGAGATAACGCACCCCGGAGAAGCGCCAGAGCAGGGCCACCAGGAAGAGCAGATCCGGGGGATTGCAGCCCTGGATCACATCGAACCCCTGTTCCCGGCGCACCTTTCGCGAAAGACGGCTCATGTTCCAGAGCGCCGTCGCCCACTCCCGGGCAAAGGCAAACGCACCGGAATGGGCTTCCGGCGGCGGCGGATAGCGATAGATGTGAACGCCCTCGATCTCTTCATAGGCGGCATCCCAACCCCGGCCCATCGGACAGATCACCGAGACGGTATAGCCCGCCGCCTGCAGGCTGGTCGCTTCCAGCCAGACCCGGCGATCCAGAGGGACAGGAAGGTTTTCGACAAGGATCAGGATACGCCGCTGTGCAGTTCTATTCACTTATCAACCCTTCTCAAATCTCAACGGTCCCATGCCCAGAAGGCACGGGACGAACAAAATCTCTTTGGCCTCTATTCCAGAGTCTGTGGCAGCCAGGGGGCAAGACGTTTCGCGTCTGCAACAAACAAGAACAAAACTGGTTCGGCTCGTCAATAAGACACCCCACATACAGCGTGACGACAGGATTTCCAGCGATCTTTAGACAAAAAAACGGGCTTTTCTATGTCTCCCCTGCCGTTCCGCCTGGTGTCGGGAAAGCACGGCCGGAAGGCCGCTTTTGCTCCAATCGCCCTTCATCGCGAAGCGTTTCGCACGCGAAACATTCGCCCTGCCCTAGCTGTCCTGACGGGCTTTCACCCAGGCGGTCAGGGCCGCGCGAAACTCCCGCGTCACACCCGGCCCCGTGAGCGTGATGCGCCCGGGCTTTCCGATCAGGTGGATCTCCTCGTCTTCCCCGGACTTCGGGGCGGGTGGCGAGCGTTGCTCCGGCGAGGCCTCCCCTGCCCTTTTCGCCAGAACAGACCGGATCAGAGACTGCTCCGCCTCCGCCGTATCCGATTGCGCGCTGGCCAGTGCCGAGGAGAGACGCGATGCAAGCGCCTCCTCTTCCTCCAGTGACTTCGACAGTTCCAGCCCCAACCGCTCCGGCAGGGCGGTGGGAAAGCGCAAGCTGTCGTCGAGCGCCGTGACGATGGCCGCGAAGCTTCCGATCTTGGAGCGTTTCGCCCGACTGGCAGTAGCGTAAAGCCCACGTAAGGCGGAGCGGAGATCCGGGAAAGCCCCGCGCGCAACCGCCTGGACCGCGATGCGCGCACGTTCGTAATGGCTCAGCCCCTGGCGGATCTCGTTTTCCTCGACCATGGAGACATAGGCTTCCGCCGCGGTCTCGGGCTGGCGCAGCACCGCCAGCACCGTGGCAAACCTCTCTTCTCCAGTTTGCGCGTTGAGTGTCCGCAGGGCTGTCAGCCGGCGCCAACCGGAAATCAGGCCGAAGCGCCCATCACCCAGGGCCACCACCTCGATCGGGACCTGCTGCCCGCGGGTCGAGAGACTTTCCATCAGGGCGGCCATATCCTCATCCGCTTCGGAACCGCCCGCCGCCAGTCGTCCCTTTGCCGTGTTCCCGGCACGCGCCGCATAGCGATCCCGCTCCAGATGATCGTCGATCACCGCCTCCAGGGGCAGGGGCTGGGCCAACCGCCCCTCGGCACGGGCCGCCTCCAGCGCACCGGCCACCTCGGCAAGAGCAGCGCCGGCGGCAGCATCCCCGGCAGCCGCGGCAATGGGCGCGCGCGTCCGTGCAGCCCCGGCATCCGTTCCCGCTTCCTCGGGAAGATGGGCAACGACGGGAGTCAGACGTCGACGACGGGCCATGACGGATCCTCCTGCAATGTGGCCGGGTGGTCTCTGACGGATAGGCGTTTCGCAGCGAAACATAATCGTCTGGGGCGCTCGTTGACAAGGCGGGTCATGCCCCCGCCTCCTCTTCGGCGGCAGCGAGGTCCCGGCGCCAGGACCCGATCAGCAGGCGCTTGAAATCCGCATAGGTGGCGTCAAAGGTCTCGCGCCCGCGCACATAGGTCTCGCGGTTGAAATCACGGTAATCGGCCTCGTAGATGCCGGCCACCTGTTCGCCGGCCTGCCCCACCAGCGCGGTATAATCCTGCCGATGCGGCGCGAGGCTGCTGCCCAGGTAGGCCTGCATCAGGGCCGCCATCTCGGCTTGCTGGGCGCCGTCATAGCGGGTGACCACGGCCTGGACCGCATCCCATTCAAAAGCCATCTCGGGGCGACCGAGGGCGCGGGCGGCAAGGTTCTCGCTCTCCTCGATCGAAGAGAAGGTCGCATGGAGCATGTCGAAGAAACGCCCCGTCGAGTCGAATTCCAGAAACGAGGCCCCGAGCGTCACCAGCAGGATATCCGCTGCCGACAGCCCGTTGATCGTCAGGTAGCCAAGCGCGGGCGGCGTATCGATGAGGATCACGTCATAGGCATCGCGCGCGCCGTCCGCCTCCAGGATTTCGGTCAGTGCCTCCCACATCTTCCAGGTGCCCGACTTCATCCGCCAGACCGGAATCTGGAACTCGGCCCAGTAAAGGTTCAGCTGCGCCCCGATCAGGTCGATATTGGGCCAGTGGGTCGGACGGATCACGTCCTGGGTGGAAACCTTCAGCGCTTCGGCCAGCGTTTCATCCAGCGGCAGGGGCGCCTCGCCACGGTCCAGCCGGGTCTGGTTCTGGCTCTGCAGATGGCGGCCGTAATGGCGCGCGAGCAGGGGGAAGACCGTATCCCATTCATCGGCGATTTCGCCGCCGAAGATCGAGGTCAGCGAGCCCTGGCTGTCGAGATCGATCACCAGCACCTTGTAGCCGTCGAGCGCGGCCGACATCGCCAGGTGAGCTGCCGTCGATGTCTTGCCGACCCCGCCCTTGAAATTCGCCACGCCGACAATCTTGGCGGGCAACCCCTCGGGCCGGTACGGCAGGTAGCCCTTGGCCTTGGACCCTTCGGCGGCGAAGAGTCCGCGCAAGGTCTGGATCTCGTCGAGGGTGAACCAGCGCGCGCCACCCGGCGTTTCGCTTTCCCCCTGGGGCCAGTCCGGGTTCGCACGGAGAACACGACGAAAATGGGCCTGGGCCACGGGGATCAGGTATTTCGTGATCTCCCAGGTGGAGAACCGGCGCAGGGTCTTTTGTCCTTTCGCGTCCAACCCGCGGCTGCGCAGATCATCGCGGCCGGCGCCGCAATCCCTGGCGAGCCTGGCGAAATCGGCTGTCCCGATAGGCCCTTGCAAACTGGCCAGCGCATCATCTGGATCGAGCCGCTGATAAGGGGGGGTGCTTTCGGGGGTCTTGGTACCTGCTTTGACCGAGGGTCTGGACTGTGTCATCGCCTGTCTGTCCGGTGTTCCTGCGAAGCGCATCTGCTGCATAGGGCGTGTGTCAGATGGATGCGATTCGGGTTGAGACTGCTCTTGTCGGCGACATCATGTGCCGCTTTTTCTCAAACATAACCATAAAGGTGATACATGCAATGAAAATGCGCACATAAAAATTTTCTTTCTATTTCAATGCATTATAAGGCTTTTTGTCAGATGTGTGCGAACGCTTGTTTGAAGCCCCTCATCCTGTGTCGTGTTATTTATGGTTAGTATATCTGTTAAGGCACTGTCGCCTTTTGGTAAGGCACTGTTTCTACGTGCGAATTCATGCCTTCAGTTGAGGCACGCGATTCCGAACCCACGTTGAGGCGACTCTCAAACCCCGAAACTCCGACTCCGAACCCACGACCGATTTCGTTGGGCGGATGGACGGAAGCGGTGGATAACTCTATCGTTGGTGTCACTAAAACCACGATAAGAAAACGAGCAGGACATGGCTGGGGCGATCATGGATCCGGGGGGGCTTTTGCCCGACCGGCATCCGCAGACGGATTTCTTTATCTGCGATCTTTTTGATTGGGTGCCCAAGGACGACCTGGCGACCATGGAGCATCCGGTCTTCACCCTGTCGACACGACCGGACAGGCGCATCCTCAACTATTCGCATAACGGGGCCGAGATCACGGTCACACCCTCGGTCAAGGGTCTGGCCACGATCCATGACAAGGATATCCTGATCTATTGCGTCAGCCAGTTGATGGCGGCGCTGAACGCGGGACGACCATTGGCGCGGACACTGCATTTGCGGGCCCATGACCTTCTGGTCTCGACCAATCGCGAAACCTCGGGCGATGCCTATAACCGTCTCCGCGAGGCCTTCGAGCGGCTCGCGGGCACCCGGATCACCACCAATATCCCGACAGGACCGAAGGAGGATCCGTTGGAGGTGACCACCGGCTTTGGCCTTATTGAAAGCTGGGAGATTGTTCGCCGCACGCGAGGCGGGCGCATGGTGTCTGTGTCGGTGACGCTCTCGGAATGGCTTTACCGGGCGGTCCTGTCGAAATCTGTTCTGACGCTCAGCCGGGACTATTTTCGCCTGCGCCGACCATTGGCGCGGCGGATCTACGAGTTGGCGCGCAAGCATTGCGGGCGGCAACCGTCCTGGCGCGTCTCGGTCGATGTGCTGTGGAAGAAATCCGGCTCCGCCTCGCCCCGCCGGGTGTTCCGCGCGATGCTGCGCGATATCATGCAGGCCGACAACCTGCCCGATTACCGGCTGGAGGAAGAGGCAGGCGATATGATCCGCGTCAGACCCCGCACGCCGCCGCCGGGCAAGCAGCCCCCTGCCCTGCCCCACGAGACCCTCGAAGCCGCGCGCGCGCTCGCCCCGGGCTGGGACGTGCACGCGCTTCAGGCGGACTGGCAGGCCTATTGGGCCGCCTCCGGCTACCCGCGCCTGCACGCTCCAGCCGCCGCCTTCCTGGGCTATGTGAAGACCCGTGTCTCGAGTGGAGACGACTAGACGGGAGCTGCCTCGGTGGTCGCGCCTTGAGCTTCGCAACACGTCCTCACGCATGAGCCGGGTTTTCTGACAGTCGATCCAGGGCTGAGAGGCGTTCCTACCTGTTTTGTCCTCTGTTTTTCGCCCCTGTGTTTCGCGCGCGAAACATAGGGGCAGGGGCTTGAAACCCCTGATTCGGAGTCACACGGCTCGGCTCTTGTGCTCTT
This sequence comes from Tropicimonas sp. TH_r6, assembly GCF_033101155.1. NCBI lineage: Bacteria > Pseudomonadati > Pseudomonadota > Alphaproteobacteria > Rhodobacterales > Roseobacteraceae > Tropicimonas > Tropicimonas sp. TH_r6. Next base: position 23,481 of record NZ_JAWMPX010000037.1, read on the forward strand.
GGGATATGTGGAGGCCGTATCCCAGGAGAGGACAATGAGGGGTACGCCAAGGGCTGTTTCTTTAGGGGAAACAGTCCCTTGGACGATTAGTGAAAACTCGCCGAAATTGCGGCAAAACTTGGACAAAATCGTCAAATGATGCTAATTTTAATCATTATTAATTTTGGAGAGGTGGTTTGATGAGTTTCTCAAACTTTGGAAAGATCTTTTTGGTCGCCGCGACGATGGCCCTTGGGGGCCTCACGGCAGGGGGCGCGCAGGCTGCGGTGACTGCGGATACATTCGTGGGGAGTACTCGCCTGTCTGACAGCAGTGAGCCCGGTGAACTCGCTTACATGGCCTCGCTTCTTGGTGTGGGGGCGGGGGTGCTGACATCGACCAAGATAGACGATGCTTTGGGCTGGTCTTACGACTCCACTGCCGATGCATGGTACAAGGATGTTGCTCCGGCCATGCCGGGCTACTTCCTGCTCAAGTTTGGCAAGGGTGGTCATACCTTTGACACCCACTATGTCTTCAAGAACATCGCCGACCTGACCAAGCTTGTGTTCGCCAATGGTGACACGAATAATCTCGCCGGATCGGGTGTGTCGATCGAGAAGCTGAGCCATGTCACGCTCGGGCTCGCCGCCATCCCGGTGCCGGCTGGGATCTGGACCCTCGGGCTAGGCCTCGGCGCCTTGGGCTTTGCGGCCCGTCGCAAGCGCCGTCACGCCTGAGCCAAGCGTTCCAAACAAGATGTTCAAGGCCGGGAGGGATCCCGGCCTTTTTCATGCGACATGTTTCATGTTTCGCGCGCGAAACAATGGCGTCTCAGTCCGGCGTGAAGGACAACGCCGGTTGACCGCCGCTATCCTCGATCGTGTAGCGCCCGGTCCCCAGCTCCACCCGCTCTTCCCGTCCATCTCCATGCTGGCGCTCCCAACCCGTCAACGCGCCATCCGCGCTGTAGAGGGCGGTGTCGGTCCAGGGGGCTGACCAGAAGAGCAGGGGATCATAGGGCGCCTTCCGGCCAAGCGCATCGTAATCCACGGAGACCAGGCGGTCCTGCCCGTCAGGGCCCGGGGCGTAGCGTCGGGTCTGGTGTTCGGGAAAGTCCACGCTGATGAAGGAGGGGGCCGAAAGATTGACCCCGTTATCGGCAAAGACGGCGATATCCACCCGGGAAAGCTGGCGCGGGCCGGGCTCCCGCGTGTCTTGCATGGCGGTCGTTTCCCAGGGATCGTGCCAATCGATGCGCAGGCGTGCTGTGCGCCCGGCGGCATCCAGTGGTTCGATCTGCACCCGCGCCGGATCTCCCTGGATGAGATGCCAGGAGAAGGTCAGGTCCCGCCCGTTGGGGTCCACCGTTCCCACGGTGCTGACAACCATCTCGCGCCGGGCCTCAGGGCCGCGCCAGATCCGCGCCAGCGCCTGTGGAGTGTCGAACAGAACCTCCGACTGGCCCGCCAGCCCTGCCGTGCTGCGAAACCCGTCCTCAAGCATGGAGAGACGCGTCACGGGCGGCACGGCATCGGCCGAGAGGGCGGCGGCCTGCGCCACCATGAGACCTGCGCGGATATCCTTGCCGCGCATGACCACGGGATGGGCCGCGGCAGAGAGGTAGTCTTCGGTTCTGCGCACCCCCGCGAGGTTGCGCCGGAGGATCATCTGCACGGTGGGCGCCACCAGCTTGCGCTTGCGCATCAGCTCGAAGGTCTCCGGGGGGAAGGCGGCGAGCGTGGCGCCAATTGCCTCGAGGAACACGCGATCCGTGTAGGAAGAACCCTGGCTGATCACCATGTAGGGCCAGTTCGCCGGAAAGCGGTCGCTGGCGTCATGGTCGTTATGTTCGGGATAGACATAGAGGTGGTTGTTTCGATAGAGCCGCGCGCTGGCCGCCGGGCCATGGCCTGAGGTCATGGCCAGCCGTGGCAGGCTGCGGGCGATCGGACCGCCGGTTACGGCGGTGGAGGAGTTGCCGAAGACCACGGCCGGAAACACCAGGCCGCCCGCCAGCCCATAATCGGCGCCTTTCGTCTTCAACTCGGGGCCATAACTCAGCCGGGCCAGCCGGGGAAACCAGCCCGGGGCGAGGGCGGAGTGGGCGCGATCGCGATTGTCGTAGAGGACGCCGGAAAACCCCTGGGCTTCACCACGGGCGATCCGCGGGGTGAGCTGTCGCGCCACCTCCGGCGGCACATTCGGGCCGAGAGCGGGCAGGGCCGGATCGGGGTCGGGCAGGGTCAGGCCGCTGGCGAACCAGGCTCCCTTGCCGATGGGAACAAGGTCCGTGTGCTCCAGCATGACCTCGGCTGCCGGGGCAGGGGAGGCGGCAAGGACCAGGAACAAGGCAAGGGCAGATCGCAGCATGACGTCCCGACGGGGCAGGGGGGCCATGGGCATGGCCGGTTTCCGGGAGAGGGTAGGGGGGGCGTGCCCGGCTGACAACCGAGCTATCTTCCGTCTTGTCCCTTGCAGGCCCGGGGGAGGGATGTTTCGCGTGCGAAACATGGATCGGCTGGAGTGTTTCCATTTCGTGAACAATGTGCCGATTCTGGAAAGAATGCTTGCAACCACTCCCACTGCTCCCCCTTCAGACAGAAGCGCCAGTCCTCATGCACTTTCAGACGGGAATCTCGCACCTTGACCGAAGATTGGAGCGAGTGGCGTCTGTTTTTTGGCGGATTATTTCAAGAAATGGTCAAAAAAAAGCCCAATTTGCCAAGGGGCGCTTAGAGATGAGTCGCGACCGTGTTAACCTGATTCTCAGGGAACTCTCTTTCCCGATTCTTCGATCTTTCTTGAGGGAACAAGTATAATGAAAACATTCAAATTCAAGCATATAGGGGCAGCGGTTGTTGCTCTGTTCGGCTTTACGGGGGTAGGGGTCGCGGACTCGATTGATCCCGATGCTTACTCGGCGACGCTCGCGGTCGGTGAAACCACGACGATCACCAAGACGGTGACCGTCACCGCGGCTGCCCCGACCACAGCCAAGGTCGACGTCTTCTTCCTCAGCGACACGACCGGCTCCATGGGCGGCGTGATCAACTCGGTCAAGACCAACGCATCGTCGATCCTGAGCAGCATTTCTGGTTTGGGAGATGTTCAATTCGCTGTCGGTGAATACAAAGACATTTATGACACGTTCTCCTATCGCAAGAATACGTCCTTCACGAGCAGCACGGCATCGGCTCAGGCTGGTATCAATGCCTGGGGCGCTTCTGGCGGAGGCGATTATTACGAAGCCAACATGTTTGCGCTGGAATCCGCGGCAGGAGACCCGGGGTGGCGCGCAGACTCCACGCGTATCCTCGTCTGGTTCGGCGATGCGCCGGGTCATGATCCCCGCGCTGGCTCGACCGAAGCGAGCGCGACCGCTGCATTGACCGGGGGCAACATCATTGTGCAGGCTGTCAACTCCGGCAACCTGGACGGTACCGGGCAGGCGACGCGCATCACCGATGCGACAGGCGGCAGCCTCTTCAACGTGTCGGGCTCGGGAGCTGGCGTCTCTGCGGCCATCAGCGCTGCCATCACCGCAACCTTCGCGACCTACAGCACTGTCGATCTCGGTGTGACGGGCGACACGAGCTGTGTCGATGTCGCGACCTCTCCGGGGTATTCGGGCAGCTTTGACCGCTCGGTCGATCGGGACTTCACCTTCACGGCAAGCTTCACCGGAACGAATCCCGGGTCCTGTGATTTCGAGGTGAACGCACTGGTCGATGGCGGCATCGTCGCTGTGGAAAGTGACTCGATCACCGTGGCTGCCATTCCGGTGCCGGCGGCGTTCCCGATGCTCCTCGCCGCGCTGGCTGGCTTCGGCCTGGCCTTCCGCCGGCGTGCCGTTTGATCGCGGCCGGATTTAAACGCTATAGCTAAGAAGGGGGGCGGCCAGGCCGCCCCTTTTTGCCGACGGGGTTTTCGGGGGGGCGCCCCCTCTAGCTTGGAGTGTGTCATGCCGAGATGCCTTTCTCTTCTTTCCGCCCTTGTTTTCTCTATCGCGGCCTTGCCGGTTCTGCCGGTGGCGGCCGCTGTTCTGTTCGACGAAACAGGGTCCGACCGGTCGACCATCGATGAGATGTTCGTGGGATCGGAGGAGGCCGGCGAGGCGCTTTCATTCATCCAGAGCGGCAAGCCGGATCAGGCATTGGCCGTGCTGGAAACCGCGCTGGAGGCCGAGCCGGACGACGCCGCACTGCACGAATTGCAGGGGCTCGCACTTGGTCAGCTCGGACAACTCGACGAGAGCCTCGAAGCGTTCAACCTGTCGCTGATCCTGGCGCCCGACCGCACCACGGCGCTCATTCACAGGGGCATTCTGCGCCTTTCCATGGGAGATGGCGTCACCGGGCAGGCGGATCTCGAGGCGGCCATTGCGCTCGGATCGCAGGATCGGCGGGCGCATCAGCGGCTCGGCCTCATTGCCCTTGCTCAAGGGGACGCTTCCGCGGCGATGACGCATCTCGAAGCAGGCCTGAAGGGCACCCCGGAAACCTATCTGGGCAACAAGCCTGAACTCGCCATACTGTATCAACAGGCCGACCGTCACCACGACGCAATTGCGCTTCTTGTCCCTTGGCGGGCCAAGGAAGAAACTCCTGACATCGTGCTGGAGATCCTCGCCACGAGCATGCTGGCGACCGACACGCCCGACACGGCGCGGGAGATATACACGGAGCTGTCAGCGCGTGGCACCAGCCTCGATGGTCTTGTCGGGCTTGCGCAGTTCCAGGTCGCAGAGGGCGCGTTTGACGCCGCTGCACAAACTCTGGAGCGCGCGCAGGAGAAATTCCCGGATGTGCCGGCGGTCTATTTCGAACGCGGCAATCTGGCCGGGCTTCAGGCGCATTACGCGGAGGCCAGGGAGATCTTCGAAAGCGGGCTGGCACTGGACCCGGAGAATCTGCCTCTGACGCGCGCGCAGAGCCGGACCGAATATCGGTTGGAGCATTTTGACGACGCACTCGCCCTGGCGGAACGGGCTGTCACCCTGTCGTCATCGAGCGCATCGGACATCCTCTGGCAGGCCGTGATCCAGGAAAAGACCGGGAAGCTTCCCGAGGCCCGCGCCAGCTACGAACAGATTGTGGCTCTCGATCCGGACAACTGGGTTGCGCTCAACAATCTCGCGTCGCTGCTGACCGATAGCGAGGCGGAGCGCGCGGTCGAGCTGGCACAGAAGGCGAATGCGTTGTCCTCCGGAACGCCCGCAGTTCGCGATACGCTCGGCTGGGCGTATTTCGCCGCCGGACAACCGGACGCGGCGAAAACAATTTACGAGGATCTCCTGGAACAAGCGCCGGAGGATCCGGTCGTCCTGTATCGCCATGGGCGTGTGCTGATCGAACTGGGCGAGAAAAGCAGGGGCCGTGATACGATTGCCAAGGCGATCGACCTGGACCCGAGCTTCAAATACGCGTCCGAGGCGCGCCGCATTCTCGATGAGAGCTGACACCATCCTTAGGCGACGATGCACTTTGTCGCTGAAGATGCCGGGCGGTGGCTGCGTTCAATATTTTACATAACATTGATTCCCGGATATTTTTTCTTGGTGACGGCACATTCTAAGCTGGGTTGCGACAGATCCCCTATCATGCTGGAAAGAAAGGAGATCGACGCGTGGCCCACACAGAGTTGGATCGGCGCGAACGGCATGCACTTGAAGCCCTTGCTTGGACCTTCGGAGATGGTCGTCTATGGTGAGCTTTCTCTTGGCAAGGTCTTTCACTGAGCAGGATCGGCGTGCATGTTCGAACAAAATGCGCAATCGGAGCTGACGGTCATTATCGTCAGCTACAACACATGTGAGCTCACGCTCAAATGTCTGGAAACGCTCTACGAGAACACCAACGAGGTCGCGTTCCGGACGGTGGTCTGGGACAATGCCTCTGTTGACGGATCGGTGGAGGCCATTGCCGAGCGATTTCCAGATGTCGAACTGGTTGCCTCCGAAGAAAATCTCGGGTTTGCAAAGGCCAACAATGTCGTTGCGGCACAGGCCGAGACCGAATGGCTCCTGCTTCTCAACCCGGACACCGAAGTTCATCCCGGCGCCATCGACCGACTCCTTGCCTTTTCCAAGTCAAATCCTCAGGCGGGGATCACTGGCGGGCGGACAGTTTTTCCGGACGGTTCGCTCAACATTGCCTCCTGCTGGCAGAGAATAACGCCCTGGAGCCTCTTTTGCATGTCCACCGGCCTCACGGCCGCGTTCCGCGGATCGGAAGTCTTCAATCCGGAAGGCATGGGGTCCTGGCAGCGTGATACGGTGCGCGAGGTTGATATCGTCGTGGGGTGTTTCCTGATGATCCCCCGTGCGCTCTGGAACGACCTAAAGGGATTTGACGAGAAATACTTCATGTATGGCGAGGAGGCGGATCTCTGTCTGCGTGCGCGTGAGGCTGGATACCGGCCGATGATAACGCCTGACGCCCAGATCATGCATCTCGTCGGCGCCGCGGCGGCCACACGGTCGGACAAGCAGATTCTCGTGGCAAAAGCGCGTGTTACGCTTGTCAGTGACCACTGGCCAAAGCCGCTCGTTCCCCTGGGGAGGGGCCTCATGTGGCTTTGGGCGGCGGTCCGACGGAGCGGGGTAGGGCTGCTCGCGGTTCTCAGTCCAAAACGCTTCGGCGAAAAAGCCGCCGCATGGCAGAAGATCTGGCGTGCGCGCAGTGACTGGCTGGCCGGTTTCTGATCGGTGGCATTTTCGGCAGTGATACCGATCAGAAGACATGGCGCCACAGGCCAAGTGAAGATAGAGCTGAGAAGCGGTAGGGTCGCAGTTCGCTGCATATAGGTAACGTGCAGCGCTTCTCTATTGATGCTGTGTGCTGTACCAAATGTCGGGTTGGTTTTGTCTCTCGGAGGGATGAATGCGCACGCAAGATGTCGAGACGGGACTGCGGGAGCTGCGCGCGGCGCGTTCCAAGAGCCGGGGACTGTTCATCGCGGCCTTCCTGTTCTCTGTTTTCGTGAACCTTCTGATGCTCACCGGGCCACTCTACATGCTGCAGGTCTATGACCGGGTTCTGGGGTCGCGCTCCGAGGAGACGCTGATTGCGCTCTCGGCGCTGGTCGCCTTTCTCTATCTCTCCATGGGGATCCTCGACTTCGTTCGGGGGCGCGTCATGACGCGGGTCGGCGGGCGGTTCCAGGAACTTCTGGATGGGCGCATCTTTGCCGCCATGCTGCGCAGCGAGAGCCTCCACCCGAGTTCCAAGGCCGCCGCGACCGGGCTGCGCGATCTCGAAACCATTCGCCGTTTCTTCGGCTCGCCCGCACTGATGGCCTTTTTCGACCTGCCCTGGACGCCGATCTTCCTGGCGGCGATCTTCATCTTCCACCCATGGCTCGGGATGCTGGCCGTGGCCGGGGGCGGGACCCTGATCGTGATCACAGCGCTGAACCAATGGCGGACCCGGCAGCCGGCGCTGGAGGCCGCGGGGTTGGGCCGCGAGGCGGAGAGGCAATCCCAGCAGATGCGCGAGGAGGCGGAGACGATCGAGGCGCTCGGCATGCGCGGCGCGGGTTTCGCGCGCTGGCAACAGGCACGGACGCAGGCACTGGAGGCGGATATTTCCGCCTCTGATCGGGCGGGGGCTTTCCGCTCGGCGACAAAGGCGCTGCGGCTCTTCCTGCAATCGGCCATGCTTGGTCTCGGGGCCTATCTCGTGCTGCAAGGCGAACTTTCGGCCGGCGCGATGATTGCCGCCTCGATCCTGCTGGGGCGGGCGCTGGCGCCGGTCGAGCAGGCCATCGGGCAATGGGACATGTTTCAACGGGCCTCGCGCGGCTGGAAGACCCTGGCGCAGCTCCTCTCCGAGACCCCGCCCGAGCCCCGGCACATGGCGTTGCCGAAGCCGGCAGCGCGGCTGCAGGTTGAACAGATTACCGTGCTGCCGCCCGGCGAGGCGCAGGCATCGCTGCGCATGGTCAGCTTCGAGTTGCCGCCGGGCAAGGCCATGGGGGTGATCGGTCCCTCCGGCTCTGGCAAGACGACGCTGGCGCGGGCAATCACCGGCGTCTGGCGTTGCGCGGGCGGCCGGATCCGTCTCGATGGCCCGGCGCTCGATCAGTATGATCCGGACGTGCTCGGGCAGCATATCGGCTACTTGCCGCAACGCATCCGGCTCTTCGATGGCACGATTGCCGAGAACATCGCCCGGCTTGCGCCGCAACCGGACGAGGCAGCCGTCGTGGAGGCGGCGAAGAAGGCGGATGCGCATGACATGATCGTCAATTTCCCGAAAGGATATGACACGCCGCTCAAGGGAACATCGAGCCGGCTGTCGGGCGGACAGATCCAGCGTATCGGACTGGCCCGCGCGCTCTATGGCGACCCGCAGATCCTCGTCCTCGACGAGCCCAATTCCAATCTCGACCATTCAGGCTCGGAAGCACTCAACCGCGCCATCCGGACGATGAAATCGGAGGGACGCTCGGTCATCATCATGGCGCACAGGCCAGCCGCGATCAAGGAATGCGATCTTCTGCTGGTGGTCGATGGCGGTGTCAGCCGGGCCTTCGGACCGCGCGACGAGGTGCTTCGGCAGACGGTTGAGAATGCGGAGAAGTTACAGACACAGGCCGGCAAGGGAGAGGCACAATGAGCGAGCCTGTCTTTCTGCGTGCGCGGTTTCACCTGATATTCGGGCTGCTCACTGTTCTGGTGCTGGTCGGCGGGTTCGGTTTCTGGTCGGTGACGGCACGGATCTCCGGAGCCATCGTCGCATCGGGACGGATCGAGGTCGATCAGAACCGGCAGGTCGTCCAGCATCTCGACGGGGGTATCGTCGACCAGGTTCTGGTCGAGGAGGGCGACCGGATGGAAGCTGGCGAGCCGTTGATCGTGCTGGATGACAGCGAGCTGCGCTCCGAACTCGCAATCGTCGAGTCGCAGCTTTTCGAACTGATGGCCCGGGTTGGACGGCTCATGGCGGAGCGCGATGGCGCGGCCGACATCGTCTTTGCCGAGGAAGTGCGGAAGCAAGCCGCCGTCCAGCAGGATGTCGCGGAGCTGATCCAGGGACAGACGCGGCTCTTCGAGGCGCGCCGGATGACGTTGGAGAAGGAGGCCGAGCAGCTTGCCCGACGCCGCGAGCAGATCGACAGCCAGATCGAGGGGATCGACGCGCAGAGCGCGGCCCTGGCCGATCAGCTGGCGCTGATCGAAATGGAGCTGAAGGACCAGCAGAGCCTGCTGGACAAGGGGTTGGCGCAGGCCTCGCGCGTGCTGGCGCTGCAACGGGAGCAATCCGAGCTGCTTGGCTCCATCGGCGAGTTGACCGCCAGCCGGGCGCAGGCGCTCGGCCGTGTCACCGAGATCGATATCGAGGTGCTCAAGCTGGAGACCGGGCGCCGGGAGGAGGCGATCACCCGGCTGCGCGACCTGCAAGCCCAACTCTTCGGATTGCAGGAGCAGCGCCGCTCGCTCCTGAAGCGGCTGGACCGGCTGGAAGTCGTCGCCCCGACATCCGGCGTCGTCTATGGCATGACGATCAACACCCCGCGCTCGATCATCCGCCCGGCCGATCCGGTGGCCTATATCGTGCCGCAAGACCGTCCACTGGTCATCGCTGCCCGGATCGAGCCGATCCATATCGACGAGGTTCATGTTGGCCAGCCGGTGCGTCTGCGCTTCAGCGCCTTCGACAGCCGCCAAACCCCGGAGCTGGATGGCCAGGTGGTACAGGTCTCGGCCGATGCCTTCTCCGACGACCGCACGGCCGAGTCCTATTACCTCGCCGAGATCGCGCCGAGCCTTGAGGCGCTGCAGACGCTCGGCCCAGACAGGGAGATCCTGCCGGGCATGCCGGTCGAAGCCTATATCCGCACCGGCGACCGCTCTCCGTTGGCCTATCTGCTCAAGCCCTTCACGGATTATCTCTACAAGGCCTTCCGGGAGAGTTGAGGCCTTTCCGGTTCCGTATCTCGCCAAAGGGGAAAGCGGCCCCGCAGTGAGTGCGGAGCCGCTTTTCTTATAAGTTGAGTCCAGCACTGCCAGTGGCGCGCCGGACTTCTCAGTTCCTCTTGCCCAGACCGATACTCCCTGGGATCGACAGCATCAAAGCAGGAAGTCGCTGACGTCGAGATCGGTGACACCCAGAACCAGAAACGAGCAGTCATAGATATCGTCATCGGCGAGGGAGATATTCACGAGGTTGTCGCCCGAGGCCGTCACCGAGATGTCCACATCCGGCAGCGCACCGCCATTCTCCACCGTGATACTGGTGAGGTCGATCAGGTCCTCGCCGCGGGTGAAGTCGGTAATCTGGTCGCAGTCGATGGAACCGGAGTTGTTACCGTTGGACGAATTGAACACCAATAGATCGTCCGCAGCGGCGCCGGTCAGGCTGATCACCGCACTATCGTTGACCGTGTTGAACACGAATTGATCTTTCCCTGCGCCACCGGTCAGGCTGTCCGCCCCGCTACCGCCGAAGAGCCGGTCATTGCCGTCGCCTCCGTTGAGAACATCCGAGCCATCTCCGCCCCAGAGCGTGTTGTCGCCACTATCGCCCGTGATCTCGTCGTCATAGCTCGATCCGACCACCTGTTCGATTGAGCGATACCTGTCGCCGGCCGCCTCCCCGGTGTTCCGGCTCGCGTCGGAGAGATCGACCACGACTCCGGTTGTCGCCTGGTTGTAGAGGGCCCGGTCGATGCCGTCTTCACCGTCGAGCAGGTCGCCACCGAGCCCGCCGCGCAGCTTGTCATTGCCATTGCCGCCATAGAGCGTATCCGCGCCATCGCGCCCGTCGAGCAGGTCTCCCCAGTTCCCACCCCAAAGGCCATTGTCGCCATCATCGCCCCAAAGTTCGTCGGCATGGGCCGTCCCGACCACCTGTTCGATCGAGACATAGATGTCGCCTGCAGCTTCGCCGGTGTTCAACGAAGCATCTGCCAGATCGACAATAAGGCCGGTCGTCGCCTGATTGTAGAGGGCCCGGTCAATGCCATCGCCACCGTCCAGCAGGTCACCGTCAAAGCCACCGCGCAGCCTGTCATTCCCGTCGCCGCCATAGAGTGTGTCTTCCCCGGCATATCCTGTCAGAAGATCGTTTCCACCCTCTCCGTTGATCTCGTCGTCTATAGCCGTTCCGGTGATTGTATCGGCGTTTTCGGTCCCGACAGCTTCGGGCGTGTTTCCAAATCCCCCGAATTTGCCGGCGACCAGATCAGCGAGGAACTCGGTCGCGCCCATACCCGAGAGATCGAGGGCCGAGCCCTCGACCGCGAGGTAGCTTTCCCATGAACTCCCGTCCCCCTGGAACAATTCGCTCATGTCGACGTCACGGCCGTAGATGTAGTTCGATCCAATCGTGGAAGATTCGGTTTGGTCGTAGAGAATTTTCATGACGTTGCCGGTGACCGTGGTGCCGGAGTTGTCCAGTCCCGACTTGTCGGCAAGGCGAACGATCGCGCCGCCGCCTTCACTCGCCATCAGGGTATTGTCCTGGACGACGACATTTTCCTGCCCGCCATTGATGTAGATCGAGTTGACCGACCGGACCGAAATCAGATTCTGCTCAATCAGGATGTTCTTGTAGCCATCGCTCCCTGGGTCCGAGAGGAAGATACCCTGCGGCGTCACGGTGGAGGCGCCGGTCGTGGGATCGTCGTACATCACGTTGCGGCTGATGACGATGTCATGCGGCGTATCACCGTCAACAGAGAACATCTGGATGAAGTCCGAGTGGTTATATTCTCCACCCTCGCTGCGGTAATCCTCGGGATGCGTGTCGAAGAAGTAATTCTCCTCGATCACACCATTATAACTGTCTCCCGTCACCCGCATCAGGTCTTCCTGGGCGGTGTGGATCTTGTTGTTTGAGACGGTGAAGTTCTGCACGTTGTTCAACAACATAGCATGCAAGTCGCCGTCGATGTCGTTGCCCGTTATCGTGGCGCCATTGACATTCTTGAGATAGAGGAGGCCGTTGACATCGGAACTGCTGAGTTCGATGTTTTCGCTGGAGTAGGCCGCGAAAGTGCCCACCGAGATCCCTTCGAACGTCAGGTTCGAGGATTCCGCCATGTTCACTTCGTCGAAATTCGCACCGAGCGTATTCTCACTGCGGATTGTGACCTCGGCATCATAGTTCAGCGACAAGTCGATCGAGCCGTAGTCTCCGTCGGCCAGGACTATCGTGTCTCCGCCTTGTGCGGATGAGAGAGCGTTCTGGAGCTCTGCTTCGTTGGATACGTAGAAGTCGGTCATTCAGTGGACCTCGGTTGAGATGAGTGGTTTCCGAGTGGATGAAGCGGGAAAATTGAACGGTTCCCAGACACACGCATACACACGCAACGAACTTCCCATGCTCTCGTGCGTGGACCCGGCGTCCCATCGGACGCAGAAAATCCTCTCCGAGCCGGTCGCCACTATGGGCAAAATCCGTTTCGATACCGTTGATTTTTAGGATTGTCGGTCTGTATCAGACTGCCTTTTCGACTACTTGACGATATTCGCCCCCCCCAAACAGAAGCCGTAAGATGTCAAAAGGGCCAGATTGGGGCAATCGAAGTTCGAAATCGTGTCACATTGTAGGCGCTATCTTGCAAGTTCTCCGCCTGCAGGAAGGCATGTTTCCGCTTGGCAGCTGTGACAGGTATGTCGAGAGAAGAAGGCCGGGTTGATTTGGAACCCTGAGACAGCCCCTATTTTTCAGCATCTGGTCGCACCAACGGCGAAATCTGCGCGACGGGCGGGAAAGCAAAGCACTTGCACTATCGTCAGCCTCCCGTCATCGATTTGCGCATGAAACAAGCAACCACTCCACAGACCCGGTTGTCCTCCGGAGAAACCGCCGTTCTATGGACGATCCTGATTGTCTGCGTCCTGATCGAGGGTGCGTTCCAGCTGTCGAAGCTCGACGTGATCGGTCTCCCGGGCCTACGGATCTGGGCCTACGGCAACGGGGCCTTCTGGCCGGTGCTGTTACAGCACGGACACCCAAACTATCCGTTGCAGCCGTGGCTGATGTTTCTCACCTACGGCTTCATTCATGGTGGCTTGCTGCACATGTGCTTCAACATGATCACGCTGTGGTCACTGGGCACCGCCGTGACCAGCCGCGTCGGGATCAGACGTTTCCTCGTGATCTATTTCACCACGATGATTGCGGGGGCGGCCACCTACGGCGCACTTGTCACATCCGGTCAGCCGATGGTGGGCTCGTCCGGCGCCCTTTTTGGGCTGGCCGGGACGCTGGTGGCCTGGATCTGGCTGGCGCAACCCACACCAACGCAGTCGTTTCAAAGGACATGGCGCATCCTTGCCGTGCTTTTGGGCCTCAATGTACTCATGTATTGGGCCTTTTCCGGCCAGCTTGCCTGGGAAACGCACCTGGGAGGGTTTGTTGCGGGCTGGGCGTTGGGGATTTTCTTCGAGGGACGGCCGGAGTGAACAGCGAATACCTGGACTCGAGGCCGCCTACGGGCGCAGCGAGAACCGCCGGTCCAGGCGCGCAAAGACCTCGTTGACCGTCGTGACCTCCTCGTCATCGTCCTCGGCAAAGGAATGGCTGTACCCGGTCACGAAACTCCAGTTGCGGTTGAGGTCGCGCGAGTAACTGACGCTCAGGCCCGCCTGTCGGTAGTCACCATCGTTGCCATCGATGTTCTCCGAGGCAGAAACGTTCATCTCCAATTGCAGCGCATCGATCTCTGTCAGGTCCTGGAAGAATTCGAATGTGAGGCGGTTGTTCAGCACCTGGTCGCCATCGTCGTCGGTCGCCACGCCGGAACTGTAGTTCAACCCGAGTTGACGGGTCTTGTACTCCCGCGTCCAGTCAACGGTCCCGACGGGATAGATATCGCCCTCTTCCACACGGGTGACACCCAATGAGAAATCGAGATCACCATAGGTCGTTTCCATGCTCCGACCGACTTCGGCGGTGGTCCGGACGCCATTGCTGTCGAGCTCGCCGCCGAACGAGAAGCGAAGCGCGCCGTTGGGGAGGTCCTTGAGGACGGACAGGTCCAGTGTCGGGCTGTGTTCTGTCGTGGTCTCGCGCTGGCCATCCACCGTTTCGGTCAGCTTGTCGCGCTCGTATTGGAGCACGCCCCGGAATGTCATGTCCGGATAGATATCGGCGCCGATCCCGATCCCGAGGACGGTATGCTCTTCGTCATCGTTGATATCGTCGAGGTCATCGCGATTGTCGTATTTTCCGACGAGGAGCAGTTCCGCGCTCCGGGTGATGGCCAGGCCGATCTCACCATCGAAACTGAAGGTGTCACGGTCGCTCAGGTCCGGATCGGATGTGTCGAAGAAACGTCGCTGATGATAGGAGAGGATCGAAGAGGTTCGAACGGGCGTGCCGATGCCGGTCTGAAGCTCGGCCTGGACCCTTGCATCGGAGCGCGTGCCCTGGTCCACGATCAGGTCCGTGCTGGAATCGAAGCCTTCGGTGACATCGATTCCATTGTCCCTTTCGCGATAGCTCACGGCGCCCCGGAACAGGGACGTGCTGGATTCCCGGCTGTAGGAAGCACTCGCAAACGGATCGATCCAGCCGCCATTATTGTCCGGATCCTCGGCATAGTCGCCAAATTCCAGCCGGCCGCCAAACTCCAGCGAGAGGGATTCGGACTTGGTTTCACTCGAGTATCCGAACGTGAGGTCGGTGAACCAGAGCGAGGTGTCGCCCTGCGGGTCCTCCAGGCTTTCGTAATTATCCGTGATGGACAGGCCCGTGCTGAGATCGAGATAGAGTTCCGAGCCAGTGTCCTGTTGCGCGACGGATTGCGCCGTCGCGGCAACCGCGGCCAGACAGGAGACCGAGATCAGGCCTGCGCGTTTGGAAAAGGCTGCCATCAGAGGGTCCTCGTCCGAAAGGGCAATCGGCACATGTCAATCATTCGAACAGGCGGCGTTCCGGTACCAGGATCACGTCGCCATCGCGAAGCGACGGATCGTTCGACATGACCGCCCCTTGCGAAATGGCCTTGTAGTTGATCTTGATGAGCCGTTGCCGTCCATCGGACATGGTCCGGCGCAACTGAACACGTTTGGTCGCCGCGTATTTGGTGAAACCACCGCTTTCGGACAGGGCCTGCAGCAGCGTCGTGCCCGGGGCGAGCTCTTTCGCGCCTGGCGCGTTCACCTCGCCGACGAGATAGATCTTGATGATGGCAGGGCTTGCCGGCTCAGATTGCGATTGAGAGATGCCGGCAACGGAAACGTAAACCGTAGGAGCGACAGAGAAATTATTGGCAATCCGGCTGCTGATCGCGCGCTCGACCTGTTCGGTCGTTCGCCCGCCGACTGTCAACGGGCCAGCCATCGGGAAACTGACCCGGCCATCGGGCAGCACGAGCACCTGCCGGTTCAACGACGTGTCTTCGAGAATCTCGATCGAGAGCGTATCGCCGGACTTGATGAGGTAATTTCCCTGGGCCTGTACGCTTCCCAGAGAGACGACCAGCGCAAACAGCGCAATGAGGAATCTTGAGATCATTCTGCCACCCTCGGTTTTCCAAATCCCTGATGCGCATCGGGCATCAGGCGCTTTTGTCCGCCAACTTATACCAAAACGGGCAGGGCAAAACGGTTTCAACGCCTTGCCGTCTCACTCCAGGCAATTCTGTTGCACAAACTCTGTGGTGGCCGGTATGTGGCGCCCCCGCAAGGAGAGGACTCGCGTCATCATCGCTGCCAGCCACATGAAAGTTCCGTCGCGCCGCTACTGATCCAGTGCCATCAGCCGCTTCTGCGCATCCGCGAACTGGGCAAGGTCGGCAATTTCGGTCCCTTCGGACAGCTCCAGCGCGCGGGCATACTGGGCGCGGGCCTCTTCCATCCGTTCTGCGGCCTCATAAGCGCGGCCAAGATGATACTGCACCAGCGCATCCTCGGTCAGGCCGGCAGCGGCAGGTTCAAGGTTGGCTATCGCGTCCTCGACATTGCCGCGCAGGAACGCGATCCAGCCATAGGTGTCCTGGAAAGCCGGGATGTCGCGCCCGCGCAGGCGCCGGGCGATGGTGGTCGCGCGTTCCAGCTCGGCCGGATCGTCGGCAAGCAGGGTGGCCAGGTTGTTCGCCACGATCACGTTCGAGCTGTTCTCGGCATAAAGCTCATCGAACAGCGCAATGGCCCCGGGGATATCGCCCCTGTCGCTGAGGATAGTCCCCTGCATCAACCGCAGATAAGAAGAGTCCGGGCTGCGCGCCAGCTCCTCGGCGATCAGCGCTTCGGCCTCTTCCGTGCGCCCTTGCTGTGTCAGCAGGCCGAAGAGCTGTTCCACCGGTTGCCGCGCGCCAGGGCTATCCGCCACGATGCCGCGCAGCTTCTCCTCGGCTGCCTCGGTCTCGCCGGAGCCCAGGTCCAGGAGCACCTCGAGTTGGCGCAGGGACAGGTCGTCGGGATCCTCGGAACGGGCCACGGCCAGATCGAGCCGGGCGCCATCGATATCGCCTTCCCGCGCTTTCAGAAGCACCAGCGTCGCCGTGGCGCGGCGCGCCTCGGTCATTCCGCCCGCATCCGCGATCTGCTCTTCCAGCTGGGCGAGCACCTGCTCCACCTGGCCCTCGGCCAGAAGCCGCACCGATGTCAGGGTCTTGAGGATTTCCTGGGCGGCCGGCTCGCGGCTGCTGGCCAGTCGCGCACTCAGCTCATCGGCCTTGGCCCAATCCTCTTCCGCCACGGCGATTTCGGCCAGAAGCCCGATGATATCGAGATTCACGGGAGCCTTGCGCAGGGCATCATCAAGCACCTGCCGGGCTGGCTCGGGACTGCCCTGTGCCAGCAGGAACCGCGCGTAGCGCAGGGATTCCGGCACCGCCTGCCCCGAGGCTTCCACCGCGAGCGACAGGCGTTCGCCTGCAAGCTCCAGGCTGCCCTCGCGTTCATGGGCGTGCGCCATCAGGGTCAGGATCTCGGCATCTCGCGGGGCCTGATCAAGGGCCCGGCGCAGATCCGAGATGGCATCCCCTGCCCGGTCGCCGTCGATGGCCCAGGCCGCCTTGCGCTTCAGCGATTCCACATGTGCAGAATCCGCGGTCAAGATCTCGTCGACCAGTTCGCGGGCCGCGGGAGCGTCCCCGACATGTTCCAGCATCCTGACATACATCATTTTGATGTCATTGGTCTGTGCCCCGGGTTCGGCGCCGCTGATAATCTCACGTATCCGAGCCATGCCAGCTTCCTGGTCTCCCCCGTCAAAAATCAACGCGGCCAGCGACGCGCGGTAGATTTCCTGTGCCGCGCCTTCGGGAGTCTCTGCGATCAATGTCTCGAGCTCTGCCTGTGCGGCCTCTCCCCCGCGCACTTGCTGAATGTATTTCACCACGGACAGGAAGCCCGCCGGGTTCTCCGGGTTCAGCGCCGCCAGTTCACGCAGGAAAGCTTCCGCTTCCTCCGTATTGCCTCGCGCGAGATACCATCGCAGCAGGGATTGCTGCACCATCTCGTTTTCCGGGAAGAGTGCGAACATGCGCTTGAGCTGCGCATCTGTCCCGGCTTCATCCTGCATCTGGCCCAGCAGGTTGAGCCGGGCGATATTCAGATCGAAATCATCCGGCGTGGCTTCCAATGCCCGGTCGATCTCCGCCAGCGCCTCGGATGGATCTGCGGCTTCCAGAAGGTAGGAGATCAGAACACGCCGGGCGATGTCATTGGAGTCGTCTCTGGCCAGAACGACACGTGCCTTGTCCGCGGCGGCGGTCATGGCCTCGGCATCGTTTGCCAGGGCGGCTTCGCGGAAATCAATGGCCACAACCAGCGGGGCGACCTCGGGGGCCTTGGCATTCAGCTCCGCCGCCTTGCCGCCATGTCGTTCCAGTTCCTCCCAATTGCCGGTCGAGAAGGCCATTTCGGCGAGAGCCACGCGGCCTTCGAAATCATCGGGATACTGCTCCACAAGGCGCAGATACTGACCATAGGCTTCCTGGAAATTCCCCTGCTCACGGACGGTCTGCGCGTAGAGCGCCCGGGCATCGTGGTGAAATCCGTTATAGTCGAAGACCCGGCGAAGATCCACGAGGGCCAGTTCGACCTCGCCTGCCTCGAGAGACGCCAGCGCCTGCTGATAATGCCGTTCTGCCCGTTCTTCGGAACTCTCGCAGGCGGCCAATGCCAGGATTGCGACAAGGGCAAGGATGGTTCCACGAAACCGCAGCATGACTTTTGTCCTCGGGCTGGTAACAACAATTGATCAAAGCGGGCAGCGCATCTGCGCCCCCGCGTTTGGTGTCTCTTCAAACAATTCCCGAATCAAGGCCTGAAACGTCTTTCGGTGCCCA
>NZ_JAWMPX010000038.1:0-41352 GCF_033101155.1 Tropicimonas sp. TH_r6
CTGGAGCATGGCCACCGGTTTGAGCGTTCCGTTCTGATCCACCAGAACCTCCGCGCCGACGACAAAGAGCCGCCGTCCGGGTTTGATCACATAGCCGCGCGCGATGAGCCTGTCGCCTTTGGCCGGGGAAAGAAGGTTGATCTTTATCTCGACCGTAAGCACGTCCGCCTCCGCCGGCATCATCGACAGCGCAGCATAACCGGCGGCAACATCGCCCAGAGAAAAGGTCAGGCCGGCATGAGCGAAGCCATTCTGCTGCTGCGCTCCGGGCAGTATCGGCGCCAGAACCTCAATCTTGCCTGGCGACATCTCGCCCAGTTCGGCACCCAGCGTCTTCATCAGACTCTGTGCGTCGAAACTCTTGCGGATCTTGTCCACGATTTGCGGTTCGAGTGGTGTCTCTGTCATCCGGCACTCCCTGCTCCGCGCCGGAGTGTGCGATGAGTAAATTGGTCTTGTCTATGCCCCCCGTCGCGTGTCGGGTGATCCTGGTGTTCCAGGGGACGGTCGGCGGGGGGGCGACGGTGTCTCTTCCGGTACTGTGAGGGAGAGCGGTTGCCCTATCCTCGCTGTGCCGCCGGTCGACCCGTTGTTTCACCGGGAACGAACGTTGGCGCGAAGGCTTCAGACCGCGGTTCGATTGCGGCATTCGGATCTTCGAGCCGTTCAAGAAGCCACGTCGCAGCGCGAATGGCCATCTCCCGCGCGGGTTGCGCCGCGTGGGTCACCCTCGGACGCAGGACATCGCCCCAGGGCGCTTCGTCGATACAGCAGATCGAGAGATCGTCGGGACAGCGAAAGCCCAACTCCTGAGCCGCCTGAAGTGTTCCGATCATCATCTCGTTATTGGCGGCGATGATCGCCGTGACCGGGCGTGCGTCACACAGGAGTTTCATTGACGCGCGATGGCCGCCGTCGCGGGTATAGTTGCCGGACACCAGAGTGTCCGGGTCGATCGGCAACCCCTGGGAGTCCATCGCCTTGCGAAAGCCCAGCTCGCGCTCATTCGTGGTCCAGAGGCCCGGTTCGCCACCGATATAGGCAATGCGCCGATGCCCGAGGCCGAACAGGTGGCGTGTCAGGATTCCGACCGCGAGGCGATTGTCCAGTCCGACGAAATCATATCCCGCATCCGGGATCTGGTGGTCGTACAGCACCACCGGTACGCCCGCCTGGTCGAGCTGCGGCAGCAATGCGCGGGTCTGCTGGGTCGGGGAGATCATCACGCCGGTCACCCGTTGCGCGATCAGCTGCCGGATCACGGCGGTCTCGTCGCTGGCCAGGCCGGACTTGTCCGACAGGGTCAGCAGGTAGCCCTTCTCAAAGGCGCGATGCTCGAACTCGGCCAGGAACATCTGCGAGAAATAGTTCCGGATGTCGGAGACGATCAGGCTGACAAACGGGCTTCGGCCCTTGCGCAGGCTCTTGGCGATCGGATTTGCGACATAGCCCGTGCTCTCGGCAGCTTCGATGATTTTTCGAAACGTTTTGCTGCTGACCCGTTCCTTCTGGTTCAGCGCCAGGGAGACCGTCGAAACAGAGACGCCTGCGACCTTTGCTACATCCCGGATCGTGGCCATGCCGTTCATTCCCCTTTTATTCTTTCCTTTATGGATGCCTATCGCGAAAATCCCCCGATGGCAATTCTGATCACGGCAAACAGCTCCCCGTCGCGTCACCTGCGTTGAGCATTGACATCAATCTTCCCCTGGGGTTTTCTGTTGATAGAAACGTTTCGATTTTCGTTTCGACATCGATTCGTCGCATGAAAGGCTGGTGCCTGTGGGTTGCTGCCGGACCGGGCATTCGCGCCTGGTTGGCCGGCCTGATCGCGCGGCAGGGATGACATGGCGGAGACCAGGAGGAGGGATGATGCCGTGTTCGCAGGAGGCGGATATCGGGCGCAGGCTGTGCCGAGCACCGGGACGTCCGCCATCTCAGAGTGACCACAGCCGGCCCCGGCCGCGACGCCCGATCTGATCGGGGGCAGCCCCCTGAACCGGGCGGGCAAATGGGATTTGGTGCCGCAGCCATGGACGTTGCGACCCAATTGGAAGAGGAGCCAAGAGGGAATACCGATGAAAGACATCGTTCTTGTAGCCAATGGAGACCTGCGCGAAAGCGCGAATATCGTTTGCTGGCCCGCCCAGAAGGCGATGGAGCAACGCCTGATGGAGGTGGTCGCCGCTAAGGGGCGGACCATCACCCGGGGGCATCCGGAGAAGCCGCAAGGCCACGGGTTTATCGGCAGCCAGCGCGAGGGCATGGACGTCTTCGCCGGGATCGACCCGGACGCGCCGCTGATCGTCGCCGAGGCGGTCTGGCAGTATTCGCACCATATCCTTGCCGGTCTCTATCACCACCGCGGACCGATCCTGACGCTCGCCAACTGGTCCGGGCAATGGCCGGGGCTTGTGGGGATGCTCAACCTCAACGGCTCGCTGACCAAGGCAGGGGTCGCGTATTCCTCCATCTGGAGCGAAAATTTCGACGATCCCTTCTTTGAGGCCGCACTCGATGAATGGCTCGACACCGGCAAGATCACCCATGAAACCGATCACGTTACCCCTTGCCCGGACATCGCGCTTCCGGCAGGCGACGCGGCCATCGTGAAAGGCATCGTGGACTCGCTTCTGCGCGAGAAGACCATCATGGGCGTGTTCGACGAGGGCTGCATGGGCATGCATAACGCCATCATCCCCGACGAACTGCTGCTGCCCATGGGGATCTTCAAGGAACGGCTGTCGCAATCGGCGCTCTACTATGCCGCGACGCAGGTTCCCGACGAGGAGGCTCGCGCGGTCTATGACTGGTACCTGGCCAAGGGGCTGACGTTCCACCTTGGCGACAACCACGAAGAAGACCTGACCGAGGCGCAGGTGCTGGACCAGTGCCGGATGTATATCGCCGCCGTGCGCATTGCCGACGAATACGGCTGCGAGGCCATCGGGATCCAGTATCAGCAGGGCCTGAAGGACCTTCTGCCGGCCTCCGATCTCGTCGAGGGCACGCTCAACAGCTCCGAACGCCCGGATGTGACCGGACCGAATGGCGTGATCCGCAAGGGCGAGCCGATCACGCATTTCAACGAGGTCGATGAATGCGCTGGCCTCGACGGGCTGCTGATCAATCGCCTGCACAAGGCGCTTGGCCAGCCGGTCGAGAATACGTTGCATGACCTGCGTTGGGGCGGTCCGGACGAAAGCGGAAGCACCGATGCGTATGTCTGGGTCTTCCTGATCTCGGGCGCTGTTCCGGCGGAACACAACGAGGGTGGATGGGCCGGCAGCCAGAGCTTCCGCCAGCCGCCGATGTATTTCCCCAATGGCGGCGGCACGCTGCAGGGCGTGGCCAAGCCGGGCGAGATCGTCTGGTCGCGGATCTTCGTGGAAGGTGGCGCGCTGCACATGGATATCGGGCGCGGACAGGCGATCTCCCTGCCCGAGGAAGAAACGCAGCGCCGGCTCGACGCCACGACGCCGCAATGGCCGATCATGCATGCCGTGCTGACCGGGGTCGACCGGGACCAGATGATGGCCCGTCACAAGGCGAACCATATCCAGCTCGCCTATGCGACCTCCGCCGAGGAGGCTGACCGCGCCATGATGACCAAGGCTGCGCTTGCCAAGGAGCTTGGCATGACTGTCAGCTTCTGCGGCGTGACGCCCGCCTGATCCAAAGAAGGAGCGCTGGCCCTCGCTGGCGCTCCCGTCGATATCCTGCGGGAAAGGAGCGGGCCCATGGCCGTTGCCGTCTTCGACGTTGGGAAGACCAATGTAAAACTGCTTGTCGTCGGCCCGGACGGCGAGATCCTCGAGCGCTCCGGCATTGCCAATAGGGTGCTGCAGGACGGCGCCTTCCGTCGTCATGACCTCGGCGGGACTGAAGCCTGGTTGTTCGAGACCTTGGGCACGCTCGCCCAGCGACACAAGCTGGAGGCCTTCGTGACCTCGGCGCATGGGTCCGCAGGGGTGCCGGTGCGGCCGGACGACCTTGATCGGTCAGATCCAATCTGCCCCATGCTCGACTACGAGCAGGACATCCCCGACTGGCTGTGCGAGCAATATGAACAGGAGGGCGGCGGCTTCGAGGATCGCGGCAGCGCCATCCTGCACGGCGCGCTGCATCAGGCGCGGCAGTTGCTCTGGCTGGAGCGCGAGATGCCGGACGCCCTCGCGGCGGCCACGGACTATCTCTGCCTGCCGCAATACTGGGCCTGGCGTCTCTCCGGCGTGGCCGCGGCGGAGATCACCTATATGGCTGCGCAATCGGGGCTCTGGAATCTCACCGCGCAGCGCCCATCCGAGATCGTGACGCGGCGCGCCTGGACCCACTTCCTGCCACCCTTTCGCAAGGCATGGGAGAGCCTTGGCACGATCCGGCCCGAACTGGCGAAACGGTACGGGCTACCGGCGGACATGCGCATCCTGACCGGAATCCACGATTCCAGCGCCAATTTCTATGGCTACCAGGCGATGGGCTTCTCTGGCTTCTCGGTCGTCTCGACCGGCACCTGGATTGTCGGCATGTCTGACAGCACGCCTTTCGAGCGGCTCGACCCGGCGCGCGGCATGACCTGCAATGCCGATCCCGATGGCGGCGTGGTCGGCGGCGTGATGACCATGGGCGGGCGGGAATTCTCCGCCATCACCGGTTCGGAAAGCATGGATGTGCCTGCCTCCCCGGAAGCCGTCGCGCAGATGGTGGCGCGCGGCACCATGGCGCTGCCGACCTTTGGGGCGGATGACGGGCTCTTTCCCGGCACGGCCGGTCGGGGCCGGATCGTGGGCACGGTGCCGAAAGGCGAGGTCGAGGCCAAGTCGCTCGCCATCCTGCAATGCGCGCTGCTCTCCTCGCAATGCCTCGAAGCGCTTGGCAAGAGCGGGACTGTGCTGCTCGACGGCGCCTATATCCGCGACCCGCTCTTTGCCGGTCTCATGGCCGCGCTGAACCCGGATGCGCAGGTCTTCGTCAATGCCCGGGCCGACGGCGTGGCGCTCGGCGCCGCACAGCTTGCGCATCACGGGCGCGGACCGCTCAGCGAGACCCAGCCCGCGCGCGCGGAGGCGCTCGCCATCCCCGAACTCGAATCCTATGCGTCGACATGGAAAGCGCGCGCCACACGCAATCGCAAGGAAACGCAGGCATGAAACATGAAGAGTTGCGTGCCGCCATCGGCCACACAGCGCAAGAGATGACCCGAGTGGGAAGATGAGCTTCGGTCAGGCGCCGAATGACGAGGCCGATTGCGTTTGGTGACATTCAGCCCGGCTGCCATCCGGCGGTCGGGTTTTTTCTGTCAGCATCCGCCAGGCAGCGACTTGACCGTGCAGCCGGACCACTCATCCGCGTGTCCGCAATCAAGCAGGACCGAAACTGCGCCATCTACCGACAGGGTCGTGCGATAGAGCTTCATCTGGGGATGTCGCAGGGACAGCTTCCACGTCCCCGGCGCGAGACTGTCAAAGCGGGCTGCGCCGGCGACCGGTTGCCCCGAGCGCGCCTGCTGGCCGCTGGCCGCCAGCCGGATCCGGGTCTCCGACCCAGCCGGCCGGTCGTTCACCGTGACGCGCAGGCACAGCTCGGCTGCGGCGCCCGGAAGGGATGAAAGGCAAAGAAGCATGCAGGCCGTCGCCATGCTGCGGGTAAGGAGCAATCGGGTCATGGAACCTCCCGTGTCTGGTCGTCTTCCTGCCTAGAGACAACACGGGCAGCCCGATAGCCCTCCCGGCCGTTTGGGGACGGTGCTGGAGAACACCTTCTGCCACAATCGCGTGAGGCGCCGAAGCGCAAAAGAAAGCCCCCGCCGGAGTCCGGCGGGGGCAGGCAAGCTCATGAATGGCCGGCTGGGGAAGAGATATCAAGTCCGGCCGAGCTGCTGTTCGATCAGTCGTAGAGCACCGCGGCGATCTTCGGGTCGTCGATGGTATCGGCATCGTAGTAGTAGAAGCCGGTGTCGATCTCGGACTCGATTTTCTCGCCGCGCGCGGCCATGACAGCCGCCTTGACGGTCTCGTAGCCGATGCCGACCGGGTTCTGGGTGATCGCGCCGGCCATCAACCCGCTGCGGATTGCGTCCTTCTGGGCCTTTCCGGAATCGTAGCCGATGATCACGAGATCTTCCTTGCCCATCTCGCTCACACCGTTGACCACGCCGATGGCGGAGCCTTCATTGGTGCCGAAGATGCCGTTCAGGTCCGGGTTGGCGGTCAGGATGGCCTTGGTCAGCTCGGTGGATTTGAGCTGGTCGCCAGCGCCGTACTGAACGGTGACAACCTCGATATCCGGGTAATCCGCCTTGATCTTGTCAAGGAAACCATCGCGGCGCTCGATGCCTGTGCGGCTGGTCTGGTCATGCGCAACCACGGCGACCTTGCCCTTGCCGCCGATGAACTCGGCCATCTTCTCGGCAGCCAGCGCTGCGGCGGCCACGTTGTTGGTCGCGGCCGTGGCGAGCGGGATATCGCTGTCGACGCCGCTGTCGAAGGCGACGATCGGGATGCCAGCCTCGTCGGCGTCGCGCAGCAGCGGGATCGCGGCCTGGCTGTCCAGGGCGGCAAAGCCGATGGCGGCGGGCTTGTTGGCGAGCGCTGCGGCGAGCATGTCGATCTGCTTGTCGACCATGGTTTCGTTGTCCGGGCCTTCAAAGGTGATCTTCACACCCAGCTCTTCGGCGGCCATTTCGGCGCCGGACTGCACGGCTTGCCAGAACTGGTGCTGGAAGCCCTTGGAGACGAGTGCCACATATTCGCCTTCGGCGATGGCTGCGGTGGTGCCGGAGAGCAGCGTGGCGGCTGCGATGGTGCCAAGGATCGTACGACGTGAGAACATGGTTTCCTCCACTTTTCGATGTTCATCGTTTCGGGTCGTCCCGGCGGCCTCCCACCGCCGGACCGGATCGTTCGCTTATTTCTTGCGGGACATGTCGGCATAGACTGCCAGGATGATGATCGCGCCTGTGGCGACGGTCTGCCATTCTTGGGCGACGGACATGACCCGAAGGCCGTTGGTCAGGACCGACATGATCAGCGCGCCGATCAGGGTCCCGAGGATGGTGCCGCGCCCGCCGGCCAGCGAGGTGCCGCCGATGACGACCGCGGCGATGGCTTCAAGCTCGTAGCCGAGGCCGAGCGCGGGCTGGGCAGAGTTGAGGCGCGAGGCGATGAGAACGCCGGCCACGCCGCAGATCGAGCCCGCAAAGGTGTAGATGGCGATCTTCCAGCGGTCGGCATTGACGCCGGAGAGACGTACGGCCTCCTCGTTGGAGCCGAGCGCGTAGGTGTAGCGGCCCAACACGGTCTTGCTCAGCACATAGGCGGTGCCGATGGCGACCAGGAACAGGATCAGCACGCCATTGGGGATCGGCAGGCCGGGGATGATATTTTCGATGAGTGAGCCGCGCGAGATCTCGCTGAAGCCCGGCGTGTCGTTGAAATAGATCGGGCGGGTGCCGGAGATGACCAGCGACAGCCCCTTGAGGATCAGCATCATGCCCAGCGTGGCGATGAAGGGCGGGATCTTCATCTTGGCGACGAAGGTGCCCGAGCAGAAGCCGCAGAAGGCCCCGGCGCCGATGCCTGCGAGCACGCCGATGGGAAGTGGCAGGCCCCAATAGGTCAGGAACACGCCGCTGATTACCGCGCAGAAGGTCATCATCGTGCCGATCGAGAGGTCGATGCCGCCGGTGATGATGATCAACGTCACGCCGATTGCGAGTACGCCGATGACGCTCGTCGCCTGCAGGATGGCGATCATGTTGGACATCTGCATGAAATTCGGCGAACCCAGCGAGAAGCCGATCAGCAGCATGATGAGGCTGGCGAAGGCCAGCAATTTCTGATGCGCGCCGGACTTGATGAGCCCGGCCAGGAAGCCGCCTTCCTTCTTGACGTCGACTGAGGCTGTCATTGCATATTTCCCGCGTTCTGTTGTGTCGTCTCGCGTTGCGTCGCGAGGGTCATGATGTCTTCCTGGCTGGTCTCTTCACCGCCCGGCAGGATGCCGGTGACGCGGCCCTCGCACATCACCAGGATGCGATGGCTCAGGCGCATGACCTCCGGAAGCTCGGAGGAGATCATGATCACGGCCTTGCCGCGCGCGGTCAGGTCCTCGATCAGCTTGTAGATCTCGGCCTTGGCGCCGACATCGATGCCGCGCGTCGGCTCGTCGAAGATGAAGATGTCGCAATCGCGCAGAAGCCATTTGCCGACGACGATCTTCTGTTGGTTGCCGCCCGAGAGCAGCCGGACTTCCTGATGGATCGAGGGCGTCCGGATCTTGAGCTTGTCGACCATGTCGGATGTGGCCACGTCGATCGCTGGCTCGTTCAGCACGCCGGTCGAGGAGGTGAAGCGTTCTAGGTTCGGCATGACGGTATTCGCGGCCACATCCATCGTGACGGCGAGGCCGTAGCGTTTGCGGTCCTCGGAGAGATAGCCGATCCCGGCCTTCACGGCGTCATAGGGCGAGGTGATCCTGGTCGTTTCGCCCGCCACAAGGATCTCGCCGGCCTCCAGCGGGTCCGCGCCGAAGATCGCCCGCGCCACCTCGGTGCGCCCGGCGCCCATCAGCCCGGCAAAGCCCAGAACCTCGCCCTTGCGCAAATCGAAGCTCACATCGCGGATCTCCTTGCCGCGTGTCAGCCCGCGGACCTCCAGAGCCACCGGGAACTCCGACAGATCCGGCACCACGAGCGGTTCGTGATTCACTTCACGGCCCACCATCATGGCGATGATCTTGGCGACTGGTGTCTCCTTGGCCTCGACCGTGCCGACATATTGACCGTCGCGCATGATCGTCACGCGGTCGGCGATCCGCTTCAACTCGTCCATCTTGTGGCTGATATAGATGATGCCGTGGCCCTTGGCCTTCAGCTCGTTGATGATGACGAAGAGATCCGCAATCTCGGCATCGTTCAAGGCCGCCGTCGGCTCGTCCATGACGAGGATTTCGGAATCGAAGGAAAGCGCCTTGGCGATCTCGATCATCTGCTGCTTGGCGATGGTCAGATCCCCCACCAGCACGGCGGGGTCGAGATCGAGATGCATGGCGGCGAAAAGCTCGGCGGCCTGTCGGTTCATCGCCGCGTCATCGATCCGGCCAAGCGAGCGGCGCGGCTCGCGGCCGATGAAGATGTTCTGAGCGGCCGAGAGGTCGTTCATCAGACTAAGTTCCTGGTGAATGATCCCGATGCCGAGCGCCTGCGCTTCGCGCGGCCCCACCGGCTCCTCGGACTTGCCGCGGATCAGGATCTCGCCGGCATCTTTCTTGTAGATCCCGGACAGGACCTTCATCAGCGTCGACTTGCCCGCGCCATTTTCGCCCATCAGGGCGTGAACCTCGCCTTTGCGGAGTTCGAGTTGCGCATCCTTGAGGGCCTGCACCCCGGGGAAGCCCTTGTCGATGCCGATCATCTCGACAATCTTGTCCATTTATGCGCTCCAACTTTCGCCTCACGGGGCGTCGGGCGGGTGCATCAGAATCGTAACTGGGGGCATCGGGTCATGGACAGAAAGACCCCGGCGACGCTGTCGCCCGGACTGTCGGTGAACCTGTTGTCTCCTCCCAAGGTACGAAACTGGAGCCCTCCTCAAAGCCCCGTCTTCTGCCCCCGCCGCTTCGTTGTCGAAACGACTGGAGCAATTTCGAACCGGTTCGATGCCATGTGAACATTGCTTCTGCCTCATGTCAACACTCGGAGATGATCTGCCGCAGCGTCCGCGGAGTCGGGCTTCTCGGAGGGGGTGGTTCTCCGTCAAGTGGTGTTCAAATATAATACTAAAAATCAAATAGTTAAATCAGTGTTGCGTGAGTCCGGTTGTTTCGTGTTGGTGTCTGCGCGGTTTCGTGGGTCCGAATTCGGGTGGGCATGTCTTCGGAGGGGGTGGGCTGAAGCAAAAAATCGAAACGATGCGATTTATGGCGATTCGACGGAAATGTCCGGCGAGTGTGCCCATGGTCCTCTTGCGTCGGTCGAGGGGCGTGTGGCTGCCGCCGGTGTGCAATGCGTCGATGCATCGGCCGCCAGCGCCTGCTGGCGACCGGACGGCTGTCTCAGGGCTGCACGACGCCCTTGATCAGCATGATGTTGCCGTAGAGTCGGCCTTCGCCAGTTTGCAGGATGGCGAAGGCGTCTCGCGCCTTTTCATAGAAGGCGAACCGCTCGATAGGGCCGATATGGGAGGGTGTGTCCGCCGAGGTGTCAATCACCGACTGGAAGTCCGCCACCGCGTCCGGAATGGCCTCCGGGTCGCCCACGACCTCCATGGAGAAGGCGGCCGGGGCGGACATGTGGTCGAGCGGCATGACGGAGAGCACCGCTTGCAACATGCGGGTGGCCGAGAGGCCGTCGGCACGCACGAGGCGTTGGGCGCAGGCCTCCGCCGGGAAATTTGCATCCACGATGGCAATCACGTCGCCATGTCCCATGGC
Organism: Tropicimonas sp. TH_r6; assembly: GCF_033101155.1. Lineage (NCBI taxonomy): Bacteria > Pseudomonadati > Pseudomonadota > Alphaproteobacteria > Rhodobacterales > Roseobacteraceae > Tropicimonas > Tropicimonas sp. TH_r6. The sequence continues at coordinate 10,432 of NZ_JAWMPX010000038.1, forward strand.
GCGCAGGACGCGCAACAAGTCGGGGGAGAGGGCGGGGTCGAGTCCGATAAGCATGGGGGCTCCAGTCAAGGGGTTCGAGGGAGGGTGCGGGGCGAGGGCAGGGGCACCGTCCGCGCCGCGGTTGGAAGATGCTGACCCGCGCTCGTGATGTTCATGCCTGGGGCGATGGCCTGCCGCTCATCAGCGCAACCGTCAGAGGTGGCGGCTTGCGGGCGCCGCCCAAGGGGGTGAATCCAGCGCGTTGACGGTAGAGGTGTGCAATCCTGTCGGATCTCAGTCATCGATCCCTCCCAGATCTCTGATGAGCGGTTGTGATCTTCCGTCGTCTCGCGAACGCGATCGTTCGAAACGTTTCGAGAAAAAGGCTATGAACGATCTTGTTTCCTGTCAAGATCGAGCGCGCATATGGAGTAGGTGGAGGAATTCTGGCTTTTATGTAAAGATTACTGTCCAACCTGCCCTTCCGCGACCAATCGACATCCGAAAATCGAAACATTTCGAATCCTTCTTGCATTGCGCCCGTTTTTCAAACCATCTTGTGGCAGGACACACGCCTATTTGGGAGGATGGCATGACCAAACAGCACAAGAACTACATCAATGGTGCTTTCATCGATCCGACGGGAACGATGATTCCGGTGGACAACCCTGCAACCGGCGCGGTGCTTTCGGAGATCCCGGACACGCCGGTCGAACAGGTCGATGCCGCCGTGGAAGCAGCCAAGGGGTCGCAGCGTGCCTGGGAAGCGCTGCCGGCCATCGAACGCGCGGGCTATCTGCGCGCGATCGCGGCGAAGATCCGGGAGAACGTGCCCGAGATCGCCAAGACGATTGTCGAGGAGCAGGGCAAGGTCATGGGGCTGGCCGAGGTCGAGGTCGGCTTCACCGCTGATTACATGGACTACATGGCCGAATGGGCGCGTCGCATCGAGGGCGAGATCATCACCTCTGACCGGCCGGGCGAAAACATCTTCCTGTTCCGGCAGGCGATCGGTGTCATTGGCGGCATTCTGCCGTGGAATTTCCCCTTCTTCCTGATCGCCCGCAAGCTGGCGCCGGCGCTGGTGACCGGCAATACCATCGTCATCAAGCCGTCCAAGGAAACCCCGAACAACGCGGCCGCCTTCATGGACCTCGCCGCGCAGGTCGGCCTGCCCGATGGCGTGGTCAACATGATCTACGGTCATGGTTCGACCACCGGCAACGCGCTCTGCGACAACCCGGATGTCGGGATGCTGAGCTTTACCGGTTCTGTCGATACCGGCGTCCGGATCATGGAGGCCGCAGCCAAGAACATCACCAAGGTGAACCTGGAGCTTGGCGGCAAGGCACCGGCAATTGTCTGCGCGGATGGCGATCTCGAGCTTGCGGCCAAGGCGATCACCGCCAGCCGCGTGATCAATTCCGGACAGGTCTGCAACTGTGCCGAGCGGGTCTATGTCGAGCGCGCCGTGGCCGACGAGTTCATGGCACTGCTGTCCAAGCACATGTCGGCGAGCACCTTCGGGAACCCGCTCGAGGATCAGAGCGTGGATTACGGCCCGATGATCAACAAGGCCGGCCTGGACAACGTGGCCGGGCTGGTCGAGCGCGCCAAGGCCGCTGGGGCCGAGGTCGTGACGGGCGGTGAGATCGCGGATCTGGGCGCCGGGAACTACTACCAACCCACCGTTCTGGCCGGTGTCGCGCAGGACAGCGAGATCATGCAGACCGAAGTCTTCGGTCCGGTCCTGCCGGTCAATGTCGTCGATGATCTGGAGCAGGCGATTGTCCGGTCCAATGACAGCGATTTCGGCCTGACTTCGTCGATCTACACCCGCGATATCGGGGCCGCCATGAAGGCTTGCCGCGAGATCAAGTTCGGCGAGACCTATATCAACCGCGAGAACTTCGAAGCGATGCAGGGCTATCATGCCGGCGTCCGCAAGTCCGGCATCGGCGGCGCGGATGGCAAGCATGGTCTCTACGAGAACACGCAGACCCACGTGGTGTATCTGCAAAGCTGAGCCGGGCTTCGCCCGCAGCCGGTGTGGCCGGACCGGGCCACCCTCCGGAATGAAGACGCGCATCGTCAAGGCCGCCGGGAGGCGGCCTTGTCCATTTGTGCTTCGGGAGGCGGGCTGCGTCATCTGTCGGCCAGTGGGTTGCGCATTCGAGACGCGCCGCTGGCACAATGACCGGGGGGCTGGAGCCGTTGGACGGGATGCCAGGTCCGCCGCCTGCTCTTGCCGCACCTCGCTGCAAGCCCCAGCACGCGCACAGTCATCCCTCATTGCAGACGAGCATCGGAGATTGATCACGGCTCATACCGGGGTCACGCCGACGGACCTTGCGCAGCCGTTGATTGCTGCTATAAAGTTGATAGCAAAATGCAAGCAAGTTGGTGGGAAGCAAAGTGGGGCACCCAAGAATGAGGGTCAGGCAATGCCTTCCAGGTCGCGGCAGAAACGTGCGCAGCCCCGTTGGAATTCGCAAACCTCGATTGCCATGGATCTCCGGGACACCCGCCGTGCGATCGAGATCGGATGCCGGGTCCTGCGATCAGGGACAACGCTGCGCCTTGGGGCCAGGCCACAGCGTAGGATCCCTTGAGCCGGTCGGGCCTTCCCGAACCCTGCAATCGCCAACTGTTTTCATCCGCCGTTCAGGAGAGGTCGCGCGCCGAAACCAGTCAGGTCTGCCCGGTCCCCGGCGCGACTTGCGCTGGTCGAGGGGCCGCTCGTGACGGAGGGTCGCAGCAGTCTGAAGGATCAAACTATGGCCGGACCCTTCCCGCCCCCATCGCGCCAGACCGATCTGCTTCATAACCCGGTACGCGCCAAGCAAATGATCGAACACCTGCGACGACAGGGACACCCGGTGGTGTGGCTGTTGCGCAAGGCGGGCCTTTGTCCGAAGGAGCTTGAGCAGGACACACCCTCGGTTCCTTTTCGAATGGTCGTGACGCTTTGGGAGGAGGCCGCGAGACTCACGGGAGACGACTTTTTCGGGCTGCACTTCGGCACCATGGAAAAGCCAAGCGTCGCCACCCCGCTCTTCTATTTTGTTCGCTCGGCTGAAACCGTTCTGCAATTGTCCGAGATGCTCACCCGCTTTGGCCAGGTCCTGGGGGCAGGTGTCGAATACTATCCCGAACGGCTTGAGACCCATGGTGAGCTCGCCTGGCGGATTCATGTTCCACCCGAAACAACCGGACGACAGACCGTCGAGCACTCCGTGGCTGACATCCTGACCGGCTTGCGGGTCGCCTCCGGTCAGAGAATCCATCCCAGGAAGGTGCTCCTGCAAAGCCCGTCGCCGCGGAAGACTTCGGAACTGCAGCGGGTTCTCGGTTGTCCGATTGAGTTCAACGCGCCCCACAACGCCATTCGTCTGCGGCCGTCAACGCTGGACCTTCCACTCCTGACCGCCGATCCCCACCTGAAGGCGCTTATGGCCGGCCATTGCGAGGCCATTCTGAGCAAGACGCAGGCGATTTCCCTCTCAAGGCAGGTGGAAATCCACGTCCTGAAGCACTCAGGGGTCTGCTGGCCGAGGCAGGTAGACGTTGCCCGCCATTTCGGCATGAGTTGCCGGTCCTTTGTGCGCCGGTTGTCGGACGAGGGCACACGTTTTCGGGAACTCTCCGCAAAGCTTCGCGAGGACCTTGCCTTGTCGCTTGTCCGCGAAACCGATCAGCAAATGGCTCAAATTGCCGGCAGGTTGGGGTATTCCGACTCCAGCGCATTCAGCGCGGCTTTCCGGCGCTGGCACGGGCAGTCGCCACGCCAGATGCGTGCGATTGCGCGCAAGTCCGCCTGATTCCATTTGCTAGGCGGGGCCTTCACGGCCCAAGGGAACGCTCTCGGGCGCCTCTTCGCGCCAAGATGGGATAGTCGGGGGAGGAATCGAGAAACCCTCCGCGACACGGAGGATCTCGGCGGTGACAGTGCTCCACCGCAGATGCTGAGGACGCCCTGGCGGACATCCTCAGCACGCAATCAGGGTCTCAGAACGTCATGCTCAGACCGAGCGAAAATGTCTCGCCGTCGAGGCCGATCTTGTTGTCGGTTCCGTTCCCGTTGAAGTCGCCCCTGGCGGTTGCTTCGCTGTTGCCGTAGCCAGCAAGAACCGACATGCCCCCTCCGAGATCATAACCGGCAGAGAGGCCCCAACCGCTTGTGTCGAGTTTCTCCCCATAGGTATTCTTGAAGGAGTGCTCGCCATAGTTGGCATGGAGCGAAACCTTGTCGAACGTGTAGCCGACGCCCAGGCCCCAGTAGTCGCCACTCTTCAGCTGGTCTCCGTCAAAGACCGTGTAGACCCCGCCGAAGGAGAAGCCGTTATCCATCTCGTAACCGATGCTACCGCCCCAGTTCGTGGTGTTGTCACCGAGATCGACAACCAGTTCGTATCTGTCGTTGCTGTTGTTATAGCGGAAAAGACCAGATTCCAGCGCGTCTCCCGGAGCGACCCCGATGGACGACAGTTTATCCGCGATGCTTTCCGCCTGCAGGTCGGTCAGCCCCAACCCGATCTCGCCGCGTCCTGCTGTCTCATAGCCGAGGCCGACTTTCAGTTGGCCGTCTCCCAGCCGAGGCGCATAGCTCAAACCCAAACCCCAGGACGGGTCGCGGCGGTCGCGCCCTTGTTCGCGCAGGGCGTAGTCGGATGCGTCGTCCATTTCGAGCGAAACTGCGAAGCCGAAGTCGCCCTGGCTGTAGTCGTAACGCAGGACCTGCCCGTCTTCGGACCCCTTGAGCCAGTCGTCCTGGAAGCCCCAATGGGTGGTCTCGTTATCCGCGATGGAGCCGGGACTTCCCCAGGCGTCGGTACCGAGGACCGCAAACTGGAAGGCCGAGTCGGTGTCGCCCATCGTCACGGTGCCGAAACCACCGCTGATGAAGACCTCGTAGCCGATATCGCCGGTCGTGTTTCCGAGGGTGTCCGCGTCGCTCAGGTCGACCGAGGCTCCAAATGAGAGCCCGTTTTCGGTCTGACCGGAGAAGATGAACTCGATATCGAGATCCTGGTAGAATTGTGTTGTTTCACCGGATCCCCCGGAGAATCCCAACTTGGCTTCCCCAAGCAAGGTTATTTCCGCCGCCGCCGCGCTGGCTGCCAGCATTGAACTCGTCGCAAGTGCTATGGTCCTGGCTTTCATCTCAGTCACCGTCCTTCAGTCGCCGTTTGATGATACGCACATAGGAATGACGGCCGTTTCCGACTTGGGAGAACGCGCCAGTGATCGGCGAAGCCGCGCCATTTCAGTGGGGGCACGCCGGTTGATGAACGGCCGCACAGTCCGTCAGATCCGCCTGGCGCTGCTGCCTGCGAGCTCCCGCTTGAGCAGGTCGTCACGGCAGGCGTTAAGGTCAGCTTTGGTTTAGGCCGGGACGTCCTTGTCGCCTCAGACGTCGGTGACACTGCCCCAGGATGCAACCGCGCTTTCTCCAGCAGGCGTTGCTCCAACCGCCAGCCCTTTGCACCGTGTGGTGGCAAGCGACGCGCCAAGTCTGAGCCCGTTTTCCCGCCCCGAGAAAACCATCCGACTGCAGACGGACTCCGTTTTGGGTGAGCCGCCCCATTTGAGTATCCGCGACGGTCAAGGGGCCTCTGGGGTCGATTTTCGCCTCTAATGTGGGTTGTGACAAACCCACCGTGGCACATCAGACGTCGTCGAGGGCGGTTACAGCATCAAAGCTCGACCCGCCCGCGCCGGATCTCAGCCTTGCAGTTTGGATCGAAGGGAAAGCGGGAGCCGTGCGACTATCGCCGCAAAGCGGATGATCCCGGGCGATGTCTTGAAATACCGGGATTGGCTGAGTTTGCGCGTCGCCGATCGCCATCACGCTCTGGCGTCACGCGATACGGAATGCCGGCGTGTCGCTTGGGTGGTCCAGCAGGTCCCTGAGCTGCTCGTCGAGATGCATCATCGTGACCGACATCCCGACCATGTCCAGGGACGTGCAGTAATGTCCCGCCCAACTTCGGGCAACGGATACTCCACGCGCCTTGAGACGTTGCCGTACTCTTCGACCGATAATGTAGAGCTCCATCAACGGCGTCGAACCAAGCGAGTTCAGCAGCAGCGCAACTTCATCTCCACGCGCAGGATCCATCTCCGACAGGATCCTGTCGACCACCAGATCGGCCGTGTCGTCGGCCGTTTCCACGCTCTGGCGCAGAACGCCAGGCTCACCGTGAACGCCGACTCCCACCTCCATCTCGCCATCCCCGAGAGTAAAGAGCGGCCGCCTTGTTTCCGGCAGCGAACAGGATTCCAGCGCCACGCCGACCGTGTAGGTTCGCCTGTTGGCCTTTCGCGCCAGCGACTCGACCTGGGGCAGCGGCAACATCCTGTCGCATGCCGCACCTGCAACCTTGAACACGAAGATATTCCCTGCAACGCCCCGCCGTCCGGAGCGATCTTCCGCCCCCGAGGAGGCAATGTCATCGGTCGTCACGACGGTGCTGACCTCGATCCCTTCCATCTGCGCCATTTCCGCCGCCATCTCGAAATTCATCACATCGCCGGAATAGTTGCCGAACAGGTGCAGCACGCCCGCACCCCGGTTCACCGCACGGGTGCAATCGAATATCGGGCCGGGGGGCGGCGAGGCGAAGACATTGCCGATCGCGACGGCATCCGCCATGCCACGCCCGACATAGCCGAGAAAACAGGGGTCGTGCCCAGAGCCACCGCCGATGACCAGCCCGACTTTGCCCTCCCGCGGGCCATTTCGCGCGATCAGGGCGCGATTCGACTCTCGTACAGGACGCAGAAAAGCGGCGTGCTCGGTGACCGCTCCCTCAAGGGCCTCGTCAACGGCATCGTCCGGTGCGTTGAGGAACTTCTTGACCGAGCTGCGCACGAGAACCGCCGTTCCCGTCCCTGATGCCTGGGGCGCCGCGGCGTGCGCGGTCTGGATGTCCCGTCCATCGGCACTGAGGATGCCAGCGCCAGTCACTGCATCGGTGATCAGGACGTTGACGAAGCCGCCCCGCAATGCAGCCAGAATTGCCGGAACCTTGTCGATCCCGGAAGCGATCGCGATGCGCTGTGGCGTTGACGCGATCTGCTCAAGCGAGATCCCGATGATCCGACCGTCCAGCGGACCGTCGACCTTGCGGCCCATGTCATCAATGTAGTGGCCGGCAATGGCCCCTACGGCACCGGCATAGGCATCGCGGAACTGCGGGTTGTCGTTCAGGAACCCGGAGCTGTAGAGGGTGGAGTTCGGTCTGAGCGAGGCAATCCCGAAGACGATCCGGTTCAGCTCTTCCAGGCTGGCGAGCTGCTCGCGCACCGGGGTTTCCTGCAACAGCATATCCCGCAGCTCTCGGCGCGACACGATGGCCGGCGCGGAGATCGGGATGCATTCCGCCCGGATCGCGGTCGCCATGGCGGTTGCGCAGGCCGCGGGTGTATAGGGCACATGGGCGCTGGTCGATCCGGTGGCCTGCACGACGCGCACATCCTGCAACCCGTCCACCGAGAGCCGCTCGGCCGCTGCCAGCACCGAGCGCCCCCAGCCCACGCCGATCGTGTCGCCAGGTTTGAATATGGAGCGCAGCGCCTGCGCGCCGCCGCTTCCCAGGCTCTCGAACGGGTTTCGCCCCCCGCCTTCGCCGGGAATGACGAGGCAGTCCTTGAGACCGAAATGTTCCTGGAGCGCTTTCGCGATCGAAAGGGAGCGCAGCTTTGCTGTTTCGATGGCGATATTGACGATACCGCGTGTCCTCGCATCCGCGAGATAGGAAATCACGGAGGCGCGCGAGACACCGATGATGCGCGCGATGTCGCTCTGGGTCAGGCCCTCTTCGTAATAGAGCCAGCTGGCCCAAAGCAGCAGGTCATCGCCGAAGCGGAGCGGAATCCCGCTGTCAGAACGCCCCGACACGGCCGCCGGGGCCGTTCCGGTTCCCGCTTTGGCGGCCATCAGCCGAGCCTCTGGGCGAGGATGTCGGAGAAGCTGTCAATTATGATCGCAGCGGAGGCGGCACCGGGATCGACATGGCCGATGCTGCGTTCGCCAAGCCGTGCCGCGCGCCCCTTGGACGCGATCATGCTCCTGGTGGCTTCTGTCGCGTGTCCGGCCACGGTCTTTACCTCGGCCAGGGTGTCACCGAGGGGCGCGCCCTTCGCGCGGGCGGCCTTGACCGCCTGCCCAACTGGCAGCCAGACATCCATCATCGTCTTGTCCCCGGCGACCGCCTTGCCACGGCTTCCGATCCCGTCGCCAAGGGCGACCAGGAGCATCGGCGCCTCCTGCGCGGGAAGCGACTCCCGTCCTTCCGCATAAGAGCCCGCCCGCAGCAGCCCGGAGGCATAGAGCGGGCCGGCTGTGGCGCCGACAGAATCAAGGAAGCTGCCAGCGCAGAGCGCGAAAAGCGTTGTCAGGTCGCTCGAGCCTGGCTCGACCTCGCCGAGAGCTCGGACAATCGCCGAGAAACCACGCACCATCGTGGTGCCGTGATCCCCGTCACCGATCTCGCCGTCAAGCTGTCCCAGATGCTCCGACGCACTCGCCAGGCGGGCCGAAGCCTCGCGCAGCACTGCCATGATGTCGTCAACACCTACTTCCGCCATGCGCCCATGTAGACCCGACAGTATTGGCGAGAGCAAGAGCATTCATCACCCGTCCAGACGGCGTTTCACTCCCTCGGCCAGGGCCGCGAGGATCAGGCTGCAGGAGGTCGCTCCGGCGTCGAGAACGCCTCGGGACCGCTCGCCCAGACGGGACGCCCGCCCCACCTTCGCGACCATGTCGACGGTAGAATCCCGCCCGGCCTCGGCCGCCGCGCGCATCGCGTCCAGCGCCTCGGCCATGGGCTTTCCATCCCCGATGGCGGATTTGTAGGCGTCCACGGCGGGCGAATAGGCGTCCAGCAGCGTCTTGTCGCCAACCTCCGCCGAGCCGATATCCTTCACCTCGTCGAGCCCGTTTTTCAGCATCTCGCCAAACAGGGCCGCGTCGACCTGCTCGGCCTCCTCGATGATCTCGGCCATGCCAAGGAACATCATCCCGTAGAGCGGCCCCATTGAGCCGCCGATCTCGTTCATCAGCACATCCGAGAGGACGGACATCGCCGCGTCGAGGCTTTCGCTGCCGTCAAGCTTCTCGGCCGCACGCCCGAAGCCCTTGGCCATGTTCACGCCGTGATCGCCATCGCCGATCTTGCCGTCGATCTCGGAGAGATAGGCCCTGTTCTCGACGATCACCCGCGCGATCTCGCCGACCAGTACGCCGGCGCCCGCATTCGCAAATTGATCCATCATCCTCTCCACTTGAAGCCGGGGGCCTCGGCTTCGACATCCAGAAGCCCCTTGAGTTCGTCGTCCAGCGCCATCACCGTCAGCGTCGCGCCGACCATTTCCAGCGAGGTGAAGTAATTGCCGACATAGGCACGGTAGACCTTCAGCCCGCGCGCCGCGATCTGGCTCTCTATCCGATCATAAAGGACGTAGAGTTCGTCCACCGGCGTCGCGCCGAGACCGGAGACCAGGACGGCCAGTTCGGTGCCCTCGGGCAGGTCGTGATCGTCGAGCACGATCTGCGTCATGTCGTCGGCGATCTCGTCGGCGGGTTTGAGATCCTCGACGCGTGTCCCCGGTTCGCCATGATGGCCGATGCCAACTTCCATCTTGCCCGGCTCGATCTCGAAATTCGGATGGCCTACGGCGGGCAGCGTGCAAGGTCCAAGACCAACGCCGACCGAGCGGCAGGCGTCGATGGCCTTCTGGGCCGCGCCCTGCACCTCTTCCAGCGAAGCGCCCGTCGAGGCCTTCGCGCCGCCGATCTTCCACATGAAGATCTCGCCCGCCACGCCGCGCCGCTTCGCGCGTTCTTCCGGCGGGGCCGAGCAGACATCGTCGTTGGCCACGACCGTGGCAATGGCGATCTTGTCCTTCTTGGCCAACCTGGAGGCCATCTTCACGTTCATATTGTCGCCGGCATAGTTGCCGTAAAGCACGGCCACGCCCGCGCCGCCATCGGCCGCCTTGATGGCGTCATGGAAGCTCTTTGCTGTCGGCGAGGAGAACAGCTCTCCCACCGCGACCGCATCGACCATGTTGCGCCCGGTATAGCCGATGAAGGCCGGTTCATGGCCCGAGCCTCCCCCGGTAACGATGCCGACGCGCCCCTCGGCGCCGGCGTGTTTGCTGATCAAGACACGTGCGTTGTCCGGGTCGAGACGAACGAGATCGTCATGCGCCTTGACGAAGCCACGGACTGTCTCGTCCACGATATCGTCGGGATTGTTGATGAACCGTTGCATTGGGTTGCGCTCCAATATTTTCGTTGTGGCCGGATTACCGGCCTGTTCAGACTGCCCGCCGGGATGTGCGGGCACGATTATTCACTTCTTCTCCGTCAGGGTGAAGAATAATCCGGCAAAGAGGATGAACCCGCCGAGGATCGCCGTCTGCCATGTCGAGGGAATGCCCACGAGGACGAGCACGTTATTGACCAGCGTGATGAGCAAAACGCCCAGCATTGTCCCGCCGACCGTGCCTGCGCCCCCGGTGATTCGCGCGCCGCCCAGCACGACGGCGGCAATCACCGCAAGCTCGCTGCCGGCGAGGTCGAACGGGTTTGCCAGCCGGTTGGCGGAGACATGCAGGATCCCCGCGATCCCGGCCAGCATCCCGGCGAAGGAAAAGACGAACAGCTGCACCCGCGGCACGCGGAAGCCGAGCCGCTCGGCGATCTCGGGCTTGCCGCCCACCGCATAGATGGCCCGGCCGATCAGGGTACGGTTGAGGATGACCCAGGTGACGCAGGCCGCAACGACAAGGATCAGCACATAGGCGGGCAGCTTCACCTCGAATTCCGAACTGTTGGTGATGGTCATGAGGTTGACCTGGCCGAACGCGTCCATGCTGACGGGAATGTTCATGAAGAGCGACGTGCCGATAAAGGTCAGCACGATGCCCCGGAAGGCATATTGGGTGCCGATGGTGACGATCAGCGCCGGCGCTTTCAGCCAGTTGACCAGCATTCCGTTGATCATGCCGCAAAGCGTTCCGCCGGCAGCGCCCATGACGAGGATCGGCAGGATGCCGAGATCGGGGGCGTAGTTCACCACGAATTTGGTCACCGAATACATCACCAGCGCGGCGATGGAGGCGAAGGAGACCTCCAGCCCGCCCGCGGCCAGCACGGTCAGCACGCCGAGCGCGAAGAGGCCACGCACGACCGAGGCGCGCAGGATGTCGAAGAGGTTCGCCACCTGCCAGAAGGAGGGATTGATTGCGCCGACCACGAGGCAGACGAGGCAGATCAGCAGCACCGGGAAGGCGATGGGGTTGCGCGCCAGCCATTCGATGGCCTGTGCGAAACGGTTTTCGCGGTCACGCGATGCGGTGCCGAAGGTGGTATCCGTCATGCCTGCGCTCCCTCACTTGCGTTGAGTTCATCGCCCTTGAGGCTCGCGCCCATTTCGACATAGAGCCGATCCTGCGTGATCTCGTCGGCCGGCACGACGGCCTTGATCCGTCCCTTCTGCATCACCGCGATCCGGTCGCAATTCTGCAGCAGTTCCGGCAGGTCGTCGCTGATGATCAGCACGCCCATGCCGGCCTCCGCCTGGGCCTGGATGATGCGATAGATCGTGTCCTTGGAGCCGACATCGACGCCCACGGTCGGCCCGTGCAGGATCAGCACCCGTGGCGCCGTGGCCAGCCAGCGGCCGATCAGCACCCGCTGCTGGTTGCCGCCCGAGAGCGACTTGACCGGGGCGCTGACATCCGGCGCGACGATCTGCAACTCGCGGCTCATGCGCTCGGCCTCTTCCACCGCGCGGCGCTTGTCGAGCAGGCCGAAACGGTTGCGAAGCCGGTCGAGAATACCCATCACCGTGTTGTCGAGGATCGGTTTTTCCAGGAACAACCCCTCGGTCAGCCGGTCTTCGGGCACGTAGCCGATCCCGGCCTGCGAGGCGTCATTCGGCACTGCGAGATGCAGCGCCTTGCCGTCCATCGTGATCGCGCCCGTATCGGCGGGCGCCACGCCGGCCAGCGCCTTGGCCAGCTCGTTGCGCCCCGAATCCAGCAGGCCGGTCACGCCGAGGATCTCGCCGCGCGCCAGCGTCAGGTCGACATCGCGGAAGCCGCCCCGCCGCCACAGTCCGCGGACCTCCAGCAGCGGCGTTTGCGCCGCGCGCGCCTCCCGGTAGCGGCCCTCTTCCAGTTCCCGCCCGGTCATGAGGAAACCCAGCCGGGCCTTGGAAATCTCGCCGATATCGCAATCGGCAACCATCTCGCCGTCGCGCATGACCAGCGCGCGGCCGCCGATCGCCTTGCACTCGTCGAGCTTGTGGGTAACGAAAAGCACCGCAACGCCCTCGCGCTGGAGCTTGCGCACCACCGAGATCAGGTTCTCGACCTCGAAGCGGGTCAACGCGGTGGTCGGCTCGTCCATGATCACGAAGCGCGCCTTGCCGGCGATGGCGCGGGCGATGGCGACAAGCTGCCGGGTCGCGATGGGCAGCCGGGAGACCTCGGTCTTGCGGAATTTCGCATCCGTGGGCAGCTCGACCGCTTCCAGCGCCTTGCGCGCTGTCCGCCGCAACTGCCCCGGCTTCAGCCAGCGGAACAGCCGGCCATTCGACTGCACGAGCTGCTGGCTCAGCCCGATATTCTCGGCCACGCTCAGGTTCGGAAGCAGGGAGAGATCCTGGTAGACGGTCTCGATCCCGGCGGCCAGGGCGCGGATCGGATCGAATTCCTGCTGTGCGGTCCCGTCGATCAGCAATTGCCCCTCGCTCTGGGGATGGGCGCCGGAGATCACCTTGATCAGGGTGCTCTTGCCGCAGCCATTTTCGCCGAGCAGGTGATAGATCTGACCGGGCTCGATCTTCATGTCGACTCCGCGCAGCGCATGCACGCCGCCGAACCGCTTGTGCAGGTTGCGCACTTCGAGGAAGGGCGCCTGCGCCTCGGACGCCGGGAACTCCACGACGTTGTCTTGTGCTTCCTGTGTTTCCGAGCCTGCCATTGCGCGTCGAAGCTCCTTCGCGTCCTTGCCTTAGCGATCGGCCCGGCGCCGCGCGGGCGCCGGGCCGGGTTTCGAACCCCTAGAACGGGTATTCCTTGTAATTGGCGGCATCGACATCGACCCAGGCCTGGCCGCGCACGATGATGCCTTCGCCCGGTCCGGCGGAGACCTTGACGTTGTTGTAGCCCTGAACACCGAGATCCATGCCGTCCTTGATCTCTTCGCCCGTCACCGTCATTTTCGTCAGGATATTCATGACATAGCCGGCATCGAGCGGATCCCAGAAGGCGATGGAGTCAACCGCGCCGGTCTCGAGATAGGGGCCGGTATCCTTCGGCAGGCCAAGCCCGATCACGCAGGTCCGATCTTCGAGCCCGGCTTCCTCGACCGCGCGGCCGATGCCGATCACGTCGATCGCGGAGCCGCCCTGGAAGCCCTTGATATCCGGGTAAGTGCGCAGGATCTCCTTGGCGATTTCATAGGCACGGTTGGCGTCGTTGAAGCTCTCGTTCTTCGGCGAGACCAGCTCCATCCCCGGGAACTTGGCGGCATATTCCTCGCCACCATCGGCCCATTGCACATGGGTCAGCGAACCGAGCGAACCGACGAAGGAGGTCCACTGGCCTTCTTCGCCCATGCACTCAACGATCTGCTCGGCGAAGTGGGCCCCGAACTCGTGGTTGTCGAAGGCCTCCATATCGACCTGCGTGTTCTGCAGGTTGTCGGCCTCATGGGTGGTGATGACGATGCCGCGCTTCATGGCGCGGCGCAGGACGCCTTCAAGTGCAGAGGGGTCCATCGGCACGATGGTGATGGCATCGACGTCCTGGGCGATCAGGTCCTGGATGATTGCCGTCTGCTGGGCGGCATCCGCCTTGGCCGGGCCGACCTGCCGGGCGGTGATCCCGTCCGTATCGGCACCATACTTGTCCACGCCCTCTGCCATGCGGGTGAACCAGTTTTCGCCGGTCACCTTGACGACCGTAACAATCTCCTTGTCAGCGGCCGCGGCCGGAAGACCGATGCAGACCATGGCAAGTGCAGAGACCCCCGCCAGCAGCAGCTTCGAATGTCCCATAACGTCTTTCCTCCTCAGAGTTCTGCCCACGAATGAATTCTGGCAGGGGCGCAAGGGGCGCCACCCCGGCCTCGTCTCCCGGTCAGGCCCTCCCTGGTCGGACCGGTGTCCGAAAACGCAGATACATGCTCAGATCGACCTTCGACGCCGCGAGGAACAGGAGCAGCAGCAGCCCCCAGGCGCAGTCGCGGAAGAAGTTCGACAGGTGCATGAAGTTGAACAGGCTCGACATGAGCTGCAGCGCGCAGGCCGAGATCACGACGCAGATGACGCGCCCATAGCCGCCCTCGGGGCGCACCCCCGCCATGACGGCGATCAGGATGGCGACCATCACGTAAGAGGTCCCGTAATCCCATTTCACCGAAGATGTGCGCGCGGCGATGATGATTCCGGCCACCGAGGCCAGCATGCCGGCGATGGTGTAGGTGATGAAATACATCCGCCGCACCGGGATGCCGGCATATCGTGCGGCCACGTCGTTGCTGCCCAGCAGGAACAGCCGCATACCGTATTTCGTGTAGCGCAAGACGATGGCCAGCGCGAAGGCAACGCCGAGGAAGAGCGCAAAGCTGATCGGCACCCCCATGACCGGCAGGTTGGCGAAATCGTCCAGCGGCGGGATGTAGCCCAGCCGCAGCGCCGAGCCGCCCGTCAGCCCCACGGCGATGCCGGTGAACAGCATCTGCGTGCCGAGGGTAGCGATGATCGGCGTCAGGCCGGCATAGCCCACGAGCGTTCCATTGATGGCCCCGCCGAGGATGCCGACGATGATCGAGATTGCGGCAAAAACCCAGCAATAGAGCATCGGGGCATCGGCCGCGGTAGCGAACTGGGGCGCCAGGTTGAAGGCGATGACACCCGACAGGTTTGCCAGTGCGATCCCGGACAGGTCGATCCCGCCGCGCCCCGCTGCCATCGCGAGCATGACGCCAAGCGCCAGGAGTCCCAACTCGGAGACCTGGGTCGCCATGGATTGCATGCTGTACAGGCCGACGAATTTCGGGCCGACAAGGAACAGGGACGCAACGATCACCATCGCGTTCACCAGGGCCAGGAACCCGAGCTGCCCGTCATAGAACTTCGAAGACATGTCTCCTCCTCGGCGCTCCCGGAACTTCACGAGATCGAGCGCGGCGCCATCTCGACATAATGCATACGTTAGAATCGACTTTTACATATGTCAATCGTAAGTAGACAATTGAAGAAAAGGCTCCGCGAGCAGCTCTCAGGCGCATAGGTCGAACACTTCAGGAATGCGGCCGCGCGAAGGTCGCCACAACCGACGCGGAGGTCCGGTTGCGGGCGTGATGAGCCCAATGCGAGGCTTGTTGGGCGGATGGGGTGAAGGGAATGTCAGTCAAATCAACGCTCTGTTTCATTGAGGCGACTTCACATCAAAAGTCATCTCCTGATTGACAAAAGTGCAGTCGACGCCTAAAGTCTGAGCATGTTCCCCGGCGGCCCGATGGGTCGCCATACGGACGCACGATTGGAGTCACGGAACGAATAATGCCAAAGGCTTCGATCGCACATCCGAAGGGCGAAAGACTCAGCAAAGATATACTCGCGCTATTGCTTGAACTGCGGTTGCGCTGGCTCGACGCCCTCACCTGGACGCCGGGCAAATGTCGATCATCGATACACCCCGGCGGCTGAAAGCGCCGGGCCGGTCGATGACGATCTGGACGAAATGACAGGAGGCTTGAGACATGTCGAAATACAGATGGACCCGCGAGAACTGGCCAATCGCCTGCGCGATGATTCCCTTCGCGCCCACGCTGCCCGATGGCACGTTGGTGCAGGACGCGCCGGCGGAGGCTTGGGACGATGCGTTGGCGCAGGTCGCAGAGGAAGGCTTTACCGAACTGGACCCGACGGACAGCTGGATGCGGGTGGCCGATCTGGAGCCCTCGCGGCTCAACGAGTTCAAGGCAGTGGTCAAGCAGAACGGGTTGACCGTTCCGTCCATGTCGACCTCGCGCAAATGCGTGATCGACCCCGAGGTCGGCGACGAGATGCTGGCCTATTGCCACCGTTTCCTCGACACCGCCGCCGAACTCGGCGCTGAGGAAGTGGCGTTCGGTTTCTTTGGCCCATTCACCGAGGCACAGACGAAGGAGCTGTGGTTCTGGCTGGCCGAGGGCTACACCAATCCCGATGATCCAGCGACCTGGAAGCTGGCTGTCGAGCGCATTCAGGAACTGGCAGACCATGCGAAGGAAGTTGGCATCTCCATCGCCATGGAAATGTATGAGGACACCTATATCGGCACGCCCGAGAGCGCAGTACGCTTCGTGACGGACGTCGATCGGGACAATGTCGGCATCTGTGCCGATATAGGCAACCTCGTACGCCTGCACCGGCCGATGCCGAAGTGGAACGAGATGTTGGCCCAGGTCGCGCCCTTCATGAAGTACTGGCACGTCAAAAACTATATCCGCGACGAGGACCCGGCGACCGGCACTTACTCCTCCGCTCCGGTCCCGATCGAGTTCGGTATCATCAACTATCGCGAAGCGATCCGCATGGCGCTGGCCGAAGGCTTTGCCAGCCCGATCCTTCTGGAGAGCTATGGCGGCGACGGCCTGTCTGTTTGCGGCAAGAACCTCCAGACGCTGCGCCGCATTCTGCCGCGCGCCTGATATCGGCTCAGGCCATAAACAATTGCTGTTGCGGCCACCCTATGGGGTGGCCGTATCCACGATGTTCAAAGTATCTGTGGCCCCGATTTTGTCGCAGCAATCCCCGTAGGGGATTCATGTCGTGATTCCTGTGTGGTAGCCGAGCAGCACGAGAGGCTGGGCGACAACGACGTACAAGACCAAGAACTGGTCGGACTATAACCAAGCACTGAAGAATCGCGGTTCTCTGACGATCTGGTTCGATTCCGACATGAGTTGGGGAGCCAAACCGACTGGTAGGCGTGGTCGACAAAAACCTTGCAGCGACGCGGCGGTGCAAGCCTGCCTTGCGATGAAAGTGTAATTCGGGATGGCACTGCGCCAAATCGAGCCGTGGAAACGCCACTGGTCCGAGTGACCATGGCGAGGCGGGTTCGTCGAAAGTCTGTTGGACTTGATCGGGCTCAAGTGGTCGGTACCCGACGTCAGCACCTGTGGGACAGATTTGAGGATTTGAACGACGGAGGATTTCTGGTTCATCGTAACCTTCATGGAGTGAAGATGGACAACGAATTGAGGAATATCGGAAAACAATCCGGGGGATTGTTTTCATGACGAAGGGAATGTCGAAGCCCGCAGCTGACAAGGTGGTCAAGAATATCCGCCGCAAGACCCGTCAGGCCTATTCGGCTGAGGAGAGGATCCGCATTGTTTTGGCGGGCCTTCGTGGCGAGGAGAGCATCTCGGCGCTGTGCCGCCGCGAGGGGATTTCCGAGAGCCTGTGTTGCAATTGGTCGAAGGAGTTCCTGGAGTGAGTCAGTGAGGGCGCCATAGTTTCGTGCCCAATGGCGAGGGGATCGTGCGACATCTCCCGCGATCTGGCCGAATGGCTGGGAGATCAAAAGATGGATCACGTTCGCGGCGCGCCGTTCCATCCGCAACTCTCGCGTCAGCTCGATGATATCCTCGGTCAACCGCTCTTCATCAGGCAAACCACAAGGGACTTTGCGCTGCGTGGAGCGATGCTGCCCGAGGATGCGGCAGGCCCGGCGCTCAGATACGCCAAGGGTCTGCCGCACATGATCGATGCACCGACGGCGCCGGGAAGGGCTCAGGGGCTCCGCCCGTTCAGGCCTGAAACGGTCCACAGGACCGTTCTGAACCGGCCCTCACTCCCCGTGCAGCCTCGGCCAGGACCATCTTGTCCAGCGTCAGATCAGATACCGCACGCCTGAGCCGCTGGTTCTCCGTCTCCAACTGCTTCAGGCGCTTCAGCTGATCCCGGCTCATGCCGCCCTTCGCCATTGCCGCTCGGACCAATGGCGCGACAAGGCTCAGTCCTTGCGCCATCGGTAGTAGGTTTGCTGTGTCACGCCAATCTGACGAACGGCATCGGCAACCGAGCTGCCCTGACCTTGCAGCACCTCAACCTGTCGCAGCTTCAGCACGATCTCTTCGGGTTTGTCTCGCTTTCCAGCCATCGCTTGGTCCTCCTGAAAACGGGATAAATCTATCCCAGTTGGTGGACCACTTCATTGGGGGCACTCCATCGAGATGGAGAATGCCGTCGGCGCAATCCGAATACCCAGGGGCGGTCCGCTCCCATAGGGGCTGTCCCTGTCCCACTGGGACGAGGCATTTACGAGCGCGCTCCTGCGATTGCTGCAGGTGCTCGACAACCCGATGGACAGGGACGTCCTCGGGGAGGGCCGGCTGCGGGAACCGCACTACGCGGTGCTGAAAGGCGATGCAGGTGAGGCCGCACGACGCGCCATTGGCGTCGGCAACGAGATCGCCCGGACAACCGAGTTCCTGTCCACCCGACTGAACGAACCGGTGACCGTCGATGATATGGCAGACCAGGTGGGCATGAGCCGCGCCGTTTTCCACCGCAAATTCAAGCAAGCAACCACGATGTCGCCGATCCAGTTCGTGAAATCCATGCGCCTGAACAATGCCGCCATGCGGATCGCCGGGGACATGACCATGAACGAAGCGGCGATGGATGTGGGCTATGTGAGTTCGTCCCAGTTCAGCCGGAAGTTCAAACGCATGTACGGGCAGTCACCCCGGCACTGGAGCCAATCCCAGCATTTCCCGGCTGGTACGGCGTAAAGGACGGCTCGCTTCGCCGTTGGTTTCGATGACTTTGAGGGAAATGACACAGTGATCCCTATCTGTTCGTCGCGTCGAAAACGGCAACGAACAAGGTCGAACAAAACGCGGGTCGTTCGCATTGCAGCAGTTCAAGCCAATCGCAGCGAATGACGGTTGCCCGCGTTTTTTTGTGGATTTTTGCGTCCGCGAGGAGTGGTATTCCAGCTTCTGGCGAGAACGACGCGACCGGCCCGGAACTGCCATTCGGAGCGCTCCTGCAAATGTCTGCTCAACGCTCGCTGCGATCGAGGGTCGTTTTCAGAATGCCGCCCACGCCTCATATGCAGAAATACCGGTCATGCCGCAGCGATACGTTGATCAGCCTTGCCCTTTCAGGCAGATTCCAGAGGCCATGCCATACGAGCCCGAGAGGATCGGGTGGTCTACTCCTTGGCCGAACAACCTTGCGGATCGCACGTCGTCCCTTGCGACGATCGCTCCGTCGACATCATTCCGTCTTGCAGGCATATTTGGGCCGATGTCACTTATGGTCAGATTCCTCTTTGCCTGCATGTTTGTCGCGTTCTTCTTGGGCACGGTGGTTCAGGGCGCGGCCGGTGGAACGATGCCAATGGACATGCCCGAGGTGATGCACGCACAGATGGGTGCCCTCGACTGTGCCGACTGCGATGAGCACAGTCCGGACGGTTCGTCCGAGTGCGGCGGGCTCTGTTTCGCGGCTCAGTTGGCAGCACTGCCCGTCGAATGGGCAGACCCCGTGACCGGCAACGCCGACGCCTTTGGGTATACCGACGCAGCGTATCGCAACCGGGCAGAACCGCCGGCGCAGACCCCACCGCGAAGCCGTTCCTTGATGTGAACCGCCGCGCCGGACCCCGGCGCTTGTGACGAGATCGATTGCGCATCTGCGCCGACGTCTCGTCATCCCCATCCATGGACAACGGAAAATGACAGATTTCAAAGAACTTCGGCTCGACAGGCGCGCCTTCATGGGGGGTGTCATGGGAGCCTCAATCCTGGGAACGACGCCGGCATTGGGGGCAGCAACGCCGGCCGGGGCTCGCGCAGTCGCGTTCACGGGCAGCGGCGCAGTCGCCATTGGCGATGCCTTTCTGACCAGCGAGGACGGCGGGGTCAGCTGGCGCCAGGGCGCCCGACCGGACCGCAAACTGGTGGCACTCGCGACGCATCCCGAGCGGCCGAACCGCCTGATCGTCGCACTCGAAGACGGCGGCGTGGCGGTTTCGCACAACGAGGGCAAGCGCCTTGTCCCAGCCGGACGGGGGCTGCCCGCGACCGAGATCGGGGCACTTGCCACCGCCGCACGGCTGCCGGACACGCTCTACGCCGCCATCCCCGGTGACGGTCTCTGGCGCAGCGAGGATGCCGGTGAAAGCTGGGACTTCGTGATGGACCGCCCCTTCATCGCCGGAGAAGAGCAAGACGTGCTCAGCCTGGCTTCGGTCGACCTGGCCAGCGGGATGGGCGGCATTTGGCTCTATGGCGGTTCGACGGGCGGGCTGCAACGCGTCCCCGACTGTTTCTGCCGATGGCAGGACGTGCAGCCTGAACACGCGCTGGACGCCCTGGTCGACGGCGCCACAGTGCCCGATACGGTCCCGCTTCCGTCCGGCGAGCCCGTTCGGGCCCTCATATCGTCGCCCGCGGCGCCGAACCGTCTCTGGGCCGCCCTACCTTCTGGTATCTGGGCCAGCGCCGATGCCGGCCTGATCTGGGGCAAGGCAAATTCGCTCGTTGCCACCACCCTTGCCAGCGACCCGACCAATCCCGACACCCTGATCGCGGCCAGCCCCGAGGGGCTTTGGCACAGCCGAGACGCCGGCCTGTCCTGGGCGACCTCCACGATCCTCTGAAGGAAAAATCCGATGAAAAAAAGCACCCTTGCAATCCTTGCCCTGATCGCAACGCCCGCCCTTGCCGCCGATCCCGTCACCGTCTATCGCGACCCGAGCTGTGGCTGTTGCAGTCTCTGGGCGGAATACATGGAAGACCGTGGCTACGACGTGGAGATTGTCGACGACACCAATGTCGCCCGGCGGGCGATGGCGGCTGGCGTTCCCGAGCAGGGGTTGTCCTGCCACCATTCAGAGATCGGCGGCTACGAGGTTCACGGCCATGTGCCCGAGGAAGTCATCGCGCGGTTGCTGGCGGAGCGGCCGGCGATCACCGGGCTGATCCTGCCCGGCATGCCGCAGAATTCTCCCGGAATGGCGCGTGAGAAATACGGGACACTCAAGGTCTATTCCTATGGACCGAGGGGGATAGAGGTCTACTCGAATGAGTGAAGGCCATCCCGCGAAAGGGTCAGAAGGGCGGAGGGCGGCGGGTCTGCTGGCCGCCGCCACCCTGGCCGCAACAAGCGCCTCGGGTGCTGCCACCGGCAGCCCGGTGGAGGTGACCTTTCTCGGCGCTCCTTCCAGCGCCGAGACGATTGCCGCCGGCGAAGTGCTCTATGCAGAGCATTGTGCCGCCTGTCACGGCGAGAACCGGGAGGGCCAGCCGGACTGGCGCAGGCGCCTCGACACGGGGCGCATGCCGGCACCGCCACAGGACGGCTCCGGCCACTCCTTTACCCATTCCGACGCGCATCTCTTCGCGATGACGAAATCGGGGATCGAGGCGGTGGTGCCCGGTTACGAGAGCGACATGCCGGCCTTCGAGGACATTCTCGGAGATGCCGAGATCATCGCCATCCTGTCCTTCGTCAAGGCGAACTGGCCCGAGGCGAAACGCATCTTCCAGGCAGGACTGCCCGGCATGGACACAGGGACGTCCGGGCAATGATGCGCGCGAGCGCCCATCTCCCCGGCATGGCTTTCGATGCCGTTGCCTTGCTCCACCGGAACGCAGGTCGATATCGAACTTGCCCGCTCGTCGCGAATCCGCTGTTGACCTTCCAGCACTGGAGGGACGGCAAATACGGGATGGCTGCGGGAGAACGGAATCCGATGATTGGTCGCGACTGGAACACAACCATCTGGTACCGCGCTCTGATGCTGGTGCTCGTTTGCGTCGTGATCGCGCCACAAGTGTTGCTGCCAGCCCTCTCTCAGGCTGACGATCACCATGTTGCGGCGCCATTCGAAGAGCCGCAAGGCGCAGACCATCACCATTCGAACACGACCGAGGGCGACGTCACTGCAACCTGTCATATCGGGTTCGACTGCCATTTGCAGGCCATCGTCGAAATCCACGGGATGCCGTTTCCGCCTGCCGACCTCGACGGGCAAGAGTTCCTGCCACGCGGGCGTATCGAGCCAGGCATCGAGCACGGCTTTGATCCACCACCACCGCGCGTCATGTCCTGACCCGAGATCGATTTGACAACAGGACAACACAGGACAAGACCTATGAAACTGAAACGAAATCTGAGCGCTGCAACCGGCATCACTCTCATCGCGGCAGCGGCCTTTGCCCACGGCGGGGCGACGGGCATTGTCAAGGAACGCATGGAGGGGATGTCCGCCATCGCAGAGGTCGTGAAAGCGCTTGCGCCGATGATGCAGGGCACCGCGCCCTATGATCGGGATGCCGTGCGTTCTGGCGCGGCAACGATCGCCGCCCATGCCGGCGAGGCCATGACATCCAAATTCCCGGAAGGGACCGGTGGTGCCCCCTCGGAGGCCAGACCCGAGATCTGGCAGGACTGGGAGACCTTCACCGGGCTTGCGCAACAGCTTGAGATCTTTGCCGAGGGCCTGGAACGCGCCGCGGAAAACGGTGTCGGCGGCATGCCGGCGCAAGGCGGCATGATGGGCGGCCAGGGAATGATGGGTGGACAGGGCATGATGGGCGGTGGTGCGCCGATGATGAGTGCCGAACATATCGGCCAGATGCCTGCCGGCATGGCCTTTGCCATGGTCAGCCAGGCTTGCACGGCCTGCCACACAAGGTTCCGCACCGAGGAGAAGTGACATGCTGGCTCTGCTGCGCAGCGCGGCAATCCTCGCGATGGCAGGCGGGGCAATTGTGCTCGGCCTGGTGTTCTGGCCGGTCGGAACGCCCCCCGCCCCGATCGAATTGACCGGAGACGTGAACCGCGGCGCCTATCTCGCACGGGCCGGCGGTTGTATCGCCTGTCATACCGACGTCGCGAGTGGCGCCGCGCCACTGGCGGGAGGGGCTCCGCTGAAGACGCCGTTCGGCGCCTTCTATCCACCCAACCTGACCACAGATCCTGACCTTGGCATTGGCGACTGGACAGCCGAAGACTTCGCAAAGGCGGTGCGGCAGGGGATTTCGCCAAAAGGCGAGCCATACTTCCCGACCTTCCCTTACCCGTTCTACGCGAATTTCTCCGATCAGGAGATCGCCGATCTGTGGGCCGCCTTTCAGACCGTTCCGGCGGTGCCCGAGCCCAGTCCGGAGCATGAGGCACCATTTCCGGTCAACCAGAGATGGACCCTCAAGCTCTGGCGGGCCATGTTCCTGACCCGTCCAGAAACGGATCCCGTCGATGGCAGGAGCACCGCCTGGAATCGGGGACGCGAACTGGTGCGGGGCGCGGCGCATTGCGGGGCCTGTCATACGCCCCGAAACCTTGCGGGCGCGCGTTCGAGAGACGCGGCCTTCTCCGGCAACGAGGATCTCCCCGGGGGAGACACCGCGCCCTCCCTCCGACCAGCCGATCTCCGCGCCAGAAGCTGGACGGTTGAAAACCTTGCCTTCGCGCTCCGTACGGGCCTCATGCCGGACGGAGACTCGTTCGGCGGCAGCATGGGCGAAGTGGTTCAGGGAGGAACAGCCTTTCTGAGCGACGCGGACCTGACCGCGATGGCAACCTATGTGCTTGATTCCGATTGACACCGACCGCGGGCCGAAACCGGCCCGCGGATACCCGACCGGAACGGCCCATTCGCCCGCCTTGTGCCGAATCCGGCCTGCCTTTCCGGGCGCTACCCAACCTTCTGGCAAACGCCTTTTCCACGCGCTGATCGCGAGAATGTTTGTTGTCCGATCAGCCTGCCCGATATAGACGCGTCCCGTGACAAAGATGGCACTCCAGACCGCCACAAGGCGCATCATTACCCTGATCACCTGCTTGACGCTGGTGATCGGGAGCCTGTCCTTTGTCTTCGGCGGAGCGCAGCACACCGCTCACGCGGCCAGCGCGGTCACGCAGCAATCGGCAGCACCGGCAGAAACCCACACCGGGCACGCGGCGCATCATGCGGCGGAAACGCGTGCCGCCTCCGAGCACTGCCCTTCGGACAGGGTGCAAGAATCAGCCTGCCATTTCGCGGGATGTTGCCCTGCGGAGCTGCAACCGGCGTACCTTTTGGCACCCAATTCCGTCGCACGCAGCGCCAGCCTGCGCCCGGTGGCGACAAGTTCCGTAAAGCTGCAGGCAGCCTCTCTGCCAGAACGCCCTCCCCGGTCCCTCTGACATCGCAGCTGCGACCCTGAACACAGGGTTCGTGGCCAAATTGTTGTCTTTGGGCCGATCGAACAGGGATCGGCCGTCTGGAGGTCGTGATGCGCGGACGTTATGCGGCGCTTAGTATTCTTGCCCTCGCCGGGGGCATGGCCGGTGGAATCTATCTCGAGCGGCTCTACCTCAATCCCGTGGCCACAAATGGCTCCGACGGGCCGGAAATCCTCTACTGGGTCGCGCCGATGGATGCGAATTTCCGGCGCGACGCGCCGGGCAAGTCCCCGATGGGAATGGACCTGATCCCAGTCTATGCCGGGCAGGAACCTTCGGGCGACCCCGGGGAGGTCATGTTGAGCGCGGCCGAGATCAATGCGATCGGTGTGCGAACCGCGCTGGCACAGGTGACCGATGTCGCGCAGCGCATCGAGACCGTGGGCTTCGTCGGCTATGACGAGCACCGGACGAGCCACGTCCATACCCGCGTGGAAGGCTGGATCGAACGCCTTGAAGTCCGTGCCGTGGGAGACCGGATCGAAAAGGGCCAGGTATTGTTTGACCTGTTCTCGCCGTTGGTGGCGGCAGCGACAGGAGACCTCGTCCGGGCGCTCGACGACCGCGACCCCCGCATCCTCGACTCCGCCCGCAACAAGCTGCTGAGCCACGGGATGTCGCCCCGCCAGATGGCCGAGATCGAGCAGAGCCGGGAGCTGGCACGTAATATCGAGATCGAGGCGCCACAGGACGGTGTCGTGATCTCGCTCGAGGCGGCGGACGGCATGTTCCTTCAGCCGGGAACCCGTGCTTTCTCCGTTGCGGAGTTGAGCAGCGTCTGGCTGATCGTGGATGTGTTCGAGCGTGATATCGCCCGCCTTTCCAAAGATATGCGCGCCGTGGCCCGGTTCGAGCACCTTCCGGGCCGCAGCTTCGAGGGCGAGATCGACTACGTCTATCCGGAGCTCGACCCGCGCACCCGTACCTTGCCCGTACGCTTGAGCTTCGACAACGCCGAGGGCCTGCTGCGCCCGGGCATGTTTGGAAGCGTGAGCCTCGTGCCGGAAACCAGCCACCAGGTTCTGACCGTCCCCTCCGAGGCCGTCATCCGCACCGGCGCGGCCGAACGCGTCATTCTGAAGACAGGCGAAGGCACGTTCCGGCCGCGCCTCGTCACAACCGGGCTGCGCGACAGTTTCGGCGAAGGTGGACGCACCGAGATCCTGCAGGGGTTGGCCCCGGGCGAGGAGGTAGTCGCATCGGCGCAGTTCCTTATCGACAGCGAGAGCGCCCTGAGCGCCGGTTTCATGCGGATGGCGCCGACCGAACAGGAACCGGCGCGTGGCACCGGAACATTGATCGCGCTTGATCGGGAAAACCGGCTGGCAACTGTGAGCCATGACGCGCTGGAGAGCCTCGACTGGCCCGCCATAACCTCCCGGTTCCCGGTGCGGGCAGACGTGCCGCTCGACCGGCTTGAAGAGGGCGAGAAGGTTGCATTCAGGGCTGCGCGCGGCGCGGATGGACGTCTTGGGCTGCTGGAACTCGTGCCCGACAATGGAGTCGCGGCCACCGGGACCGGCATGGCACTTGCGGTCACGCCGGACGGCAAACTGACGCTGAAACATGATCCGATACCGGAGCTCGGCTGGCCGGCGATGCAGATGGACCTGTCCGTATCCGGTCTGGATCCGGCCACGGTTCCGGTCGAGGCGCCTATCGCGTTCGACCTGGCAAAGGACGAGGCCGGAATGTTCTCGGTCATCGCTGTCCGCGCAATCGGCGATGCGGTGCCCGCGTCCACCGAACCCGCTCAACCCGAGGCGGCACCGCCCATCGTCGTCGCCGGCACCATCCTGTCCGTCGATAGCGCTGCCCGCATGGCCACGGTCACACATGGCCCGATGAAGGAAATCGGGATGCCCGGCATGACCATGGATTTTGCCGTCGATCCGGCGCTGGATCCTGCCACGCTGGTCACCGGCAACGAGATGACGCTCACCTTCGCCCGGCCGGACGGCATGACGATGGTGCTGGCTGAAGCCGCGCCCCTCATGCCTCCCATGGAAGTGTCGGGGCTGATCAACTCGGTCGACCCGGACGCGCGGACAGCGAACGTCACCCATGGCCCCATGACCGAGATCGGCATGCCCGGCATGACGATGGATTTCGCCATCGCCGATCGCGTCGATCCGGCCGACCTGCCTGTTGGCGCGGAGTTGACACTCCTGCTCGATCGCAACCCCGATTTCTCCATGACGCTTGTCGGCGTCGCTGCCGCGGAAAGCCTGACGCAATGATCGCTGCAATCATCCGCGCGTCGATCGCAAACCGGTTCGTCATCGTGGCGCTGGCCGTCATGATGGCCGCCGCCGGGATATGGGCAATCCGTGAGACACCGGTCGACGCGATCCCCGACCTTTCGGACGTGCAGGTCATCGTCCGCACGCCCTATGCCGGACAGGCGCCGCAGGTCGTCGAGAACCAGATCACCTATCCGCTCGCCACCGCGATGCTCTCGGTGCCGGGCGCGAAGGACGTGCGCGGCTTCTCTTTCTTTGGCGACAGCTTTGTCTACGTCGTATTCGAAGATGGAACGGACCTTTACTGGGCGCGATCCCGCGTTCTGGAATATCTCGGCCAGATCACCGGCAGCCTGCCTGAGGGGGTCTCGCCGCAACTCGGGCCGGACGCGACCGGCGTTGGCTGGATCTATCAATACGCGCTGATCGACCGGACCGGGACGCACGACCTCGCGCAGCTTCGGACATTGCAGGACTGGTTCCTGAAATACGAGCTCCAGGCTGTCGAAGGCGTGTCGGAGGTCGCCACGATCGGCGGAATGGTCAAACAGTACCAGGTGGTCGTCGATCCCAACAAGCTGCGCGCCTACGACATCACGCTCGATCAGCTCGCCAATGCCATTCGGTCGGCCAACCGGGAGACCGGCGGCAGCGTGATCGAGATGGGCGAGGCCGAGTTCATGGTGCGGTCGTCGGGCTATATCGACGAGCTGGCCGATCTCGCCAGCGCTCCCCTGATGGTCAACGAGCGCGGCGCGGCGCTCACCCTGGGGGACGTGGCCGATATCCGGCTCGGACCCGAGATGCGCCGCGGCGTCGGCGAACTCGACGGCGAGGGGGATGCCGTTGGCGGCGTTGTCATCCTTCGCTGGGGCGGCAATGCGCTCGCCACGATCAAGGCGGTGGAGGCGCGCATCGAGGAACTGCGCCCGAACCTGCCCGAGGGCGTCGAACTCGTCACGACCTATGATCGCTCCGGCGTCATCGAGCGCGCCATCGAGAACCTGCAGAAGAAGCTGACGGAGGAGTTCATCGTCGTCGTGCTCGTCTGTGCAGCGTTCCTGCTGCACCTGCGCTCTTCGCTGGTGATCCTGCTGTCGCTTCCGCTCGGGATCTTCGCGGCGTTCATCCTGATGAAGGCGCAAGGGGTGAAT
The DNA here is from genome assembly GCF_033101155.1 of Tropicimonas sp. TH_r6. Lineage (NCBI taxonomy): Bacteria > Pseudomonadati > Pseudomonadota > Alphaproteobacteria > Rhodobacterales > Roseobacteraceae > Tropicimonas > Tropicimonas sp. TH_r6. The sequence goes on from NZ_JAWMPX010000038.1 coordinate 38,074, forward strand.
GCCAACATCATGTCGCTGGGCGGCATCGCCATCGCGATCGGCGCGATGGTCGATGCCTCGATCGTCATGATCGAGGCAATGCACCGAAGACTCGAAAAGGAGAGGCTGACCGCCGAAAACCGTTGGCGGATCGTGCAGGAATGCGCCTCCGAGGTCGGACCGGCGCTTTTCTATTCGCTGGCGATCATCACCGTCAGCTTCCTCCCGGTCTTTGTCCTGGAGAACCAGGAAGGACGCCTGTTTCAGCCACTCGCCTATACCAAGACCTACGCGATGGCGGCCGCGGCGATCCTGTCGATCACGCTCGTGCCGGTGCTGATGGGCTATTTCGTGCGCGGGCGGATAATTCCCGAACGCAAGAACCCGCTGAACCGCGCTGTCGTGTTCGCCTACCGCCCGTTTCTCGACGCGGCCATCGCCTGGCCCTGGGCGACGACCGTGCTCGCGGCCGCCGTGGTCGCCTCGATGTGGTACCCGCTCCAACGCCTTGGCTCGGAGTTCATGCCCGAGCTGAACGAGGGCGACTTCCTCTACATGCCGTCGCTCTATCCCGGTGTCTCGATCGGCAAGGCGCGCGAAGTGCTCCAGCAGACCGACCGCCTGATTGCCACCGTCCCCGAGGTCGAGACCGTGCATGGCAAACTTGGCCGGGCCGATACCGCCACGGATCCCGCGCCGCTGACGATGATCGAGACCACGATCCAGCTGAAGCCGGAAAGTGAATGGCGCCCCGGCATGACGATGGAAGGGATTCGTGCCGAGCTGGACCGGGTCGTTCAGGTGCCTGGTGTGACCAATGTCTGGATCCAGCCGATCAAGAACCGGATCGACATGCTGGCGACCGGCATCAAGACGCCGGTTGGCGTAAAGATCACGGGTGCGGATCTGACACAGATCGAACGGATCGGTATTGCCGTCGAGGATGCCGTGCGCGGGATCGACGGAACCACCTCTGCCTATGCCGAGCGGCCTGTCGGGGGGCGATTCATCGAGATCGACGTCAACCGTGCGGCCGCGGCCCGCTACATGATGAGCGTGCAGGACGTGCAGAACGTCGTGCAGACCGCTATCGGCGGCATGCAGGTCTCGGAATCCGTCGAAGGGCTCGAACGGTTCCCGATCAACCTGCGCTATCCGCAATCTTGGCGCGACAGCCCGGAGCGGCTGGAAACGCTGCCTGTGGTCACACCATCGGGCGCCCATGTCCCGCTCGCCGCTCTGGCGGAGATCCACATCGTTGACGGCCCGGGCATGATCCGCTCCGAGAACGCGCGGCGGACCGGGTTCGTCTTCATCGACATCGCCGGGCGAGACCTCGGCAGCTACGTCGCCGAAGCACGGGCACAAGTTGCCGAGCAGGTCACCTTGCCGCCGGGCTATGCACTAAGCTGGTCCGGCCAGTACGAGTATATCGAGCGGATGCAGGAGCGTCTCGCCATCGTCGCCCCGGCGACCCTGCTCATCATCACGCTGATGCTGTTCATGGCCTTCAACCGCGTGATCGAGGTGGGGATCATCCTCGCAGCACTACCGGTTGCGCTGTCGGGAGGCGTCTGGTTCCTGTGGTATCTCGGCTTCGATACCTCTGTGGCGGTTCTGGTCGGCTTCATCGCACTGGCGGGGGTCGCGGTCGAGACAGCCATCGTGATGCTGCTCTACCTGAATCTCTCATGGGAAAAGAGGCGCAAGCTTGCGCAGGGTGAAGGGCGCAGGCTCGACAGGAACGATATCGAGGAAGCCGTTTTCGAAGGTGCCGTGCTGCGCGTGCGCCCGAAAGTGATGACGGTTGCGACGATATTCGCGGCGCTGATTCCGATCATGTACGGCACCGGCACCGGGTCCGAGATCATGCAGCGGATCGCGGCTCCCATGATCGGCGGCATGGTCACGGCGACGATCCTGACGCTTTTCGTCATCCCCGCGATTTTCGTGATCTGGAAACAGCTCGCGCTTCCTCGCGTCAATCGGGAGATCGCCTCTTCCACTCCGACCCACCCATCCGGCCTGGCGCCTGTCCCGGCCGAGTAACCATCCATAAACCTGAAAGGACGCTCATGAAGACCCTTGTTCAAACCCTGACCATCCTCGCCCTCTCGGCCGGCGCCGCGCTCGCACAAGCGTCGCACGGAATGGACCACGCCAACATGCCGATGACCGACCAGCAGATGGAGGGTGCGGTTCATGCCGCGGCCACCATCAACGAAATCGGAGACGGCACGGCAAATGTCAGCCATGGCCCGATCCCCGAGATCGGATGGCCGGCCATGACGATGGACCTGCCGCTTCTGGAGGGCGCCGAAATGATGGGCGAGGCCTCACCCGGCGACGAGGTCACGCTGATGCTGATCAAGGGAGATGACGGCATGTACGCCATCGGAGCGATCATGCCGAACTGATGACACGACGCGGCGGCCGATGCGCTTGCATGAGCCGCCGCGAAATTTCCGGGACCCGGTCGAGCGGACCTGCGTATGCCTGCAAGCTTCCGCTCGATCAAGGTGTCGCGAAAGGCGTTGGCGTCCTTCTTGGTGTAAGCAGTGATATCCTTATCGCCACAGGTGGCGATCACGTAGCCACAGGACGGCTCTGTTGCACAAAACGAGTCTACGTCGGACGCCCCCTTTCCCCGAACGGACTTATCCTACGGTCTCGGTTACAGGGATTCCGAGGGCGGTGTAGCCGTTGAGCACGGCAATACGAATTTAGAGTTCGGCAACCTGGCGGTAGAAGTCCCGCGCCAAGAGGCGCTGGCCCAGTAGTTTCACACAATGCATCCACTGACCGACAGGGGTTTGCTTGCAAACCATGAGAGGGATTGTTTCGACGCGGCTCCCGCGGTGATATCCGGTCCATCGTCGCCAGATGGCCCGGCCCAGATACTTCGACGCGCGTAGAGCCTCATTTCGAGCTACAGCTCCGGCAGTTGTGGGCTTCCAGAACCGGGCATTCTTTCGAGGCGGAGTGACCGCGTCAGCCCCACGATCCGCGATGGCGTCGTGGCAGTTGCGGGTGTCGTAGGCACCGTCGGCAGTCACCGAACCGATGACTTCATCCACTGGGATCTGATCGAGCAGTTCCGACAACATAGGCGCATCGCCGATGTTACTACCGGTGATCTCGACCGCCCGCACTTCCAGCGTTTGCTCGTCAATCCCGAGGTGGATCTTGCGCCATATGCGGCGCTTCGGGCCGCCGTGCTTGCGCGCGTTCCACTCGCCTTCGCCCTCGGCCTTGACGCCGGTGCTGTCGATCAGCGGGTTCAGCGGGCCATCGCCGCCA
>NZ_JAWMPX010000039.1:0-40108 GCF_033101155.1 Tropicimonas sp. TH_r6
GCTTCCGCCGAAGCGGAAGCCTCCGAGATCATTGCTCCGGTTTCAGGAGGATCTTTCCGAAAGCCTTGCCGTCGGCCATGTATTGCAGGGCGTCTGCGGTCTGGCCCAGCGGAAATTTCGCTGCAATGAGCTTGTCGAAATCGACTTTCCTTGATGTGACCAGTTCGACGGCCTCTCGGAATTCCTTGTTGAATTGGAAGGAGCCCATGACAGAGACCTCCTTCAGCATGATCTTGTGCAGGTTGACCGGCGTCTCGGAGGGTTGGATGTTCGAAAGGATCACCAGCTTGCCCTGGCGTTTCACCAGTTCCAGTGCCTGGTTGAATGCATGGGGGCTTCCCGAGGCCTCGATCACCACGTCATAGGCGCTGTCGAGCGCGGCGAGGTCGTCCTTGCCGGTCACGTAGCCTTTGGAGGCGCCGACCTCGCAGGCAAGCTCGACAACCGCCTCGCGCACGTCCGTCACCTCGACCTGCGCTCCCTTGGAAGCTGCCGCGACCACGGCGAGCAGGCCCATCGGGCCGCAACCGGTGATGCAGACCTTCGTGCCCGGACCAACCTCGCCCACATTCACTGAATGCATGGAACAGGCCAGCGGCTCGGCGAATGTCAGGTGGTCGGGGTCGGTGCCCTCGGGAACCGTATGGCAGCAGAAGGTCGGGAAGTCGAAATACTCGCGGAAGAAGCCATCGATATGCGGCACCGTGGTGGCCGACCCCGGGAACTTCTTCGAGGTGCACAGGTTCACCAGCCCCTTTCCGCAATTCTCGCATTCGCCGCAGAAGATGATCGGATTGAGCGCCACCAGTTGGCCTGCGGCCAGATCAGCGTCATTGGCGTCGACCACCGTCGCACAGGCCTCATGACCGAGCGACAGCGCGTTCTGTAGCTGGAAGCCGGCATTGGAGAAGTTCTTAAAGTAATGCAGGTCCGTGCCACAGAGGCTCGCGGTGGCGAGCTTGAGGCGGACATAGCCCTCGGGCACTTCGGACGGAAGCTCCGCATCGACGATTTCGACGGATTGTGCCGCCGTCAGTTTGCTTGCCTGGTATGTCATTGTCTCACGATCCGATGGAGTAGCCATTGTCGACCGGAAGGGCGACGCCGTTGATATGTTCGGCCTGATCGGAGATCAGGAAGTGGATGGCGTTGGCGATGTGGCGCGCGGTGCCGAACTTGCCGCCCGGGATGCGGCCCTCGATTTTCTCGCGCCGTGCCGGATCCTTGGCGAGGATTGCCCGCGTCATATCGGTGTCGATGAAGCCGGGGCAGACCGCGTTGGTGCGGATGCCGAACTCGGCCGCATCCACTGCCATCGAGCGGGTGACGCCCAGAACGGCGGTCTTGGCGGTAACGTAGGCCGCGGCGGTCTTCAATCCGATCAACCCGCCCATCGACGAGATATTTACGATCGCGCCGCCCTGCTGCTTTTGTAGCTGGGCGTAACGGCCGCAGGCGGCAAACATCGCCTTGACGTTGATGTTGAGAACCAGGTCCAGCTCCTCGGGCTCAACATCCCACATCGCCTTCTTCAGGTGCATGCCGGCATTGTTCACCAGTCCGTGGATGTTGCCGCAATCCGCATGGATCTCGTCCAGCCAGGAGGTGTCCGACCAGTTGCTGAGATCCGTCTCCTTGTAGATCACGTCGCCCTCGATCTCGTCGAGATCGCCGCGCATGTTGGCCACGACATAGACCCTGCATCCCTCTTCCAGAAAGCGGCGCACCTGTTCGACGCCAAGGCCTTTGCTGCCTCCGGTGATGACGATGTTCTTCATGACTGGCCTCCTTGGCCTCGATCAGTTCGTATGTTTGCGGAAAAGCGCGTTGATGTCGGCGAGCATGACTTCCTCGGAACGGTCCTTGAGGAAGAAGTCAGGGAAAATCTCGCAGACATCATCGACGAAATGCAGGAACCACTCGTCGCGCGGGCGGGTCCAGGCATTGGTGATTGTCTCGTAGGCGCCGTCGAGGAAGCCCGCGTAGCGCGGCTCGTGGCGCAGCCGGTTCCATGTGCCCAGGTGGGCCGGCTGGCCCTCGTTCTCGATATAGGTGGAGGACTGGGTCTCTTCGCTTGTCACCCATTGGGCAAACACGATGGCCTCCTCGGGATGCTTGCAGAAGGCAGACACGCCAATCCCGGCGCCGCCGAGGATCCCGCGCCGCGCCGAGCTGCCCCGAAACGTAGGGAGGTCGCGATAGGTCAGCTGGCGCGGGCGGAAACCGGGGCGGGCGTAGTTGATATAGCCGAACAGTGCCGGGGAGGCCGTGAAGGCGTCGGTCGTCGAGAGGATCTCCAGCACCTTGATCGGGTTCCAGTCGGCCTGTTCGGACGGGCCCATCTTGAAGAGCGCCTTGAGGATTTTCAGCGAGTACAGGCCGTTTTCCTCCGAACAGAAGGCCTCCGCCGACACTGGCAGATCTTCTTCCCCACGCGATGCGAGATGGGTGAGCATAAGGTCGAAGGCGTCGACAGGTTTGAGCGGCGTGACGATATTGAACTGCTCCGGCGTGTCGAGAACGTCTTCCCAGTGCTTCGGGAAAGCCCCCCCAAGATCGGCACGCGCCACGGCCATCTGGCAGGCAGCATCGATGGGATAGGACCAGGTCTTTCCCTTCCAGACATAGCTTTCGACCGACCCCCCAAGCGATGTTTCGGCCGGGTCCGGGAAGTCGGGCAGCGCCAGGAGGCAACCCGTTTCGGCGATCTGGCCCACATGGGGGTGGTCGAGGATCACAAGGTCATAGGCCTTTGCGATGTCGATGATCGGCTCATCGGCAAAGGCTTGCAGCGAGCGCCGTGCCCAGGACAGCTCGATCCCGCGCTCGGAGGCAAACCGGTCGGATGATGCAACAAGACAATCATAGGCCCGCGCATGATCCCACGTCATTCCGGCAAGTTTGATCAAGGTGCTCTCCTGTCGGGCTGGAATTTGAATTTCGAATATAAAAATAACTTTGACATTTGCAAGTGAAATGTGAGAGCTTCCGGACGTGATCCGGTCGCCGGGCCGCGGCTGGTCTGGTTGCTCTGAAGGCAGCCAACAGTGATTTGCTCGAAGGAGGAGGAACCAATGATCGTGACAACCCCATTCTTCCGTGGGACCCTTGCTGCCACCGCTGTGGCCTGCATGGCCGCGGTATCCCCGGCGCTTGCTGCCGACTACGAAATTCGCCTTGGACATGTGACGTCCGACAAGGAGCCGATCCAGCAGGCGATGGAGGAATTCGTCGCGAAAGTGGGCGAGCGAACAGAAGGCAAGGTCGAGATAACGATCTTTCCGAACGCCCAGCTTGGCACGAATTCCGAGGTCTATGAGCAGATGCGCGCTGGCGCTCCGATCATGACGATCTCGGACCCGGGCTACCTGTCGGACTTCGTGGCCGATTTCGGGGTTCTTGGCGGGCCGTACCTGATGGAAGACCCGCGGGACTTCACCAAGATCATCGAGTCGGATCTCTATGCCGACATGAAGAACCGTCTGCGGACCGAGAGCCAGATCGAACTGCTGTCTTTGAACTGGCTTTTCGGGTCGCGTCACCTGATATCCGACAAGCCGATCTCCACGCCCGACGATATCGCCGGCATGACGTTCCGCACGCCGCCGAACATCATGTGGGTCGAGACCTTCGACTCGATGGGCGCGCGTCCGACGCAGCTTGCCTGGGCCGAGGTCTATTCGGGCCTCTCTGCCGGGGTTGTCGAAGGGGCCGAGGCGCCGTTGCCGTCGATCTACGGCGCAAAGCTTCACGAGGTGAAGAAGGTCATTTCGCTGACCGGTCACTTCAAGGGGTTCACCGGCCTCGTGATCAACTCCGATTACTTCGCCATGCTTCCCGAAGACATCCAGACAGTTCTCGTCGAGGAAGCTGTCGCTGCCGGTGTGTTCATGACCGACCTGATGCTGAACTCGCAGGAAGAGTGGGTGAAGAAGCTCGAGGCAGAAGGTGTGACCTTCAATCGTGATGTCGATGTTCCGGCGTTCCAGGAGAAGACGGCCGTGACCTACACCAAGTTCCCGGACTGGACGCCGGGTCTTTACGAGCAGGTTCGCGAGATCCTGGACAACTGATGCGTCATGAGGCGGCCCGGTGCGCGGAGCATCGGGCCGGACCCATAGGGGGGCGGAGATGAAACAGATCCGGAATTTCCTGGACAGTGCCGAGGGGATCGTCACCAACATTGCCATGGCGGTGCTTCTGGGCTCGGTGCTCTGGGGGGTGCTGACGCGCTACGTGACCGCGAAACCGGCCGTGTGGACGACCGAGCTGTCGGGTATCCTCTTTACCTGGGTGGTCTTCATCGGGGCCCTGACGGCCTTTCGCAAGAACCAGCACATTCGCGTCTCGCTTCTGGTGGACTCGCTGCCGCTACCGGCACAGCGCATAGCGCGCATACTCTCCGACCTGGTGGTGCTTTCCTTCGTCGGCTACTCGGCCTGGCTGAGTTTCATCATGATGGGCAAGGGGGCGACGCGCATGTCCCCGGTGATGGATATCCCGTTTTCCTATGTTTACCTGGCACCCTTCATAGCCTTTTCGATCATGACGCTGGGGGCGCTGCTCGACATCTTTTCTCCGGGCCTGCTGGCCGGGAAAGATGAAGATGCCGCGGAGGTCCTGTAATGGACTTCCTGCCCATCGTCATCCTGCTCGTCACCATTGCCCTCGGGGTCCCGGTCGCGCTTGCGATCGGAGCCGCCGGGCTGTCCTTCTTCGTCTTTTCCGGCTCCATGCCGCCCGAATTGTTCATCCAGCGCATGGTATCCGTGACCCATTCCTTTCCGCTGCTTGCGGTGCCGCTCTTTGTCATGACCGGCGTCGTCATGAACTATGCCGGCATAACGCGGCGGATGATGGGGTTTGCGGAGGCGATGACCGGCCACTGGGTCGGCGGCCTTGCGCAGGTCAACGTGCTGCTTTCGACCCTGCTCGGCGGCGTCGCCGGATCGGCAAATGCCGACGCCGCCATGCAAGCCAAGGTGCTGGTGCCCGAAATGTCCAGGCGCGGATATGACCGGGCGTTTTCCTCGGTCGTTACCGCATCGTCGTCGATCATCTCCGTCATCATCCCGCCCGGCATCGGGCTGATCCTCTACGGGTTCATGGGCGACGTCTCCATCGGCAAGCTCTTTCTGGCCGGCATCGTGCCCGGCATCCTGCTCTGCGCCGCCATGATGGGGCTGGTCGCCTTCATGGCGCACCGCCTGAAGCTGAAGCCGGCGCTTGCAAGGCGGACTACCTGGGAGGAACGGGCGACAGCGTTGCGCGGTGCTTCCCTGGCGTTGATGGTTCCGGTCGGCATCGTCGTCGGCATCCGTTTCGGCTTTTTCACCCCGACCGAGGCCGGCGCGATGGCGGCGCTTTTCGCGGCCATTGTTGGCGTGCTCTATCGCGAGCTGAAGGTTCGGCACGCCTGGACGATCTTGCAGCAAACCACGCAGGCAACAGCCATTGTCCTGCTGGTGATCTGTGCCGCCAACGGTTTCGGCTACTACATGACCTGGGAGCAGATACCGTCGGCGGTCGCCGCAGCCATGCTGGCATTGACGGAGAACCCTTATCTGCTCCTGCTGATAATCAACCTCCTGCTGATCCTCGCAGGCATGTTCATCGAAGGCTCTGCCGCGTTGATCCTGCTCACCCCGATCCTGGTGCCGGTGATCAGCAAGGTCGGCGTCGACCCGGTGCATTTCGGGATCGTCATGGTGCTGAACCTGACAATCGCCGGTGTAACGCCGCCGCTTGGAACGCTGATGTTCACCACCTGCGCAATCACCGGCGTGTCGATCGCCGATTTCATCAAGGCGGCGCTGCCATTCTATGCGCTGCTCTTCGCCATGTTGCTCGTGTTGACCTTCGTGCCGGCGCTGTCGTTGTGGCTGCCCAACCTGTCATTCAACTGAGGGAGGTTCCCAGATGTCCACCGAAGGCTGCGTTCACCTTGAGAAAGAAGGGGCCATTGGCCACGTCATTCTGGACCGACCGGCCAAGCACAACGCGCTGACCCCGCGGATGTATCGCGAGATCGGCGCTTGCTGCGAGCAGGTCAATGCCGACCCCGAGATCCGCGCGGTGGTCTTCAGCGGTGCCGGCGAACGGGCCTTCTGCGCGGGATCTGACATCTCGGCGTTGGAAGAATACGAGGATTTCTGGGCCTGGCGAAATCGCTACGACTACATTCCGCCGATCCGGGCACTCCGGAAGCCGGCGATTGCCGCGATCAAGGGATGGGCGCTTGGTGGCGGCCTGGAAGTCGCGCTGGCATGTGACCTGCGGGTCGCGGCGCGCTCGGCGACCTTCGCCGCCCCCGAGGTGACCCTTGGCTGGAACGGTGCCGGGGGCGCGGCGCAGCACATGGTGCGGCTCTGCGGTTACGGGAACGCGATGCGCTACCTTCTGACCGGCGACCGGTTCTCGGCGCAGGACGCCCTTGATATGGGAATGGTCGAGTGGCTTGTCGAGCCGGGCGAGGAAGTCGCCAAGGCGATGGAGATCGCCGCGCGCATTGCCGAACACAACACGGTCGCGACCCAGGCCGTGAAATCGGCCGTTCGCTTCGCAATGGACCACCCTGTGCAATCGGGCCTTTCCTATGACAACGAACTCATGTCATTGTGTTTTGCCAAGAATGATCGCGACAAGCAGCAGGGCGGCGGCTGATGAAAGCCCGCCGAGGACGGATGCCAAGCAAGACCGAGAAGCATGCAGCCCCGGCGGGCTCCAAGGAAAAGTCCTCGGTTCCGGCCGTTGAAAAGGCGCTCGATGTCCTGGAGGCGCTCGCAGGGTCTCCGCTCGGCCTGACGATGAACGAGATCGTCGAGACTCTCGGCCGCACAATGGGCGAGATCTATCGCGTTGTGATCTATCTCGCAGAGCGGGATTACATCGAGCAGGACCCCGACAGCGGCCGGTATTCTCTCTCCATGCGGCTTTTCGAGCTGTCGCACCGGCATGAGCCCACCGAACGGTTGGTGCGCAACGCCATTCCGCTGCTCGAGCGCATCGCCTTCCAGACCGAGCAGTCCTGCCATCTGGGGATCGTGAACCGGTCCAACGTGCTGGTCCTCGCCTCCGTTCGAAGCCCCCGGCCGGCAAGCTACGGGGTGCGCACGGGGGGCATGTTCCCGGCCGTGAAAACATCGACCGGCAATGTCATCCTCGCCTTTTCGGGCAAGGAGACCCAGCGTCGCTATATCTCGCGGCTTGCTGTCGATGAAAAGGCAGGGTTGCGCGAGCGCTTCGACGTGATCTGTCGCAAGGGCTACGAGGACTGGCCCTCGGAAATGGTGCATGGTGTGCGCAACCTCTGTGTGCCGGTCTTCGACAAGCGCGGCATCGTGGCCGCGCTCACGATAGGCTTCATCGACCAGTCGACTCCGCCGATGACGGCGGAGGAATCGCTGGAGATGCTCTGCGCCGTGGGCGAAGAACTCACGCACTCGCTCGGAGGTGTGCCGCTCTCGGTCACCGACGTCGCCGGATAGAAATCTCAACATGGATGTAGAAAAAGACGGGCGGCTCGCAACGCCCGATTGACGGCGTCTGCGCTGAAAGCTACTTTGATATTCGAAAATAACTTTCGGATATGATCATGTCTGTCACGCCATCCTCCCCAACCGACCTGCCGCTCGAAGGTGTTCGGGTTCTCGATTTTGCGCAGTTCCTTGCGGGTCCTTACGCCGCCATGCGTCTGGCCGATCTTGGCGCGGATGTGATCAAGGTCGAGCGGCCACAAGGGGGCGATCTGTGCCGCTCCCTCGCCGTCAACGACCAATGGCTCGACGGCGACTCCTTGCTCTTTCATTCGATCAACCGCAACAAGCGCAGTTTCGCGGCAAATCTGAAGGACGCGGGCGATCTCAAGTCGGTTAAAGCGCTGATCGCCAGCGCCGATGTCATGATTCACAATTTCCGTCCCGGTGTGATGGAGCGGATCGGCCTGGGATATGATGTTGTCTCGGAACTCAACCCCAGGCTCGTCTATGCTTCGGTCACAGGATACGGCACGACCGGCCCGTGGCGCGACAAGCCGGGCCAGGATCTGCTGGCGCAGTCGCTCTCGGGCATCACCTGGCTGCAGGGAAATGATGCGGATGGGCCAGTGCCTGTGGGCTTCGCGCTCTACGATATCGCCACGGCGCTGAACCTCGTGCAGGGCATTCTCGCCTGCCTGTTGCGCCGCGGCCGGACCGGCAAGGGCGGGCTGATCGAGGTTGACCTGCTCAGTTCGGGCATGGATCTCCAGTTCGAGCAACTGACCTGCTTCTTCAATGGTGAGAGGACCCAGCCGCGGCGAACCGAGATTTCCAACGCGAATGTTTATGGCGCTGCTCCTTACGGTATCTACGCAACGAAAGACGGACATCTCGCCGTTGCAATGACGCCGCTGAAGCGTCTGGCGGAGCTTTTCGCCCTGCCGGCGCTCGGCGCGTTCGATCAGTCGGATGCCCTTAAGCGTGCAAACGAGATCAAGCCGCTCCTCCAGGCGCGCATTTCCGAACGGACGACAGCAGAGTGGCTGGCGATACTGGAGCCGGCCGACGTGTGGTGTGCCGAGGTGCTTGATTGGCCGCGCCTTGCCGAAAGCGAGGGCTTTGCGGAGCTCGACATGCTGCAGACCGTGCGCAACGGCGCGGGGTCCGAAATGAAGATGGTGCAATGCCCGATGCGCCTCGATGGCTCCCGGCTGCCGTCTCCGCTGGGGGCTCCGGCGCTCGGCGCCGACAGCGACACCCTTCTGAATGAACTCGGTCTCGCATAACGCCGGGACCACGCGGGGTAAGGACTATGGATACCGGCTTCCAACCTCTTGACGGCCTCATCGTGGTGGATCTCAGCCAGTTCCTTGCGGGGCCATATGCCACGCTGCGGCTGCAGGATCTCGGGGCGCGGGTGATCAAGATCGAGCGCCCGGATGGCGGCGACCTGACGCGCAACCTCTATTTCTCCGACACGGTGATCGACGGAGAATCGACTGTCTTTCACGCCATCAACCGCGGCAAGGAGAGCCTCGCGCTCAACCTCAAGGACAGTGCTGATGTCGAGCGGTTGAAGAAACTGGTCAGCCGCGCGGATGTCTTCGTACAAAATTTCCGGCCGGGCGTGATCGAGCGGCTCGGGTTGGGCTACGACAGGATACGCGAGATCAACCCGCGCATCGTCTATACCTCGATCTCCGGATATGGACCCGACAGCCCCTGGCGGGACTTGCCCGGGCAGGATCTGCTGGCACAGGCGCGTTCTGGTGTGATGTGGCTCAATGGCAGCGCCGGTGATGGGCCGGTGCCATTCGGGCTTGCCGTGGCGGACATGATGGCGGGCGCGGCAGCCGCGCAGGGCATCCTGGCTGCGCTGGTCGGGAGGGGTATTTCCGGCAACGGCGCCCATGTCGAGACGAGCCTGCTCGAAGCGATGCTGGATCTCCAGTTCGAGGTCCTGGCGACCCATCTCAATGATGGTGGCCGGCCTCCGGAGAGGGCGGGTTTCCGCTCCGCCCACCCGGCCTTGCCGGCGCCCTATGGTGTCTATCCGACGCAGGATGGCTTTCTCGCCGTGGCAATGATGCCGATCGGTGCCTTGGCGGAGTTGCTCGATCTCGATGCGCTCAGGCCATTTGCGGACGACCAGGGAGCCTGGTTCCGCAGGCGGGACGAGATCAAGGGCATCATCGCGGCGCGCCTTGCTGTCGAGACAACGGAGCACTGGGTGTCGCTCCTGGAGCCGAAGGGGATCTGGGTGGCGAGGGTCCTGTCCTGGCCGGAGATGCTCTCGGAAGACGCCTTTGTCCATCTGGACATGGTGCAGACGGTTCGAGATGCGCTTGGTACCGAGTTGAACCTCATGCGCTCCCCTGTCCGGATCAATGGCAGGCGCGGTCACTCGGATCGGGCAGCGCCCGATATCGGCATGGACAATGACGCCATCCTCCGAGAGTTCGGCCTCTGATCCCGAAACATGCGCTCCGGTCCCACGGCCGGATCCGGGCAAGGCCCTTGAGGCCCCGGTGAGCCACAGGGTGGTTTGGCCGTGGTCCCGGCGTGGGTCGGGGACCGCGGGCCCGCAGCCTTACGAGGCGTTTTGCTGCCCTTCGTCACTTTCACATTAGAAAGTGAATTTTATACTTGCAATATTTGGGCGGGGTCTGCACCTTGATCCTGCAACGCGACGGGGAGTGTCACGCGTTGCAGGGCCGGCGGAACAAACCTGTTCCCGGTCTGCGGGTGCATCTGGTTGTACCCTTTAGGAGGAAACATGGTTGAGACGTTCGATCACATCGTAGTTGGTGGCGGTACGGCCGGATGCGTGGCGGCTGCACGCCTTGTCGAGGATGGCGGCGCACGCGTTCTCGTTCTGGAGGCGGGCCATTCGCACCGTCATCCGTTCATCGACATGCCGCCCGGTGTGTTCAAGCTGCTGAAGGGCGGTTCGAAGTTCTTCAAGACCCATGTCTCGACGCCGCAGCCACAGCTTGCCGGCCGCACGACCGAGATCCCGCAAGGCAACGTGCTTGGGGGAGGCTCCTCGGTGAATGGACAGGCCTATGTGCGCGCCCGGCCGTCGGATTATGACGAATGGCACGAGATGCTGCGGGGCAACAACGATGCGCTGAGCTGGGCCTGGGAGGACATCCTTCCCCACTACATCCGCATGGAAGCCAACCAGCAGTTCAATGACGAATTTCACGGTACCGAGGGCCGGCTTCCGGTCTCCTATCCCGGTTATATCGACGATTGCGCCCGCTGGTTCGTGCAGTCGCTGCAAGCCAGGGGTGAGCCCTACAACCCCGACTTCAACGGTGCGACGCAACGCGGCGCGGGCTATTTCCAGTTCATCCACAACAAGGGGCAGCGCTACTCGGCGGCCTATGCCTTCCTCGATCCCGTCAAGGACAATCCGAAGCTCACCCTCCGGCTGCAAGCCGAGGTGCAACGGCTCGTGATCGAGAACGACCGTGCCGTGGGCGTCGTCTACAAGGACAAGGACGGTGAGAAGGAGGTGCGCGCCGATGGCGAGATCATCCTGACCGCCGGCGCCTACATGACGCCGAAGATCATGATGCTTTCGGGGTTGGGGCCGGCGGATCACCTGCGCGAGCATGGCATCGACGTGGTGCAGGACATGCCCGGCGTCGGCCAGAACCTCAAGGACCACCCCGACGCTTCGGTCGTGGCGCGGGCCAACGGGAAACATGGCTATTACGGCCAGGACAAGGGCTTGCGGATGCTGCTCAACGGCATCGAGTTCAAGACGTTCGGGCGCGGGCGCATCACCACGACAGGGCTGGAGGCGGCCTGCTTCGTCAACCCGACCGATCCCGATGCCGAGCCCAGTCACGAAGCCTACATGATCCCGGTTCTCTATCTCGACGACGATGATCTGGCGCGGGTTGGCGACGGGTATGGCATGTCGATCCAGGTGGTGCTTCTGAAGCCGAAATCGGTGGGTGATGTGCGGCTTCGTTCGGCCGATCCATCGGACATGCCGCTGGTCAATCCGAACTTCCTGGGCGACCCGGAGGACATGGAGGCGATGAAGACCGGCTTGCGCTATTTCCGGGACGTGATGCTGGAGAAACCGCTTGGCGACAGGGTCAAGGAGATCGTCGCCCCGGCCAATTACGACGATGACGCCGACTTCACCGCGCATATCAAGCGCGTTGTGAAGACCAATTTCCATCCAGTGGGCACGACAAAGATGGGCGCCGATGGCGATCCGATGGCGGTGCTCGACGCCCGAATGAAAGTGCGCGGCATGGAGGGGCTGCGGGTGGCCGATTGCTCGATCATGCCGGAGATCACCGCCGGCAACACGATGGCCCCGGCAATGCTGTTCGGCGACCGTTGCGCCGACGTGGTGATGGGAAAGCTTTGAAGATGAACGCTCTGGAGTGCCGGATGCGCGCGGGAGGATTGCATGCCTGATGTCGGAAGATTGTTGCGGGAGAAGAACATCATCTTCGTCACGCTTGCGCTGGCACTGGTGTTCTATCTCATCAGCCCGCGCTTTCTCAGCCTGGATAACATGTCGGCGATCTCGCGCCAGATCGTGCCGATCGGGCTGATCGCGCTCGGGCAGTTCTTCGTTGTCGTTTCAGGCAATATCGATCTGTCCCTGGGGATGGGATCAGTGCTCTGGGCCATCGTGCTCGGCGTGTTTTTCGGTCTCACCGGTGGCGTGGCGCTTGGCATCGTCGCGGTGATCGTCTTCTCGTTGATGGCGGGGTTCTTCAACGGCGTGATGGTTTCGAAACTGAAGCTTCCCGCCTTCATCGTGACGCTGTCGATGCTCTTCGTGGCGCAGGGACTTTCCGGTCTCATCATCCCGCGCGGCCAGCAGATCTTCCTCATGGGGGGCTTCTTCAAATTCGTCGGCGCCGAGAAATTCATGGGCTTTTACTGGAGCTTCCTGTTTCTCGTTGCGCTCTATCTCGCCGCCTACATCGTCTACAACCACACCCGATGGGGAGCCTATGTCATCGCCATCGGCAACTCGGAGGAGAATGCCCGCCTCGCCGGGATCAAGGTGGACCGGGTCAAGATCGGCATCTTCATGTTCTCGGCGCTCTGCTCGGGCTTTGCCGGCATCATCCTCAGCTCCCGCATGGGGTTCGTGCAGCCCGGCCTCGACGGCAACGGGCTGCTGCTCGACGGCATCGCCGCGATCATCATAGGTGGCGTGCTCATCCTCGGTGGGCGCGGCACCATCGGTGGTGCCTTCTGGGGGCTGCTTTTCATCGGGGTCATCAACAACGCGCTCAACCTGCTCAATGTCGAGGATGTCTGGCACCAGGTCTTCAAGGGCACGGTCATCCTGGCTGCGCTCGGGGCGAACTGGGTGCTGTGGCAGTCGAGGCAGATCGAAGCGCAATAGCCGACAAGAACAATGGCCGGACGAACGGCAGAAAAACCAAATCAAGGAGGAGAAACGCAATGAAACTCAAGACAATGACGGCCGGGCTCGCGCTCGCGACAGCCTTCGGGGCAGGGGCCGCGCTCGCTGCTGACGATACGCTCGACATCGTCTTCATCAATGACGGGCATGTCGCGCCCTACCACGTCGCGTGGCTGACCGGCTTCGAAGACGCGATTGCTGCCTATGACAAGGCATTCGAGGACGTGAAGGTTTCTGGCCGCTGGCTCTCCGCCGAGGGGTCGCTGGAGAAGATGATCCAGCAGACCGAGGTCACGATCAACGAGAGGCCGGACGTGATGTTCGTCAACGCGATCAATGTCGATGCGTTTGAGCCCCTGGTCGCCAAGGCCCAGGCCGAAGGGATCACCTGGATTGCCGTGCACTCGCCGATGGAGAGCGCAGATTACAGCTTCACGCTTGGCGATGTTGCGAATGGCACCAATCAGGGCATGGCAATGTGCGCGCTGTCCAAGGGTGAGCCCTTCAAGGTCGGCGTCATGCTCGGCCAGGCCGGCAACCCCTCCGGAGAAGCCCGCCGCGAGGGCATCCTCAAGGGCATCGCCACCTGCGACAACGTCGAGGTCGTGGCCGAGCAACCCGCCGACTGGGACACCGTAAAGGCCCAGACCATCGCCGAAAACTGGTTCACCCAATATCCGGACCTGAACGCGATTTCCGGCGTGACCGACGCCTACATGTACCCCTCGATCGCCATTGCCACCAATGCCGGCAACACCGACATCCAGTTCTATGGCTATGACGGAGACATCCCGATCATCCAGCAGATGGAGAGCGGGCAGGTCATGGCCGATATCCTGCTTTCGGGCACACGCGAGGGCTGGAACTTCGTGCAGATGGCCTATCGTATCCACAAGGGCGAGACGCCGGAAAAGGTCTATGACTTCTTCACGCCGCTGGTTCTGACCGAGGAGAACCACAAGATCGCACTCGAGCACGGTTTCCCCGAAGACGTGCAGGTCTACTACGTGCCGCAGGCGCTCGAAGTGGCCGCGAAGGGCTATCTCGAGTTCGGACCGGACTCCGTGAAGTAAGACGCTAAAAACCACCGGTCCGCTGATCGGACCGGTGGATCACTCCCCAGGGAACTGCATGATGACAAGCACCGCCACGCTCGCATCCGGGACGCCGAAAAAGGCGATCGACAGTCTGATGCTGCGCTATCTCGTGCTGATTGGGCTGATCGTGATCGCTTCGGTCGGGTTTTCCATCGCCAACGAGAACTTCTATTCGCTGACCAATATCGGCATCCTTCTGCGCTCTATCGCCGTGCTGTTCCTGCTGGCAATGGGCATGACATTCATCATGCTCACGGGCGGCATCGACCTGTCCATCGGCTCCAACGTGGCTTTCTCCGGCGCGGTGGGCGTGCTGACGCTGGTCACAACCGGCAGCGCGGCACTCGGCTTCGCAACCTCGATCCTGGCGGGCATGCTCATTGGCGGGATCAACGGCTTCTTCATCGGGCGGCTCAAGCTCTCGCCATTCATGGTGTCGCTGGCGACTTACGCGCTGGCCCGTGGACTGGCGCTGGTGCTCTATGACGCCAACTCCATCAATGTCGACAACGCGGCCTTCCTCTGGCTGGGCGGGATCAGCTGGGGCAACATGCCGGTCGTCATCCCGTTCGTGGCCCTGGTCTTCATCGCGCTGTCCGTCCTTCTCTACCAGACGCCCTTCGGACGCGATGTCTATGCCGCCGGCGCCAATGCAAACACCGCCTTCGTGCTCGGGCGCCGCCCTGAACGCACGCTGGTCTGGGTCTATGTCCTGTCCGGTGCGTTGGCCGGTCTCTCGGCCATCATCACCGTCGGCCGGGTGTCCTCGGGCCAACCCTGGGCTGGCCTTTATCTTGAATTCGACGCCATCACGGCGGTGATCCTCGGCGGCACGTCGCTCTTCGGCGGGCGCGGCAAGTTGCTGGGAACGATCCTCGGGGTGCTTCTCTACGGCATCATCATCAACGGTCTCGTCCTGACTGGCACGAACCCCTACCTGCAGAGCCTCATCAAGGGCCTGATCCTGCTGGGCGTGGTTCTTCTCGATACCCTGACACAGAAGGGGAAAGCGGCATGAGCAACCGGATCGACATGAAGGGGATTACCAAGAGTTTCTTCGCCACGAAGGCGCTCGACAACGTGGATTTCTCCTGTCACGCGAGCGAGGTGCATGCCCTGGTCGGGCTCAACGGTGCCGGCAAGTCCACGCTGATGAAGGTGCTTGGCGGTATCTACTCTTCCGATGAAGGCACGATCGAGGTCGACGGCGCGGCAGTGACCATCAAAACGCCCGTGGATGCCGACAATGCCGGCATCTCGATGATCCACCAGGAACTGTCGCTGATCAATGAACTGACCGTTGCCGGGAACATCTTCCTTGGCCGGGAGTTGAAGCGCGCCGGCACCCCGTTTCTCGACAAGCGGGAGATGGCGCGCCGGGTCAAGGCCGAACTCGACCGGTTCGGCCTCATGCTCGATCCCAACATGCCGGTGCGAGAGCTGAATTCCGGCGAGAAACAGATCGTGGAGATCATCCGCGCGCTGATGTCCAACTCCTGGCTGATCGTGATGGATGAACCCACGTCGGCGCTGTCGGAGGAAGACAAGGAGCGCCTCTTCGGCTTTATCGAGCGTATGAAGCAGGAAGGGATCGCGATCATCTACATCTCGCACCATATGCCGGAGATTTTCGGGATTGCCGAGCGTGTGACCGTCATGCGCGACGGCAAGATCGTGCTGTCGGAGCGCATTGCCGAGACGAGTGAACCCGCCGTGATCCGCTCGATGACCGGCCGGGAACTCGCGCATTTCGAGAAGCCGCACAAGGAGATCGCGGGAGAGCCGCTTCTGACGGTCGATGCCCTGAGCAAGCCCGGTTCGTTCGAAGACGTGTCCTTCGAGGTACGCCCCGGAGAGATCGTCGTGCTGACCGGGTTGCGCGGGTGCGGGGCCCCGGAGCTTGCCAAGTCCGTGTTCGGCCTGGATGGAGACTATACCGGCACCGTGTCTTATCTCGGGAGCCCGCTTGTACCCGGCCGGGGGCCAGCGGTGGCCGTTCGCGAGGGGATGGGGCTGGTCACCGAGAACAGGGACAAGAACGGCATCCTGCCCGCGCTTTCGGTGCGCGACAACATCGCGCTGCCTTTCCTGGAGAAGGCCCTGCGCGGCGGTGTCCTGAGCCGTGGGCACATCGAGGCGGTCGTGGACAAGGCGATCCGCGATACCTCGACCAAGACATCGTCTCCGGATCAGGAGATCCGCTTCCTGTCAGGGGGGAACAAGCAGAAGATCTGCTTCTCGCGCTGGCTCGACGACGATCTGAAACTGCTGATACTGCTCGAGCCGACCCGCGGCATTGACGTCCATGCCAAGGCGGATATCTACCGGATCATCGAAGACCTTGCCGGGCGCGGTGTTGGTGTATTGCTCCTGTCCTATGAGATCGACGAGGTCACCATGCTCGCCGATCGAGTCATTACCATGTATCAAGGCAAGAGCATCGCCCGGTACAGCTATCCGGAGTTCGACAAGGACCAGATGCTTGCCGACATGGCCGGCGCAAGCATTTAGCCAGGCGGGTAAAGCGTGAACTGACTCCGAGGCCCGCTTTCTGAGCCAGCCCAGGCGGAGAGCACTGGAATGGTCCTTGGATATGGCTTTGATGCTGAAACCGCTCTCCTTTCTGGATTGTCGTAAACCCACCACACCTACGCGTTCGGGAGGCGGTCACATCATCAACGCCCCCTGAGACGACGCTCGTGCGGCAATGGCGCGCGTGACTGTCGTTCAGCACTGATCCAACCGCTGTTCCAATGGGAATGGCCGTATCTAATCGACTATTGGGCCGTTTCAATCGATGGCGATCTGTTTTTTTGGCTGCGAGCAAGAAATCTCTTAGTTAGATCAAAGGGGTGGTATCTCTGGCCTTGTTGCAAAAGTCGTTCGAAAGGTTCACCGCATGAATCCAGAGTGATAGCTGAAAGGCATGAGTAGTTGGGCCCCTACGAAGTACAAGACCATGAATTGGTCGGCATAAAATGAGGCGCTGAGGCGGCTCGGTTCGCTGACGGTGTGGTTTGATCCCGATATGGTGTGGAAACCACCTCCGACCGGAAAACGTGGTCCAAACAATGGCCCAGTTATAGGGGGCAGACACATGAAAGCGGATCCCCGAGGAGGGTGCCGGGATGGAAATCGGCCTCCGTCGGGTTCTGTGGTCCTGCGGGCTTCGACAGGCACTCAAAGGCGACCTCGTCGCACGCGGCCTTGCCTCGGGCGCCTTCCACCAGGAACTTTTCAACATGCGGTGAGGGCCGAGACCTCTTGCTCAATCACCAGAAAGCTTACCGCGACCACCGCAACTCCCGCCGATACCGGCCAACTCGGCGACGCCATCGGGCATTGTTGCACTAAGGCCCCTGGGATTCACCGCGTGAAAGGGCGGCTTCCGAAGATTCGCTGCATTGGCATGCCCAGTGAAAAAGCTGCGTGAGCGGACGTTCGAAGGCCTGAGGCGGAATGAGCGAACCCTGGGTGGTGTGCGAGGGCGCTCCGCCCATGGATATGATAACCGGGGTGTTGCCCAGCAAAAGTCAGGAAACGCTTGCTTGCCGCTTCCTCTGGACGTCCCGGAAAAGCGCGGCAAGACGGTAGAAACCGTGGGCCATCTTTGTGAAGGGGGTAAGCAGGAAAAAGCTCAGGACCGATCCGAGGTGGAGCGCCAGCAGGCCGGGCATCAGCCCGGTGCTGCCGAAAACATAGAGCGCCAGCCCACTTGCCGCGACGAAGCAAAGCAGCAGGATGAACCCCATCTCTCCGCCCCAGGCGGACTGATCGCCTACGTGCCGGTCCGCCTTGAGCTTCAGCCTCGCCATCCAACCCGTCCCCGCAGCCAGCATCAGGCCGCCCGGAATGCCAAGGAGCTTTGGCAGGGAGAAATAGCCATAGGGTGCGTGTATCCCGAAGAGGTAGTGCAGGATCGTGCCGGCACCTGTGGCGGCAAAGCAGAGCAGGAAGCCGTACATCACCAGTTGATGCGCGTAGCGGCGGGCGTGAGAGAAGCGGTCCTCTTCCTCGAAGTTGCAACCGTCGCCGTGGCCAGCGGCGAGGTCCTTCATCTTCGCCACCATTCCGAAAGCGCCGACGAGATCGCCAACCCGGATCGGCGCGCCGTCTATCGTTTTCCAGAACCTGCGCAGGCTTACCGCCAGGCTGGCGAGCGGAAACAGAAATGCCGGGGCAAAGATCGCCACCATCGCATTATGTGAAAGCACGGCGTAGAAGCCCTCTCCGCCCGCAGCCGAGCCGATGGCCCGCATGGCGAGGAAGAGAAGCGCGAAGCCGATGACCAGCGCCGCGGCGATCAGCGCACCGTTGGTATGGAACTTGCGGGCCAGCGGCGCGGGCCAGGCGTGGTCCTCCCAGCTCTCCCGACGCAGCTCGGCCAGCGCCTTGGGCAGGTTCAGGTCGAACTCGTGCGGGGCGGTGTATTGGCAGGCGTAGTAGCAGCCGCGGCAGTTGTGGCAGAGATTGGCAAGCTGCGTGATGGTGCCATCAGTGAAGGATCGCTCCTGATGCAGCGCCGGAAAGACCGAGCAATACCCTTCGCAATAGCGACAAGCGTTACAGATCTCCGCCTGGCGGCGGGCTTCCTGGATGAGCTCAAGCGGCATAGGTCGAAGCCTCCCGTCCTGCGATCCGCCCGAAGACGGTTCCGATGGTCATGCCGAAACCGGCGAGATAGCCTTGCCCGAGGATCGAACCGGCCATGGTTTCGCCCGCGGCCCAAAGGTTCCGGATCAGGCCTGTTTCGGTGGAGCACTGGGCATTTTCGTCCACCTTGAGGCCGAGATAGGTGAAGGTGACACCGGTGCGCAGCGAATACCCGTAGAAGGGCGGCTCGGTGATCGGGCGGGCCCAGTTGGTTTTCGGCGGCGCAATGCCCGTGGTCGCCACGCCATCGAGCTCTGTCGGGTGGAAGGCCGAGATATCGCCGCAGGCGGCGTTGAACGCGTCCACCGTGGCGCGCAGCTTGCTGGCAGGCAGGTCCATCATGCCGGCCAGCTCTTCGAGGCTGTCTGCTTTCAGCGGCGGGAAGACCGACGGCATGAAGAGGTCGAGCGACCTGGAGTCGATGATGACAAATCCCACCTGGTCGGGCTGCGCGGCCACGAGCCGGCCCCAGATCGCGTAGCGCTTGGGCCAGACATCCTCGCCCTCGTCATGGAAACGCTCTGCGTCCTTGTTGACGACGATGGAGAAGGGGACGCAGTCCAGCCGGGTAACAATCCCGCCGTCGAATTTCGGCGAGCGGCCGTCGATGGCCACCGCGTGGCATTGGGTCGGGTCTCCGACTTGTTGCACGCCTTGTGCCAGCAGGTCGGCCAGAACGACGCCGCGATTGTAGGGCGTGCCGCGGATCAGGAAGTTCTTCGCGGGCTCACCCCAGGCGCGTGTGAGCCAGTCTGTGTCGGCCTGGAAGCCGCCGGAAGCGACGATGACGGCCTTGGGCGCGATCCGGTGATCCTGCCCCGCGTGGCGGTAATCGACGCGGGCGATCCGGTCGCCGTCGAGTTCAAGATGGGTGACATGGGCCTCGTACAGCACATCCACGCCGAGTGCCTCCGCGGTACGGTAATAGGCGTTCACAAGGCTCTTGCCGCCGCCCATGAAGAAGGCGTTGGTGCGCGCCAGCGAGAGGGTGCCGGACAGGGACGGCTGGAAGCGCACCCCGTGTTCGATCATCCAGGGCAGGCATTCCTCCGAGCTGCGGATCGCAAGCCGGGCGAGATCCTCGTTGGTCTTGCCGCCGGTCACTTTCAGGAGGTCGGCGAAATACTCTTCCTCGCTATACGCGTCCACCAGAGGCCCGTGCGGCCCGGAATGCATGCAGCGGAAATTGCGGGTGTGGCGGGAATTGCCGCCCCGGTAGGTTTTCGGCGCGGTCTCGAGGATCAGGACGCGCGCGCCGGCTTCGGCAGCTGTCATCGCCGCACAGAGCGCCGCATTGCCGCCGCCGATCACCACGATGTCATATTGCTTGGTCATGGTCGTTTCCCTTGCTCACATCGGGGTAACAAGGGCGGTTTGATTTGACCAATGACGCTTTGTCGGAGATTAATGCAGTATGCGCATAAATTTCGATTTCAGCGACCTTGAGGCCTTCCTCGCAGTGATGGACACCGGAGCGTTCCACACGGCGGGAGAGACCCTGAACCTGTCACAATCTGCCATCACGCGGCGTATCCAGAAACTGGAGGCCGCCCTGGATTCCGTGCTGTTCGAGCGCACGACGCGGGCGGTCAAACCCACGCTCGTCGCGAAACGTCTCAAGGTGCGGGCCGAGGCGATCCTTGAGGATGCGCAGGAAACGACGCAGGCCATGCGCGACGAGAGTGTTGCCTTTGCCCATCAGCGCAATGCGGTGGTTACGGTGGCGATCATTCCGACGATGGTGGCCGGGATCATGCCGGTCGCGATCGCGAGGTTTCGCGGGGCCGGCCAGGCGGCGCGGATCCGCCTGCTGGACCTCGATGCGAACGGCGTGGCGGAGGCCGTTAGCCAGGGCGAGGCGGAGTTCGGGATATGTTCCATCGCCGTCGGGGAACGCGGCACGGAATTCGAGCCGCTCATGGACGATCCAATGGTGTTGGCGCTGCCCAAGGGGCATCACTTGTCGGGTCGGACGCCGCTCGATTGGGGTTTGCTCGAAACCGAGGCGCTCATCCTGCCGAGCCGCGGCACCGGCAACCGGCTGCTGATAGACGATGCGATGGCGCGGGCAAGGTTGCGGCATTCCTGGACCTTCGAGGTGCACCGTTCGTCGACCGCACTCGAACTGGTCGCAGGAGGAAGCGGCGTGGCACTGGTGCCGCGCTCGGCGATCACCCCGGCGCTGGCGACAAAGCTGACCTGGCGCCCGATAGGAGCGCCGGAAATTGTCCGGCCCGTCGGGTTGCTGACGCGAACCGGGCAGACGGACATGCCGGCGGTTGCAGCACTGAAGGAGGCCGTGCGGCGCGCGGCCTGACACCCTCAACCGGCAGGCGCCTTCCAGACCTCCGGGTTGATCTTGTGGATCGGGTCGCCGGAGGCATAGGCGTTGATCTGGTCGAAGATATCGGCGAATTGCAGGTCGAACTCGTCCTCGGTCACGAAACCGATATGCGGCGTGGCGAGCAGATTGGGATGCGCCAGCAGCGGGTCGGACGGGTCGTCGAGAGGTTCGGTGTCAAAGACATCTGTCGCGACCATTCCCGGCCTTCCCGCGTTCAGCGCCTCCAGCAACGCGCCCGGTTCAATCAGCCCGCCGCGGGACGTGTTCACGAAAAGCGCATCAGGGCGCATCCCGGCAAGGTCCGAACGCGTGATGATGCCGCGTGTCGCCGGTTTCATCCGGACATGAATTGAAATGACATCGCAGGAGGAAAAGAAGGTGTCCCGGTTCTCGGCCACGATCTCCCCATCGGCTGCCGCCCGGGCGCGCCCGTCCTCGGAGCCCCACCAGACGATTTCCATCCCGAAGGCGCGGGCATATCCGGCGACCGCTCGGGCGATGCGGCCATAGCCATAGAGCCCGATCCGGCGACCGTGCAGGGTCTTGCCCACGCCCATCTGCCAATGCCCGGCCTTCGCCGATGCCATCTGTGCGGGAAGCTGCCGCATCGCGGCCAGGATCAGCGCCCAGGTCAGTTCCGCCGCGGCGTGGTTTGTGCCGCCCGCGGGCATCCTGGAACAGAGCAGGACACCGTTTTCCGTACAGGCCGGCACGTCGACATGCGGGAAGACACCGCGCTGGCTGATCAGCCGCAGGTTGGGGAGCCGTTCCAGCAGTTCCCGCGTGATCCTTGTCCGTTCGCGGAAAAGAACCAGCGCCTCGGCGTCGCTGACACGTTCGGCCAGGACCCTGACATCCTTTGCATGATCGGTCCAGACCATCACATCGTGGCCCTCCAGCTTTCCGAAGCAGGGCAGACCCCGGAGCGTGTCGAACCAGTCGTCGAGGATATGGACCTTCACCAGTCGCGCGCCTCACCGTTCAGCGCAGAGAGCGCGCCGGTGATCCGGCGGTGCAGGTCCTCCAGGCGGGACCGCTCGACATCCTTCGCCCCACCGGAGCATTCCGGAGTCGCGAGGGACTGGCTGAGCGTGTTGCGTTCCTCCTCGAGCGTGCGGGCGATGGCACGGATACGGCCGATGGACTCTGTGCTGACGGTCATGGTTTTCCTCAATGAGACAGGAGAACGGGAATGCGGATATCCCGCAGGACGCGGGCGGTGACACCGCCGAGGAAATCCTCGCGGAATTTCGAATGCTCGTAGGCTCCCATGATCATGACGCAGGGATCCGTGTGTGCCGCATAGGCCAACAAGGTGCGCGCGATGCCGTGCTTCAGGAGCAGTTCCTCGTGCCGCGCGGCGATGCCGTGGCGGTCGAGATGGTCGATGACCTCTCCAACCGGGCGGGGAATCTCGGTCCCCTCGATGGTCAGCACGGTCACCTCGCCATTGTCTTCCAGGAGCTGCAGGGAGTCGAACAAGGCCCGCCCGGCCGCGCGGCTCCCATCCCAGGCGACGGCGGCCCGCTCATGGCGCGCTTTCCTTTCGTATCCTGCGGGGATCACCATCACGGGCCGCCCGCTCATCAGCGCGATCCGGTCCGGATGCAGCACGACATGCTCGTCGGCATCCCCGTCGGAGGGACGCCCGACAACCAGCAGGTCGAAGCCGCGCGCGGTTTCCGAGATCACCGTGTCCACCCGCCCGGTGGCATCGATGTAGTGGAGCCGCTCGCCAAGCCCGAGCTCTTGGGAGATCCTGTCGAACGCCTTCCGGATTTCATCGATGATTTCCGCGTTGGCCGCAGCGATGATTTCCCGCGCCTTCACCGGCACCCAGGGGGCCTGGCTGCTGACCGTCTCGTGGCCGGAATGGGCGACCAGCGCCGTCACGTGAGTATCGCCGTTCTGCGCGATGCCCGCCGCGTAGCGAAGGGCCGTTTCAGCGCCTGGCGCGCCGTTGAAGGCAACGAGAATGTTTCGAATGCTCATGCATCGACCTCCACACCCGCCCAGACGGAACGGGGAACATAGACCTTGCCATCGGCCAGCTTGCGCGCCGTCCGGACGAGACCGGCGGCATTGAGAGTGAAATCGCCATTGGACGAGAAGTCCACCAATACCTCGATCGCGCCGGATGCGTGTTCAAGCACGACCTCGGCGGGGCTTTCGCTGGGGCGGTCCAGCATCCCGTCGGCCACCGTGCCGGGTGTCAGCGCACAGGAGGCAATGCATTGCGCGCCGGTAACGGCCATGCTGGGATGTGTCTTCCACGGCATGAAATAACGCGCAGCGATTGTCCCGCCGTCTCGGGAAGGTGCCAGGATGGCGAATTTCGGCGTCACGGATTTCGTGACATCGCCCATGCCCATATTCTCGCCAGCCTGGAGGCGAACGGCCTCCATCCGCTCGAAGAAGGCTCTATTGTCGTCAAGCTCCACTACGGTCTCATAGCCGGTCAGTCCGAAATCGGAGGCCCGTGCGAGCACGACCGGCATGGCGACATCCATACAGGTCACCTCGACCCCGTGGATCTCGTCCCGCAGGGTCCCGGTTGGCAGGAACTCTCCCGTCGCTGAGCCGACCACGCCCATGAAGGTGAGCTGCACAGGGGCGGAACTGCCGGGCACGCCTGCAATCTCGACGCCGCCATCATAGGAGAGCTTGCCACCCGGCGTATTGACCCGGGCGACCACGCGCGCGCCGGTGTTCACGGCCAGGATGCGGATCTCCGTTTCGTCATCGCCGGGTGTGACGAGTCCCATCTCGATGGCCGCCGGACCGACGCCGGAGAGGATATTGCCGCAAGTGGGTTTGAAATCCACGAGCTTCTCCTCAACCGAGACCTGGGCGAAGTAGTAATCGACATCGGCCCAGTCATCGTCGGAGCGCGAGAGCATGGCGACCTTGGTCGTCACCGCCGCGCCACCGCCGATCCCGTCGATATTCAGGTCATGGCCGGAGCCAAGCGCGGCAATCAGCACTTCGGCAAGGGTTTCGCGGTCTTCGGGAAGGTTGTCGCGGCGGAAATAGGGCCCACGCGAGGTGCCGCCACGCATGAAGATATAGGGGATTCCGGTCTGGCTCATATCCGGGCCTCCTTGACGAGATGGGGAAGGATTCGGGGGGAGGGGCGCATGGATCAAGCCCCCCCGAGCGGCCAGGGCAGGTCGACCCAGGATTGCAGCAGGCCCGGCGGGAAGTCGCGGTTGAGCGCGCCGGCCATGATGCACATGAAGCCGATGCCACAGGCGGTCAGCAGCAGGGTCTTGCCCCAGCCCGCACCGGCCCGCACCCTCAGGAAGGTGACGAGGAAACCGACCAGCGCGAGGATGAAACCGACGAAGAAGGTGCCGACGATCAGTGAGGCGAACCAGGCCAGCGTGGACCAGAGGCCATAGGGCGCATCGGCGTCTTCGCCCGCGACCTCCTTGTCGGCAAAGATCGCGTCGCCATCGGGCCGGCGGATCATCTGCACCAGCAGGATCAGGCAGCAGGTCAGGGCGAAGCCACTGATGACCATCGGGATGATCTTGTCGGTCATCGCGTAGTTCGGGATCAGCGAGGCATTGACCAGTGCGAAGAGCAGGTAGCCCATGATGCAGAACAGGAAGACCATCGGCGCCCGTTTGCTGCCCGCCTTCACATCGCCCTCGGCCATGATCAGCTTGGCCTGGCGCAGGCCGAGCACGACCGACACGACGGTGATGAGGATCAGCACGATGACGATCGGCGAGAAGATGTAGTCCATTCCCTCCTCGAAGCTCTTGCGGAAGCGGAAGGAGGCGATCTGAAAGGCCTGGTTTGTGAATTTCTCGACCGGGTTGGACAGCACGAAACCGATCAGGAAGGCCGGGCGCGACCAGTCGAAGCGGCGCAGGAAGATGCCGATCAACCCGATCACGAAGAGGGCCAGCAGGTCCTCGAAGTTCTGCCCCGACTGGAACGCCGCGAAGCTGATCAGCATGAAGAGGAACGGCGCGAGATAGGTGAAGCGGATCGTCGTCAGCTTGGCGATCCCGCCCGACGCCGCGATGCACAGGACCGTTCCCACCACGTTGGCCAGCGCCAGCAGCCAGACGATGGAATAGGTGATGTCAAGATTGTCCTTGAGCATGTTCGGACCGACCTCGATCTCGCCGGATCCGAGCAACGCCACGGCCCCGATGAAGATCGCCATCGAGCCGGAGCCGGGGATACCGAAGAGCAGCGTGGGCACAAGCCCGCCACCCTCCTTGGCGTTGTTCGAGCTTTCCGGCCCGATCACGCCGCGGACTTCGCCATGGCCGAAATTCGACTTGTCCTTGGTCGTCTGGACAGAGTGGCCATAGGCGATCCAGTCCACCACCGAGCCGCCGAGGCCAGGGATGACACCGACGACGACGCCAATGATGGAGCACCGGACGGAGAGCCAAATATTGGCGAACCAGTCTTTCACGCCGTCGAGCCAGCCAGCACCGAGGCTTGCGCCCCGAGCGATGGAGCGGTCCTGGCGCAACAAGGATACGATCTCCGGGAGGGCGAAGATCCCAAGCCCCACGATCACGAGCTTCAACCCGTCGGTGAGATATGGAATGTCATAGGAGGCCATGCGCAGGGAACCGCCCGCATCAGCCTCTCCGATAGTGCCGATCATGATGCCGAGGCCGGCCGCCGCCAGCCCCTTGAGCGCGAAGCGCCCCGCGAGCACCGCGACCATGGACAGGCCGAGAATGGTGATCATCAGCATCTCGGGAAGGCCAAAGGCCAGCACGAGCGGGCGTGCGGCGAGGATGAACAGGGTCAGGAAGCTCGCGCCGACCAGCCCGCCGAACAAGGAGGAGGAGAACGCGGCCGAGAGCGCCCGGGCGGCCTCGCCCTTCTTCGCCATCGGGAAGCCGTCGAGCACGGTGGCCTGGGAGGCCGAAGAGCCCGGAATGCCCATGAGCACCGATGCGAACGTGTCGGAGGTAGGAACAACGGCCACCATTCCGATCATCAGCGCAAGTCCGAGGATGGGGTCCATTCCGAACATGAAAGGAAGCAGGAGAGAGAGCCCGGCAATGCCACCAAGACCGGGGAACACCCCGACCGCAAGGCCCATGACGACGCCGAGCACGAGATAGCCCAGGACGATGGGTTGCAGGATGAGCGCCCACGCTTCACCGAGCGCAGGAAGAGCGGTCGCGAAAATCTCCATTGGAGCCGCTTTCTGTCTGTTTGTTGGAAATGGGGAAGCCGACGCCGGTCGGAGAGGTCCGACCGGCGTCGCGTGGGAGACGCCCTTACTTGAGCGTCACACCGTAGTCCTCGGCGAGCCAGTTCACTATATAGGCCTTCGCATCGTCAGAGACCGAAATCGCGGTTTCCAACGCCCCTTGCGCATCCGATCCCACGAAGACCGGGTATTCGCCGACGCGCTTGGCCGAGATTTCGCCGAAGTCGGCGCGCGCGATCACCTCGTTGAAGGCGGCTGTGTAGGTTTCGACGACGTCCTGCGGCGTGTCGCCGGGCAGGAAGGCGAGTTTCTGGACCGGGAAGCCCGAGATGAAGAAGGCTTTCCAAGCCTCCCATGTCTCTCCTGATGTCTCGCACCCGTCCGTCGCCTCGCAGACTTCCTTGAAAGTGGCGATGTCCGGGAAGGTCGGGTCGCGGACGATATTGCCGTCGGCATCCAGCGCGCCCCAGGTCATCATCGGGACGGCCTTGCCGTCGTTGACCATCGCCATCGATCCGCCGATATAGCTCGACGAGGTCTGGTAGTCGATATTGGCCTCGCCGCGCTCGAACATGAGCCGGCCATCTCCGCGGCCCTTGATGCCGAACACGGGTTCGACATTCATGCCCAGCATCTTCCATGCCAGGAGCGGCACGATGTCGAGGCGGGTGGCACCCTGGCTGCCGAAGATGAAATCCGTGTCCTTCAGCGCATTGGCCGATCCATCGAACTTGGCCCCATCTTCCGCATTCAGGTAGGCCACGCCGCCGGTGCCAGAGGCCATGACCGGGATCCAGTCCTTGTATTCATAACGCACGCGCGGATCGTTCAGCAGGTAGGGGAACTGGGTCGAACCGGAGGTGCCAAAGAGCAGCGTGCCGTCCTTGTGCTTCTCGTTCTGGAACCAGTTGGCGCCCTTGGTGGAGCCCGCGCCTGGCATGAACTTCACGACCACGGTCGGGTTGCCCGGCAGCGCCTCGGAGAGCAGCGGGCCGAAGAAGTTGGCCCATTTGGCCGAGCCACCGGTTTCCGAGAACGGGATCACCCATTCGATCGTCTTGCCCGAGAAATCGACCTCGGCCGCGGCAGGGGCCGAAACGCCGACGGCGGCGATCAACCCGGGAATCACGCGGCGCGTAAAGATGGAATTGGTCATTGGTGTCCTCCCTGAGACCAGTAAACCACGGCGACGCTCCTCACGGCACCGGGCCTTTGCTCTTGATTCGGGATTGATTCCCGTTTCGATGTGACCACCATGGGGGGGCAAGCTTGCGCGAAGCTTGCAGGGAGGACAGATGCGGATAGCCATTGTCGAGGACAATGAAACCCTGGCGCACGCCATCGCCTACAGGTTGCGGGACCGTGGCCACGCGGCAGACATATTGCATGACGGGCAGGAGGCGGAGAGCTTCCTTGCGCAGGAGGGTGCGGATCTCGTTGTGCTGGACATCAACCTGCCGGGCATGAGCGGGTTCGACGTGCTGCGGGCGATCCGGGCACGGGATGACGGCGTTCCGGTGATCCTTCTGACCGCGCGCAGCGACACCGCGGACCGCGTGGCGGGGCTCGATCTCGGGGCGGATGACTACCTTGTCAAACCCTTCGAGATGGACGAGCTGGAGGCGCGCATCCGTGCCCTTTCCCGCCGCCGCAACCTTGAATACGGCGCGCGCGAGACGATTGGCGGGCTGGAGTTCGACCGCTCCACCCGTCAGGTTTTGGCCGCCGGAGACGTGCTCGACATTCCGCGCAAGGAACTGGCGACATTCGAATGCCTGCTGGAACGGCGGGGGCGTTTGGTGCCGAAATCGCAACTGACCGACCATGTCTACGGCGTCGGCGCCGACATCGACGAAAAGGCCATCGAGCCGCATGTCTCCCGCCTGCGCCGCCGCCTGGCAGATCATGGCGTGACGATCCGCACCGCCCGCGGCCTTGGCTACATGCTCGAAGCAGAGCCCTGATGACCCGCACGCTCTCCCTGCGCCAACGCCTCTTCGTGCTGATCCTGACGCCGCTTGTCCTAATGGCGGTTTTGCTGGGCTATTGGCGCTACACGGTCGCCCATGCCACCGCCGCCGAGCTCTTCGACCGGTCCTTACTTTCGACGGGCCTCGCTATTTCCCGCGATGTTGCAATCTCGGATGGCGACGCGCTCCTGCCCTCCACACGCGACCTGATCCGCGATGCGAGCGGCGGAGAGGTTTTCTATCACGCGACCGGGCCGGGCGGCATCTATGTCACTGGCTACGCTTATCCGCCGACGGGTGGGCCCAACAGCGCCGACCCCTATCATCCGACATTCTTCGAAGCCCAGTACCGCAGTGAACCTGTCAGGGTTCTGCGGCTCACCGAGCGCCAGACCATCGGCACGCTGACCGGAGACGCGACAGTGACGGTATGGCAGAGGATCTCGGACCGAAACGCCTTTGCCTACGAACTGGCAATCCGTGCCGCGGCGCTCATCATTGCGCTGCTGGTAACGCTTGCGCTTGTCGTCTGGTACGGTGTCCAACTCGGCCTTCGCCCGCTGCTCGATCTTGAAGGCGCGATCGAGGCCCGCTCTCCGGACGATCTGAGCACGATCAAACGTGCTGTGCCGGTTGAAACCCGCGGAATTGTCGAGACGCTCAACCGTCTCTTCGGGCAGGTGGAAGCGAGCATCATCGCGCATCAGTCCTTCATCTCGGATGCCGCGCACCAGTTGCGGAATCCGGTGGCGGCGATCCAGTCCATGGCCGAAACCGCCCGCGACGCCCCAAGCGCCACCGAACAGCGCGCCAGGCTCGACGAGTTGGTCCGCGCTTCGCGAACCGCAGCCCGGGTGACCGAGCAATTGCTGTCTCTCGACCGGCTGCAACAGGGCGACGATGACGGCACGTTCGAGACATTCGATCTCGGCAAGCTGACCGAGGAAACCTGTGCCGATCTCGCGCCGTTGATCCTGGCATCCGGACTGGAGTTCGAGTACGACGCTGCGGTTGAACCGCTGCCGGTTCATGCCGACAGGTTCTTCGTCTCGGAAGCTCTGAAGAACCTTGTCGACAACGCCCGCAAACATGGCGGAGCGGAGCTGTCCCGGATTCGGGTCCAGGCCGCGCGGAGCGACGGCTATGCAACAATGACCATCGAAGATGACGGGCGCGGCCTGCCGCCGGAACTTGCGGAGGTCGCCTTCAGCCGCTTCGCCCAGGTCGAACCGTCGGACGGAAGCGGCCTCGGCCTCTCCATCGCCGTCTCTGTCGCCGAGCGCCACGGCGGAGGGTTGCGGATCAACCCGTCTGACAACGGAGCGAGCCTGACACTCACCCTGCCTATCGTGCAAGGGCGCCTCTGAACCGCGATTGGAATGGCGTCAGCTCCGCTCCGGATGTGCCGCGACCGCCGTCTGCACATCGTCAGGGCCGGTCACGAGGTTTCTTTCGAACACAGGTTCCCGCGTTTTGGTCGATGCTGCATCGGTGAGGAAGGGCGGAAAGGAGCCGTTCTCCGCGAACACTCCAAGAATAATCCAGGCGTAGGATTGCTGCGGCCGCATACACGAACTGGAGCCGCGATACGAGGCCCGCACATCGCGGTATGGTCAAGTTATTCAAGTCACGCACTGTTCCCGGACATGTCCAGGCCGATCAAAGCACCCTCACCGTAAAAGGAACCCGGTCGAAAGAGCATCCTGTCGTTCCTATGCTTGTATCGGCGTCCCCCTATGCATCCGCAGCGCAGCCTTCGATAAGCTCATCACACAGGCACTGCGCCGCCGGGCTCAGATCCTGCCCCTTCATCCGCACCAGATGGATGTTCGACGTCACCTGCCAACATTCCGGCGAGACCATGACCATCTGCCCGCGGTCGACCCAGTGGGCGGCATAGTGGACAGGCATGAGCCCCACATGCGTGCCAGCCAGAACGAGATGTGCCGTGGCCTCGATATGCCAGAGAGCGGAGCTCGTGGTATCGCTCAGAAGCGCTGGGTCGAGGTCCATTCCGATCGGGTCCTGCGCGAAGCTTTGGGCCGAAATTTCGCTTTCTTTCAGTATATTGAGCGCCTCTTCCCAAGAGCCTGCCGAGGCACAAGGATGATCGGGCGAACAATACAGGCTGCTGGCTTCGTCATAGAGGCGGATGGCTTCGATATCCGTAGGGACACTCTCGTCGAAACCCATGATGGCCAGGTCCAGCTGCCCGGACCGCAGCTCGGTCTGGCAATCGAGGAAGTCGTGGATTCCCAGCCGCAGCTTCAGTCCCTTGACCTTCTGACTTGCTTTCCGGATCGCCCGTTGCAGGGGGCAGTTGGGATCGGTTGCCATGCAATCGATCAGGCCGACCCGCACGACCTGTTCGCCGGACTTGCCGATCTCGTCGAGGCGGGCGACATAGCCGTCCAGGTAGGTCAGCATCCGCTCCGTTTCCTGCAGAACCTCCTGCCCAGCGAAGGTCAGCGAGAAACCCTGCGGACCGCGCTCGCAGAGCCGGGCATTCAGCCGCTTCTCGAGATTCGCGATATGCGAAGAGATCGTTGGCTGGCTGATTCCCAGCACACCCTGCGCCTTCACGATACCGCCGGATTCGGCGACCGCCTTGAAAACACGCAGCAACCGCAGGTCGACATCGGACAATCTCATCTCGTCGGTCCCTTTCTTGCCCAGAAGCTGCGCATCTGTCTGGAAATACTGCCTATAATCGCGTCTCGTACCGGACGCAGGCGACTCCGGCCGAAATCGGGGGATTGCCCGATGCGACTTTTGCAGCTACCCACACCTGTGATCAAGCACGCACTTTCCCTTGGACATGTCTCGGCCGGCAACGGTGCGGGACCGTTTCCCGTGTGCCAAGGAGAGATTGATATGACTGGCATGTTTCGTGGAATGACGGCCGTGGCACTGACGGGGCTCGCGCTTGCAGCCGGCACCGTGCAGGCGGAAGAGATCACCGTTTCGAGCTGGGGCGGCTTCTTCGAGGAGACCCTCGCGGCCGAGATCTATCCCGGTTTCACCGAGGCGACCGGCATCGCCGTGCGCTCCATCGCGCAACCCGCCGACCAGGCATGGCTGACGCAGCTGAGCTCGGCCGCCCGGGCGAAGAAGGCGCCGGCCGACCTGTCGCTGGTCTCCGACGAGGTGCTGGCGCGGGGCCGCACCATCGGGCTCTGGGCCGCGCTCGACCCGCAGGCGATGCCCTCGACCGACTTTCTCAAGGACGGGTTCGTGAAATCCGATGATGACGGCACCTTTGCCGTTGCCGCGCTGAGCTTCTGGTCGAGCTTCGTGACCAACACCGATTACCGCGCCGAGGCGCCGGAAAGCTGGGCCGAGCTCTGGAGCGACGATTGGGACGGCAAGCTCGGCATGGCCTCGGCGGTCAATTCCGGACTGCTGGAGATCACCGCCGTCACCCATTTCGGCGGCTACGAGATCATGCAGACCCGCGATGGGCTGGAGCAAGTCATCGCCAAGATCGCTGAACTGAAGCCGCAGGTGCGGCTGTGGTATCGCGATGAAGGCCAGTTCCAGCAGGGTCTGGAATCGGGCGAATTCAACGGCGGCACCTATTTCCACGATGTCGCGATGCTGTCGATCTATGACGGCAACCCGATTGCTTCGACCTTCCCGAAAGAAGGCGGTGTGTTGAGCGATGCGTTCTGGATCGTGCCCCGCGACAGCAAGCACACGGACGCGGCACAGAAATTCATCGACTACATGTCCCAGCCGGCGATCCAGGCCGAGATGGCCCGCGTGCTCGGCGTCGCCCCTGTGGCGAAGCGCGAGTTGATGGACCTGACGGAGGAGGAGTTCGCCACCGTCTCCAGCGAGCTTGAGCCGATCCGTGTGCAGACCGAGATCCACCTGCGCGAAGGCGACTGGCTGGCCGACAAGTACCTGGAGATGATCTCCCAGTAAGCCCCTGGATGCCCGGGATGACCTTCGCGAGAGGGTCATCCCCCGGCGGGATCTCCGACCATCAGCAAACCCGGGGTGCTCGGCCGGATCAGCCCGCCGCGCCTCCATCGGGAAAGGACCCGTTTCATGGCCCAGCTATCGTTCAACAGCATCGGCCGGACCTACGGCGAGTTCACAGCGCTGAGCGACGTGAATCTCGAGATCGGGTCCGGCGAATTCATCTGCCTGCTCGGCCCCTCTGGCTGCGGCAAGACCACGCTTCTGCGCATTCTCGCCGGGTTGGAGACAACGACCCGTGGCGCAGTCCATCTGAACGGAGAGGATTTCTCCAACGTTCCGTGCCACCAGCGCAATATCGGCATGGTCTTCCAGAGCCTTGCGCTGTTCCCGCATCTGTCGGTCGGGGAGAATATCGCCTACGGGCTGGATGTACGGGGGGTGGACAAGAAGGCGCGTCATGCGCGGGCCGAGGAGCTGACCGCGCTGGTCGGCTTGCCGGGGCTCTCGGACCGTCCGGTCTCCGCACTCTCCGGCGGGCAGCGCCAACGGGTCGCCATCGCCCGGGCACTCGCCATCGAGCCGGTGCTCTTCCTGATGGACGAGCCCTTCTCCGCGCTGGATGCCGGGCTGCGCGAGCATCTGCAGATCGAGGTCAAGAAGCTTCAGCGCAAGCTCGGCGTGACGACGCTCTTCGTCACCCATGACCAGAACGAGGCGATGTCCATTGCCGACCGGATCGTGATCCTGAATGACGGGGTGATCGAGCAGGCCGGCACGCCGACGGAGGTCTATGCCCGGCCGCAATCGGAATTCGTGGCCAATTTCATGGGCACCAATAACGTTCTCGACGTTGAGTTCGTCCCCGGTGCGGATGTGATCTGGAACGGGATCTCGCTTGGCCGCCCCTCGGGCGAGATGGCGACGCTCTCTGGCAAGCGCAAGCTCTCGGTCCGGCCCGAATACCTGCAGCTCGCCCCGGTCGGCACCACTGGCACCGGCATGCTCGGGACGGTCGAGTTCGTTCGCCTGCTTGGTGCCCAGGTCGAGACGGAGCTGACCGTCGCCGGCCACAGGATCATCGACACGATGATCTCGGACCGCCCGCCCGCCTTTGGCGAAGGGGACCGCGCGGAGATCCTCATCAAACTCGACCATGCCTGGGTAATCCCGTCATGAAACGGTTTGCCCTCGCCCCGCACCTGATCGGCCTCTACCCGCTGGGGATGATGGTGATCTTTTTCCTCGGCCCGCTCGCCTTCATGATCGTGGTGAGTTTCTACCTGCGCGACCCTCTGGGCTTCTACAAGGTCGATTTCACCTGGGAGAATTATGGCAAGTTCTTTTCCAGCTTCTATTATTCCGTCTCCCTGCGCTCGATCTGGACTTCGGCGCTGGCCTCCCTTCTGACTGTCGCGCTGGCCTTCCCGGCGATCTACGTCATCACCGACATGCGCCGGAAATGGCAGCTCGCCTGGGTGATCGGCCTGCTGGCGCTCATGTGCCTCTCCGAGGTCGTGATCGGCTTCGCCTGGGTCATCCTGATGTCGGAAAGCGCCGGCATCCCGCGCCTGCTCGGCTGGCTCGGCCTGTGGGAGGACCCGCGCTCGCTCTCGCCCTCGCGGCTCGCAATGCTGATCGGCATGGTCAGCCTGGGCTTCTCCCTCGTGGCGCTGATGTTCTTTCCGCAGCTCTCGCAGCGCGACCGCTCCATCGAGGAGGCCGCGCAGACCCTCGGTACACCGCCCGCGCAGGTCTTCTTCCGGATCGTGCTGCCGATCTTCCGCCCCGGGCTGGCCGCCTCACTGGTGACGATGTTCGTCTATTATCTCGGCGTCTATGTCATGCCGACCATGCTCGGCCGCCCGCAGGACTGGAACATGTCCGTCATCATCACGGACAAGGCGGTCGAACAGGCGAATATGCCGCTCGGCGCGGCGCTTGCGGTCATCATGCTGATCTTCACGGTCCTGCTGATCGGCGGCTTTG
Source organism: Tropicimonas sp. TH_r6 (assembly GCF_033101155.1). Classification (NCBI taxonomy): domain Bacteria; kingdom Pseudomonadati; phylum Pseudomonadota; class Alphaproteobacteria; order Rhodobacterales; family Roseobacteraceae; genus Tropicimonas; species Tropicimonas sp. TH_r6. The sequence continues at coordinate 34,069 of NZ_JAWMPX010000039.1, forward strand.
CCCTTGCCACCCGCAAGGAGGGCGCGAAATGACCGGGCTTCTCAAACGTCTCTTCATCTGGACCATTGCCGCCGGGCTGATCCTTCCTTTCGCGGTCGTCTTCGGCGTCTCCATAAACGCCGAAAGCAACATCGCCTTCCCGCCGACCGAGTTCTCGGGCAGGTGGTACATCATGTTGCTGACGGAAAGCGACTGGCTGATCCCCATAGGCAACTCCTTCACCATCGCGTTCTTTGCGGCCTTGATCGCCGTCTCTATCGCGCTGGCGGCAAACTACGTGCTCTGGCGGCTGAACAGTGGGTTCGGCCGGGCCATCTTCGCGCTTGGCATCGGGCCCTTCCTGCTGCCGCCGATCATTATCGCCATGGGCGCTTCCGTCTTCTGGGCCGAGGCCGGGTGGTACGGGCGGATGGAGGCAACGATCATCTCCCACGGGGTGTTCTTCGTCACCCTTCCACTGGTCGTTATCTCGCGCGGCTTCGCGGCGCTCAGCGACGACGTGATCGACGCCAGCCGGATCATGGGCGCGACCCCGCGCCAGACCTTTACCAAGGTGATCCTGCCGCTGGTTGCGCCCTATGTCGTCACCGGCTACGTGCTCGTCGCCATCATCTCGGTGAACGAATACCTGATCTCCTACATGGTCTCCGGTTTCGCCGTCGAAACCCTGCCGATCCGGATCTTCAACAATGTCCGCTATGGCTATTCGCCTGTCGTCGCCTCTGCCGCGATGGGGTTCGCCTTCATCACCGTGTTGTCGTTGCTTGCGCTGTCGATGGTGACGGACCTTCTCAAATTGCTCGGCGCCCGGCGCGACTGATCGCTTCAACAGGATTGAACAGATGCAAACACTGACCCGTCAGGACCTCTCCGACATCCTCTATGGCGCCGCGATCCTTGGCACCGGCGGCGGCGGCGAGCTTTCCGAAGGTTTTGCCCTGATCGACGATGCGCTGGCCAAGGGCAAGGCGTTCACCCTCGTCGGCCTCGATGAGGTGCCGGATGATGCGCTTGTCTGCACGCCCTACTTGCTTGGAGCGATATCGCCCCTGCCGGAGGCAGAGGAACGGCAATACAATCGCCTGCCACGCATTGATGAACACCCAATCCTTTTGGCCTATCGCCGGTTCGAGAGATACCTTGGCCGCCGGTTCTACGGCACGATCTCCTGCGAGCTTGGTGGCTCCAACACAGCCTGTGCCTTCTATGCGGCGGCAATGAACGGCGGCTATATCCTGGACGCTGACCCCGCCGGGCGGGCGGTGCCCGAGATCACCCATTCCACCTATTACATCAGCGGTTTGCCCGCAGAACCCATCATGATGGCAAATGAGTTCGGCGAGTGCATCCTGTGCGAAAACGTGATCGACGATCTGCGCGCCGAGAGCGTGGTGCGGGCGCTCGCCATGGTAAGCCGGAACGACATCGCCGCGATCGACCACGCGCTGGAGATGAGCGAGCTGCGTGACGCCGTCATCCCGGGCGCCATCTCCATGGCCTGGGACCTGGGCCGTGCCTGGCGAAAGGCGCTGGAAGCGGGCGCGGATGTGGCGGAGGCTGTGGCCGCTCGCAGCGGCGGCGCCGTCGCCTTCCGCGGCACGATCGGCACAAACGACTGGAGCACCCGGGATGGCTTCACTTTCGGCAGCTTCGAGATAGAGGGCAGGGACCACTTCGAGGGGCACCGCTACCAGGTGGAGTTGAAGAACGAAAACCTCGTCGCCCGGCTGAACGGAGAGGTCCATGTCACGATCCCGGACCTGATCTGCATGCTCGATACCGACACTGGAGTTCCGGTGACGAACCCGAACTACCGGACGGGGCAGAATGTGGCGGTAATACTGGTCCATGCCCCGGAGGCGTTTACCTCCCCCAAGGGGCTCGAGGCCTTCGGCCCAAACTACGCCGGGTTGGACCAGCCCTATCGCCCGTTCTCTGTTGAATAACCGGATTGATCCGCGGTATCGCAGCAGCACATTTAATCGATCGAAGTCCCCTGTGGGGCGTCCATTTCGGCGTTCGAATTACTGCTTGGAAAGTTTCGGCACGCTGAAGCATGGCGGGACCAAACCCCAAACCGGTCATCAGAGTGGTGCATGCTGATTTCGAGCTACCGTAGGAGCCGCTCTACCAGGCGAAGATGATCCATCAGATGGACCACCGCTGGGCGACCTATGAGAACGGCACCGCTCGCGACGGAGCGATGAAGGAAAAGGCCAACCCCGATTGGGAACCCGTGCCGCGCTACTGGGTGCCTGGCGACGAGGTCGAGGCCCGCCTTGGTGCCAAGGGTTGGCGCCGCGGCTGGTTGATGGGGTGGCGAGATATTGCAAGCGCGACCGATGAGCGGACGACGATCTCAGCAGTCATTCCGCGGGTAGCCGTGGGCCATGTGATGCCGCTGTTTTTCGTTGCAGTGGCGCCCAATCTTTGGGGTGCGCTGCTGGCAAAACTCGATGCGCTGCCGCTCGATTTTGTTGCCCGCCAGAAGGTTGGCGGTACACATCTGACCTATGGATACATCAAGCAACTCCCTATACTACCACCCGGCTTCTACACGCCCGAGCGCCTCGCCTACATCCCCCCGTGTCCTCGAACTCACCTACACCTCCCATGCGCTGGCATCATTCGCCCGCGATTTCGGTTATGACGGCCCGCCCTTCCCTTGGGACGAGAGATGTCGCGGTCTGGGTTGAACAATGGCTTTGCTCTTCGGCATGCTCTCTGCGTAGGCTGATTGAACACTGGATGCCATTTCCTGGAGTTTTTCTTTTGACTGTCATTCCCACCGCAGTTCTCACGTCTTTCCTGGTCTGCTCGACCTTCCTGTTTTCGACCCTGCCAGCCAAGGCACAGGACCCGAAAACGAACCAACCCGTTTTCTTGATGGTGCACGGCACCTTTCAATGGGCGGGCCAATGGCAGCCGCTGACGGAAATTCTGGAGGGGGCCGGGTATGAGGTGATCGAGGCATCGCTGACGGGACTTGGCGAGAAGGAGCATTTGCTTTCCAAGGAAACGGGCTTGTTGACCCACATTCTCGACGTGTCCAACATGTTGAGCTGGCGCGACCTCGAGAACGTCATTCTCGTTTCCCACAGCTATGGCGGACCGGTCATTTCCGGTGTCGCGGCCCAGCAGCCAGATCGCGTCAAGCACCTTGTTTTCATCGACACGGTGCCGCTGGATCATGGGGAAAACCTTATCGATGGGTTTGGGCCCGACGTCTATGACACGGCGAAAACGGCCGTTGATGAAGAAGGCGATGGATGGCTCATTCCATCGGATGCGCTTCGGGAAGCCAAGCCAACCATGCGCCCTCACCCATGGAAGTCCTATGTGGAGCGTATCGATATCCCGGAAGGTACACCGGACTTTGATGGAACCATCATCGTGGCCACCGAAGGCGAAGTTTTCGACCATATGCGCAATGTGCAAGCCCCGGCGCGTGCAGAAAGACGTGGCTGGTCTCTCGTGACCGTTGAAGGCCCGCACCAGTTGATGGAAGTCAGCCCATCCAAGGAAGCTGTCTCGGAGATACTGTTGGGCATCGCTACAAATTGAAAGCGCAGCACGCAAACAATTCAGGGCGTTCCAGACACTCCAATAGGAGACACTGGCATCGTTTTGCATTTCAGAGAATGACGGATTCGTCCGCACTGCGGGTATCGACGAGCCGGACGATGCCGCACAGCGCAATGAACGTCGGCTTTGACGAGGCCGCGCCGCGGCGACGATCATCTTGGCGAATGTCTGTTCAGGGCCGGTTTCGTATGTCATAGGGACGGCCCGAACGATCCTTCCGCTGCAGTGCCGAAACCGATAGGGAGGGCGGTTTGCTGGCTTTCTCCGCAAGCGCGAACCAACTATGCGAGACCTCGTGAGCCGACATTCAGGCAACCCTGAAACGGCGTAATTCTCTAAACCGCCGCAAGGCGGCTCTGAGCCCTTCCACCGAATGCCGCGGTCGGAACGAGCGGGCGGTTTGCCGACCTTGCGGTCATACGAATGCTTCGCTCGGATGACGGCTTCGAGGGAGGATCACATTCAGCCAGGTTTGATCCGTGTCATGGACAATCGATCCGCCGGTTGGCTCTGTCCCTCTTGATAGGGAGTCCACCATGGCCAAGCGTCCTCATGTCTTGAACCGTAACCTTTTGGGAGCACTTCTTGTTTCTTGGGTTCCATTCATCGCGGTCGCAGAAAACCGCCCGCCCAACTTCCTGTTGATTATGGTCGATGACATGGGCTGGACCGATCTCGGGGCCTATGGCAGCGAGATCAATACGCCGACGCTCGACAAGCTGGCCGAAGAGGGATTGCTGTTCACCGACTTCCACGCATCGGTCAGTTGTTCTCCGACCCGCTCCATGCTGCTGACGGGCACCGACAACCACCTCGCGGGCATGGGCAACATGGGCGAGTTGCTGGCGCCCAACCAGGTTGGTCAGCCCGGCTACGAAGGCCATCTGAACGACCGGGTGGTGACGCTGGCAGAGGTGCTGCGCGACAACGGCTATCACACCTACATGGCGGGGAAATGGCATCTTGGGCATGATCCGGAGTATTACCCCTTCAATCGTGGTTTCGAGCAGACCTTCTCGATGCTCTACGGCGGGGCGAGCCACTACGACGACATGAATGGCATCATGGAGGTGGAGTCGCCGGCCTATTACACGCTGAACGGTGAACGCATTCATGAACTTCCGGCGACCTTCTATTCCAGCCGCAGCTATGCCGATTTCCTGATGGATGCTATCCGCTCCAACCGCGGCGACGACAAGCCCTTCCTTGGGTATTTCGCACTCACTTCGCCCCACGATCCACTCCACGTCCCCGAGCCTTGGCAGTCAAAATACCGGTCGGTCTATGACGAAGGCTACGATGCTCTACGAGAGAAACGTGCAATGGCGGCCAAGGAGATGGGGCTGGTGCCGTCCGGCGCTCCTGTTTCGGACATGCAGCCACAGGTAACGGCTTGGGATGTGCTCTCGCCGGAGGAGCAGGCCGTTCAGGCGCGTGGCATGGAGGTTTATGCCGGGATGGTCGACAACCTCGACTATCATGTCGGGCGGGTGCTGAACTTCCTCGACGACATCGGGGAGTTGGACAACACGGTGATCTTTTTCCTCTCCGACAATGGGTCGAACCCGTGGTACTCGGAGGAATACCCCGGAAACGCCGAGGGCGAGTGGTTCAAACAGTTTGACAACAGTCCCGAGGCCATTGGCGATTCCATCTCGGCCTATGCCTATGGAATGGGCTTTGCCGCTGCCTCGTCCGGTCCGCTGGATCGGTTCAAGATGACGGTCAGCGAAGGCGGCATCCGTGTTCCGCTGCTGATCGCCGGACCCGGTGTCGAGGGAGGCCGGAAGACCAACGCCTTCAGCTACGTCACGGACCTGATGCCGACGATGCTGGATATGGCCGGGATCGCACATCCCGAGACCTTCAATGGAACGCCGGTCGAGCGCATGCTGGGCAAGTCGCTCGCCGGTCTTCTCGCGGGCGAGGAGGAAGAAATCTACGGCCCCGAGGAGTTCGTTGGCGGGGAACTTTTGAATGGCAAATGGATGCGTCAGGGGGCGATGAAGGCTGTCTCCGTCGTGCCGCCATACGGAGACGGAGCGTGGCGGCTTTTCGATATTGAAGCCGACCCTGGCGAGACGACCGATCTCTCCGTCGAGCAGCCAGAGATTCTGCGCGACCTCGTCCAGGCTTGGGATGACTATGCCGAGAAGGTTGGCGTCATCCTGATGCAGACCGACTAATGGGATAAGGCAGAGCGATCATTGGCCAAAGTGGTGCCAATGACCGCTATGCGCAGTATGCCGACATAATCGGCAGAATCATGAACGACCGGACTGTCCGCAGACTGTGAGGTCGCTGATCATCATAATTCGCGATCGCAGCCAAGGGCAGCAATGACGGGCCGCACCGCAGCATCCTGGACCATTGGTGGACGGCGGCTTTGGGCCGGTCACGTCGTTCTCGTCCGACGCTGGATAGCCACTTCTCGCGAGTGCAGAAACCGGCAGGG
>NZ_JAWMPX010000040.1:0-36762 GCF_033101155.1 Tropicimonas sp. TH_r6
CTCCCTTTAGCAAGCCTTTGTTTCCCTTCAGTTTTCGCCAATGCGAGCTGGAGCGTAGACCATGCTAGAGTTATGCTGCCGTTTTCAGCCATTTGCTTAGTATTTCCAGTGGGTAACCTGAGCCGTAGCTCTGTCCGACGCCCTCCGTCTGCCAGCCACCAATCTGGTCCACGATGTCAGCTGGGCACTCAACTGCCCGCAGTCTGTCCCGCATCGAGTGACGGAAACTATGCATGGTGCAGCTTTCTGGCCCGTATTGCTTGATCCATTTGTTCAGCGCTGCGCTGGCTGAGTTCGCATTTGTGGTTTCAGTCTTGTTATAGCGAGGGAAGGCGAATTTGCTTCCGGTCTCCGTCTGCAAGACCCGCTTTGCTGCCCATAGAGCCGATCCGACCAACGGAACCTTGCGGCTGCTGCTCGCGGTCTTGAGGCGTCGCCATGAATGTTCCTGCACGACCAAATGCGGAACAGGATCATCAAGTTTTAAATCGTCTCTCAGCAAACCTGCGGCCTCGGCAAGGCGCATTCCAGTGTCCGCGACCAAAGCCACCAGCCATCGTAGTTCATCATCGAGGTTACGGCATTCGCTCTGAAGCTTGCGGATGGTGTCCAGCGGTAGCGGCGCTCTTTCCTCGACGCCTGCCTTGCGGTCGAAATACACCTTCCCGAATGGGTTGTTCATGTCGATGCCAGTCTCGCTTGCCGCGAAGTTGATGATAGAGCGAATAGTTCCGAAGATCCGCGTGATGCTGCTGCCTGCAAGCTTCCGCTCGATCAAGTTGTCGCGAAAGGCGTTGGCGTCCTTCTTGGTGTAGGCGGTGATGTCCTTATCGCCACAGATGTCGATCACATAGCCACAGGACCGTTCAGCCGCACGGTGGAAGGTGACGGGGCGACCACTTCCTTTGAGGCGCAGGTAGATGCCGACAGCTTCGGAGAGGGTGACTGTGTTTTGCTTAGCCCCCGCCGGAAGTGTTGATAGACTCAAAGTGGATTGGCTCTGACAACGCAGGCGGTGCTTTCCGGGAAGGTCAACATCCTGAACACGGAGGTGATACCAGTGTTCATCGAGTTGCAGCGCCGCTCTCGTTGCCCTGGTGTTGGCTACGACAGCCGACTTGGTCCTCAGCGAGTAGCTGATCCTGTCGGTGTCATAGTGGTGGGAAAGGTCGCTCGGGACACGACGTGAGAAATAGAAGATCCCTTGCTTCACAAATGTGAAGGCGGCAGTTTTGGTCTCTAGCATGGTCTACGCTCCAGCTCGCATTGGCGAAAACTGAAGGGAAACAAAGGCTTGCTAAAGGGAGTGGTGCCCGGGGGCGGCATTGAAATCCCATATCTTGTGGTATCAGGCGCTCTCATAGGTTTCAGCACACCTTGAAATATCAGCCACTTATTTTGTCTAGCCTTGTCATTTCACTTCACCAGAACCCATTCCATACCATATGATGTGGGTGGATACAGGGGTGGGTGAGATGACCCGAGCATTGAACAGGCTGAGCGCGGCAAAGGTCAGGCAAGCGCCCGCTGGGAAATTCGCCGATGGTGGCGGACTCTGGCTGCACAAGCGCTCTGATGGCGGCGCGCAATGGTTCCTTAGGGTCACGGTTCACGGGCGGCGCCGGGAAATGGGACTGGGGTCCGCTCAGGAGGTGTCGCTCAAGGAAGCTCGGGCGGACGCCGAGAAATGGCGGGGCATGGCGCGACGGGGTGTTGATCCGATCAAGGAGAGGCAACGCCAAGCTCGCGTGGCCGCGCGGAACATGCACCTACTCCGGGATATCGCGACTGATGCGTTCGAAGCGCGGAAAGCAGAACTCAAGGGAGACGGAAAGGCCGGGCGGTGGTTTTCACCGCTGGAACTGCATGTCCTACCGAAGCTCGGAGGCGTTCCCGTTTCACAGATCGACCAGGTGGACATTCGCGACACGCTGAAACCCATCTGGCACACAAAGGCCGATACCGCGCGCAAGGCGCTCAACCGACTTGGTATCTGCCTGAAACACGCCGCGGCGCTGGGCCTCGACGTTGACCTTCAGGCGATGGAGAAAGCAAAAGCGCTGCTGGGCCGGAGCCGCCACACCGCGCAAAACATCCCGGCGATGGATTGGCGAGCGGTGCCAGACTTCTATGCGAGCCTTGAAGACCCCACCATCACCCATCTTGCCCTGCGCCTGCTGATCCTGACAGGGCTTCGATCCGCACCAATCCGATTTCTTCGAGAAGACCAAATCGACGGCAATGTGCTGACAGTTCCGGCGGAACTGATGAAAGGACGTCTGGGTGCCGTTTCGGACTTCCGCGTTCCGCTCTCGGGCGAGGCACTACGCGTGATCGGGTTGGCGCTGCCGCATGCGCGCGAGGGTTTCCTGTTCCCGAGCGCTCGCAAGGGCGTGATCTCTGACGCCACCATGAGCCGGCTCATGGAACGACGCGGCTTGACCGAGCGACCTCACGGCTTTCGTTCATCCCTTCGGACGTGGTTGGCAGAGGACACGGACGCAGCGCATGAGGTCGCCGAGACTATGCTCGGGCACGTTGTCGGCGGATCAGTCGAGCGGGCATACCGCCGGACCGACTATCTGGAGCAACGGCGCGTGTTGCTGGAACGCTGGGCCATCCATGTGAACGGAGCGAATGGTAAAACTGTGAGGTTAGCCAATGACCTCTGAATCCTCCATTTCAGATTATCGCGCCGCGACGTTGTGGCTTTGCGACCAAATTGAATCCATGGTCAAGGACGGCCAGCTTCAAATCTCGCAATGCAGTTTTGCGGAGTACGTCATGGGCATATCCGTTGGGCTCAAAAGCGGAACGGTCCGCAGTATATTGTGCTCGAAGGGACGGCCATTCATCTACGTTGAAGACGAGATTGCTCGCGAGCTGATTGAACTTGCAAAATCAGAACCAGAGCTCTTCGATCTCTGTAGTTCGATCTGCGCGAAGTCCCTTCTGGCAGGTGCCAATCTGTCGTCCCCCTTTGCTGACTTCGCCGGTAAAATTCTCAGCGGATCACAGGAACGGCCCAAAGTGCGTAACCGGCCCCGGAAACGGAACTGGGCAGAACAGTACTTCATCTTTTGTCTCGTTCAGACAGCCCATCATGAATTCGGCCTGACGACAACACGGAATGATGAAGGCGGCCAGACAAGCGCATGCGATGCCGTGGCCGAAAGCCTTACCGTTTGCGGACGAAAAACGCCCTACGGACGCGTGAAGGATTTGATGGTTGGCACCAGCTACAAGAACATCAGATCTGAGTTTGACGTGGCAGCGAGAGTACGAGGCCGCAAAGCTCGCTTAGAGGCGTCGAAAAACGCGGATGAAGCGAATCTAGATGAATTGGAGATTCGTTCCGCTCGCGAGGATCTGGAAGAAATTTTGAGCGTGCGTCAGGCGTGAGGGATAAGTTCCGGACTTATCCCACATGCAGTATGCTCCCTAGCGAAAGATAATCTCAGTCAAGCGCAAATGATTGCGCTCGGTACAGGAAAACCGAAAGGCTGAGCATGAATAAGAACTTCGCAGGCGGCCACGCGATGGTCGGAACCGGACCGAAGTATGAGGTTATTGGTAAACCGGCCGCTCTCAACACTGATCCTCTGCTGCGGGACGGTGAATGCGCAACAATGCTGAACTGCTCAAAGGCGACGTTCTGGCGCCGGGTCGCTGATGGCACGATCCCCAAGCCGCTGAAAATCGGCGGGATGTCTCGCTGGAAGCAGTCGGACATCAAGGCGGTCATCGAGCGCGCCGCAACCGAGCGGGGTCAGTAATGCCTATCACGACATTCGACCGCGGGCAGATATCCTTTTTTGCGCTCCAGTCACTGCCCCGCGACTACGCTCGCTCCCTGGCTCTTGAAGCTCTCGGTGGCGCCGGTTATCCGCCGGTTCCCTTCCTGGATGTCGTCGACGACGCCCGCTGGTGGGCGTCCAACGCCAGCATCGAGGAACTTAAGGCTTACGGTTATCATTGTTTTCTCGCCATGCCGCCGGAGATCCAACGGGCCTTCCTTGACTGGGGGCACGGACAATGACCGAGCAAATGCCACATCGCAAGCAGCCTGACCCCACCGTAACAATCCAGTACCGTGATCGATACGGTCCGCCGTCGCCGCCGCTCGATGCGTACAGCGACGAGTTCGAAGGAGACTTCGAGCCCATCCGAGCGTCGGAGGCGTCAGGAAACACGGTCTCGCCTTTTCCATCGAGAACTGAAGGACCACGGCTGCTGGTGCGCGAGGTACCCACTGGCGAGGAGTATCCGATTGATGCCTTGGGGCCGCTCCGGTCCGCCGTCGTGGCCATTCAGGGCATGACCTTGGCTCCCGTTGCCATTCCCGCCGCCTCCGCCTTGTCCATCGCAGCGTTGGCGGTGCAGGGGCTCGTGGATGTCGAAACACTGAATGGCACCAAACCCACATCTCTGTATGTCCTGACTATCGCCAAGTCGGGAGAAAGGAAGTCGTCCTGCGACGCCCCCCTCATGGAGGCACTGCGTTTGTTTGAACGGCAACAGGCCAAGGCGTGGCGCAACGACAACGCCGCCGCGGGCGACGCACATGCGCTCTGGAAGGGCAAACGCGACAAGATCCTCTTGGAAGACAAAAATGGCGACAAGAACGATGCGAAGGTCGACCTGGCAGCGCTCGGTAAGGAGCCGGTGGCGCCGCCATCTCCGGAGCGGACCGTCTCCGAGCCGACCTTCGAGGGCCTGACGCGGAAGTACATCGAAGGAATGCCGGCGTTGGGTATCTTCTCCGACGAGGGCGGTCAGTTTCTTGGCGGCCACGCAATGAGCAAGGACAATCGGCAAAAGTCCCTCGCGGCTTTCAATGACCTGTGGCAGGGCAATGCCATTCGCCGCACGCGCGCAGGTGATGGCTCGGTGACCCTCTTTGCTCGCCGGCTTTCGATGCACTTGATGGTCCAGCCCGCTGTCGCCCGTGCATTCATGACCGATCCCTTGACCACTGATACCGGTTTCCTGCCTCGCTTTCTGATTTGCGAGCCAGCCAGCACGATTGGGACGCGTCTTCAGAAACACGTTCGAACAGACTCGGCATCCCTTGACGAATTCTCTGCCCGTTTGCGCGACATCCTCGACACGCCTCTTCCCATGGACCCGGAGGCACGGGAATTGGAACCGCGTCTGCTCCGCCTGTCACGCGATGCGCGCGCACTTCTTGCGGAATACTCGGATCGCGTAGAGGAGGCGCAAGCCCAGGAAGGCGCCTTTGCACATATTACGGGCTATGCTAGCAAGGCTGCGGAGCAGGCAGCTCGGATCGCCGGTGTGCTGACGGCTTGGCGTGACCTCAACGCGCCCGAGGTGACCGGTGACACGATGGCCGATGCGATCATGCTCAGCCAGTTCTACTTGAACGAAGCCAGCAGGCTGGCAGAATCCGCTGAGACTTCCGTCGGAATCAAGAAGGCCGAAAGCCTTCGAGAGTGGCTCATGGCTAGCTGGTCCAATACCGATATCACCTTCCGCGAAATCCTGCAGCGTGCTCCTGCGCGTGGCCTGCGGGAGAGCCCCGCAGCGAAAGACGCCATCAAGATCCTCGTCGAGCACGGCTGGCTTGTGCAGTTGCCTCCGGGGACGGAGGTGCGCGGCGCACGCCGGCAAGAGGCCTATCGAATCGTGAGGTCGTAGGATGAAGTTTGACGCCCATGCTTTCCTGGAGCGGCGCCGGGCGGAGGCCAGTTACGGTGCTACACGTGCTACACGTGCTACAGATGCTACAAACACAAAAGTGAGCCCTCGCGATGTGGCACATGTAGCACGTGTAGCATGTAGCACTCCCTCACAGAGTGGGGATTATGATCCGCCCGGTTCGGCTGCCCGAACCAACGCGAATACTTCCCCGCTGTCGCCCGGCACCACTGATCGCACCACACGGATCTCGGCTCCTGACAATCACCTGGAAAAGCCGCCGGTCACCGGAAGGGAGACGACCTGGACTGGTCGTGTCGTTTCAATCGACGAATGGCGCAACATGTCCGATTGGGACCGGCACGGACCGAAGGGGAAGGTCTGGTGCGGCAAGCGCTCGGACTGGGTCGAACAGTGAATTCTCCCAGCCATACGAAGATCGGCACAAGCCGCTCGACGGCTTGGCCCTCACCTGCGGTACATGAAACGGCCGCTAGAAAGGGAGAGACCCAATGCCACTGAACCAGCGCCAGAAAGCATTCGTAAATGGCTACCTCGTCAGTGGGAATGCGACCAAGGCTGCTGTCGAGGCGGGATACAGCGCGAAGACGGCTCGATCCCAAGGTCAGCGTTTGTTGACAAATGTTGACATCAGCCGGGCCATAGCAAAGCGGCAGGAAAAGGCCGCTGAGCAGGCCGATATCACGAGAGAGCGGGCTCTGGAGGAACTCGCTAAAATCGGTTTCCTTGACATTCGAAAGTTGTTCTCACCGACCGGACAACTCGTTCCGCTCCACGATTTGGAAGACGACCCAGCCGGAGCCATCGCATCGGTCGAGGTCGTGACAAAGACCCTGCCGACAGCGAGAGGCGAGCCGCCAGAGGTCGAATACGTCCACAGGATCAAGCTCTCGGACAAACGCGCCGCGCTTGTCGACATCGCGAAGATGCAAGGATGGTTCGCAGAGCCGGGAAACCCAACTGACAGTCTGTCTGACGCTTTTTCAGCAATTGCGCGCGCCATCTGTGGCAACGCCGAGTCCATGCCGATCGCAACGCAGCAAGATTGCGAACTTCAGCGATGAAGGGCCAAAGTATCAAATCGCTTTGGGCCGGGTTTATGGGAACCCGATGGCACCGCATGGGGCCACAAAACATCCATACGCCGTCAAAAGAGAGTAGGTCTCCGGTATTTGATAACATAATGGGACACATACCTCCGAAATCGGACTAAATGGCATCAATTGTATGAGACATATGGCGCTTATGTGTCGATATACGACATCAAATAACGATGCCATAATCGCCTCATGAAGTTCAGGAGGCTACAATGACCATTAATCCCACAACCTTAAAGTTGCTTCGAAATAATCAAGATCTCTCTCAAGAGGTACTTGCCAAACGCAGCACGGTCAGCCAGCGGCAGATCAATCGCATCGAAAGCGGAAAGACCAAGAAGCCCAACCGGCATACCGTCGAGCGCCTCGCGAATGCGCTCGATGTAGCGCCAGACCTCCTCGGCAAACAACTCAGCGATCTCAGCGACGTCGATTGGAAAAGAAGCGGGTTCACAACTCAGAAGGTTCGACTCAACGAAGAAGTGTCCCGAAACTATCGGATAGTAGCGCACCACTATGGGGTAACTTTTCACGACCTGGTCGACGCCACACCGTGGTTGTTCACACTCGTCGCAGAAATGAGTCTGGCTGAACGCCGGCGGCGTCTGGAAGCGTCGGACGAAGCCTTTGAAGCAGCTTTCGAAACGCTTCCAACCCATTGGCCGACGGTGATCAACGATCAAGACTACTACACCGCATGTGACGCTGAAGAGCGATCGATTCGTATGCGGGACATCTTCGGAGAGTTGGAAGGGGTGGGCAATGAAAATCCCTTCGTCGAGTTCTTGCGCGAAAACGCTCGAACCCTTCGGTCGGAAGGAATTCCGTCCGACGATCTCACGGCGCAATATGGACCACATTTGCCACGCTGGACGTTGTTCAGAGGTTGGTTGGAAAAGTTGGCATTGGGCGGCGCCAGCGAGGAGCCTCCAGTGGCAAGCAAGGTTGAGTGTCTCGATATGCCTAAGGAAGCCAGGGACAACCCCGCGGAACGAACTGCATGGATAGCCAACAAGATCCTACCGGCAATCGGCGAGCGCCCCCTGAAGCGGGCATGGGAAACGTCGCTTGATGATTTGGCCGCGCCGCTTGAAGGCAAAGTTCCGGGAGAAGGCGCATGACTTCCCTCACTCTTTCCCGGCACGCCGAGGCGCGAATGCGCCAACGCGGCCTCCGCGACGACGATCTCTCGCTCGTGTTGGAAGTCGCAAGCGCGGTCACTTCGAATGCTTTCATCCTAACGGACAAGGACGTCACAAACGAGATCCGTCGTCTCAAACGCCGCATTCAACGTGTCGAGCGGCTTCGAGGCACCAAAGTCGTCGTCGCTGAAGACACCGTCGTGACGGCGTATCACTCGAACCCAAGAGATCAGCGCCGCACCTTGCGGCTAGGGAGGGACTCAAAATGAACGCGCCAGCTACCCCTCCTTTGATTACTGTCAAGCTTCGCGAGGCAACGGTCGCCCTCCTCTGGGCTCAGCGCAATGACGACGGGGAAACGCTTGATGCTGTGGTCGCACGGCTTGCCCGTATCGCAAGTTCAGTTGCAGCCACGTTTCCAGGGCTAGGACAAACCGTGCGATCCGTAGCGGCCCAACCTCGGCGCAGCCGCGACAGCGGCGAAAAATATGCCCACGTCATGCTTGGTGAAACTTTCCATGCCGGAACGCTCGGCGAGATGCTCGCCAAGGTGATCGACACGCTGGTTGCGCTCGATCCTGCAACTGTCGAGCGATTAGCGGCAATGCGATCGCGCAAGCGCGCTTTCGTCGCCAAGGACTGTAAGGCGATCTATCTGGGGCGACCTGATCTGCCAACTCTTGAGACTTCTTCTGGTTGGTGGATCAGCTCCAATATTGGGGTGGCTGACATCGAGCGCACGCTTCGCGCGGCGTGCAAGGCATCAGGATTGCGCTACGGGCGCGATATCGCCTTCTTGGGCGGCATGGGTTCCGGCATTCGGAACTTCTGACCTCTCGCAGTCAATGTTGAATCACGCGTATTTCATGAACTTGCGAACCAGCTCCTTGTTCCAGGTCTTAGCCTGAAGCGGCTTCACTCCGGCCTCGTTCAGATGATCAGCAACATCGGCAAAGGTCATCTCTTCGATGGGAAGCGTTCCGATTGCACTGCGGATCGCCTCCTTGCGTTCCGGCTTCGTAGCGCGGAATGCGGTCCAGGCGCCTTCCCAAGTGCGGAAATGCGCGACCGGGTCGAAAGGTTTCCCGTCGATCATCACCGGATCAGGCGAAAGGGCCATGTAAGAAATGGCCACAGCATCGAGATACTCCCAAAGCGCAGGATGTCGGCGCCAGCCGAAGCCTTGCGCGAAATCTACAAGGACCAGGTCGGCACCCACTTTGCGCGCGGCCTTGATGGCCGAGTCAACGGATGCGGCTCCAACCGCAGTGCCCCTGTCCGGCGCAAGTTCAAGAATAGCGCGCTCGGCGACGAGTTCGGCATTTTCCTCTTTGACCCAGCGCCACACACGCTCGCGTTGGTAGCGTACGGTTCGGCTCGATGCGGCTGCCTCCGCAACATTCTCCGGCAATGAGGTGAAGTCTGCAAACGGGACCGGAAGCGTCCAGTAAAAGCCGACATAGCGCTGCATCTTGCGATCGTCCTCCCCCGCGGAAAATTCCGACAAAGTGCCCGCGTCGGGCATTCCCATGCAATCTTTCCTGTATACTATCCAATGGAGACCGACATGAAACCCCGCACAGATCTTCCCGTTCCTGCTGAACTACTTGCCCCGGTAGCCGATGCGGTGCTCCAGATGGGCGTACTCCTGCGGTCGGAGTTTTACCGCCCCTGCGGCCCGCGAGGTCGGCACGGCGAGGCGTTGATCGACCGGGAGATCGCACGTCTTCTGAAAGGACGACTTCTGGCGCTTTACCAATGCGGTTGGCACGACGAAGAACTGCCGCGAGAACCGGCGGTGGGACCCGACAGCTGGGTGGTCGATCCGCAGGACGGCACCCGTGCGTTTCTCAAGGGCCTTCGTGGCTCCGCCATTTCCGTAGCGCTGGTCCGTGACGGCATGCCGGTCCTCGGTGTGGTCTATGCACCGACCGCGCCCGACGACCACGGAGATTTCTTCGCATGGGCCGAAAACCTGCCCCCCACACGCAATGGCGAAATCCTGCATCCGATCGCCGAGGCTCCACCCTTCGCGCTCAAACCGGGTGCCGATAGCTGGAACCTTTGGCCACTCGCTCGGCCAGACCACGGCGACCTGGGAGCAAGCCGGGTGATCGCCTACAACGACCAGGCGGGCGATTTTGCACGCGCCAACCACGCCCGGATATCCCCGGCCCGGTTTCTTGCAGTCCCGAGCATCGCATATAGGCTCGCGCTGGCCGCGGCCGGCGATGTCGATGCTGGCGTAAGCCTGACCTCCGGACTCGACCCCTATGATATCGCCGGCGGTCACGCGATCTTGCGTGGAGTGGGAGGCGAGCTTCTTCAGCTTGATGGCAAGTCGATCAAGCACGGACCTCACATGCGCTTCCGAGGCTGCATTGGCGGTCGGCCTGGCACGGTGGCCGAACTCGTACGGCGCGAATTGGACGCACCCACAAAGCGTGAACCACGCCATCCCGCCCAGCCCGCGCGACGTACTCCATCCGCGTTGATGCTTTCCGGTGCGCAGGGGACACTTCTGGGCCAGCTTGCGGGCGACGCGCTGGGATCGGCTGTCGAGTTTCAGACCGCAAAAAAAATACGGTCGCGCTATCCCGACGGTGTGCGTGACCTCGTTGATGGCGGTCATTGGAACACTCTCGCTGGCCAGCCCACTGATGACAGCGAGATGGCGTTGGCGCTTGCGCGCTGTCTCGTGACGGAGACAAACTTCGATATCAATGCGATCGGGCGGGCCTACATCGCCTGGGGCGAGAGCGCTCCATTTGACATTGGAAGCACGACGGCAGCGGGTCTCGCCGCACTTGGTGGCCGCGGTCAGCCAAGGACTGATAGCGAGTCGAACGGCGCTCTTATGCGCGTGAGCCCCATAGGGGTATTTGCTGCCGGACGGCCGGACGATGCGGCGCAATTCGCTGCAAAAGATGCGGGCCTGACGCACCCAAACTCGGTCTGTATCGCCGCGTCTTCGGCCTTCGCTGCGGCAATATCGGCAGGTGTGGCCGGAGCGGATTCAGGCGCCATGATATCGGTTGCCGTGGCAATGGCGGGGCATGGCGAAGGTGCGGCGACTGTCCGCAAGACCATTCTGCGTTCGATGGATGCCCCTCCCGAGCGCTGCGACGGTTGGGATCAGGGCCATGTGCTCATCGCATTGGCGAACGCCTTTCATCGACTTCACCGCCGACAGAACTTCGAAGATGCACTTGTCGACACCGTAGCGGCGGGTGGGGACACTGATACGAACGCGGCAATTGCCGGGGCCCTTCTGGGCGCGGCACAAGGGCGCCAATCAGTGCCCCTGCGCTGGAGGCACTCGGTACTCTCCTGCCGGGCTGTGGACGCGCGAGAAGTTTGTCACCCGCGCCCAAAGGACTTCTGGCCCGATGATGCTCTCGATCTCGCCGAAGCTCTCCTCAATGCGATGGAAACCTGAGAGTGTTTGAAATCCCCTTCGAGCGTTGGCGCTATTTCTTGACTTGGGCGGTAGCCAACTTGGGCGCCACATCCAGCCATTCCAACGCTACGCGGACAACGTTCAG
The DNA here is from genome assembly GCF_033101155.1 of Tropicimonas sp. TH_r6. Classification (NCBI taxonomy): domain Bacteria; kingdom Pseudomonadati; phylum Pseudomonadota; class Alphaproteobacteria; order Rhodobacterales; family Roseobacteraceae; genus Tropicimonas; species Tropicimonas sp. TH_r6. The sequence goes on from NZ_JAWMPX010000040.1 coordinate 11,467, forward strand.
GGGTGCGCGGACAAGATCCGGCTGGGTTGCTGAGCGTCTGATTTGACATCTCAGGCGGAAGCGCCTGGGTCAACTGATTTGGCTTCGGTGACCGGCACATCGATGGGCCAAACCTCTGGGCGAAGCCGTTCCGCCCAAGTTGCGCAAATCTCGACGAGTTTCTCAAAGTCGGTCTTGGGCATTCGAGGAGTTCCTACATCGGGTTGCGCCAACGGCGCCGTGGCAAGATTGTTCGCCATGAATGACTTCCCTACCACGACACCCATATCGGCGAGTCGATACCGCTCCCCTGCCGGTTGCGGATCTCGAAGTTCAACGCGGTGAGCCGCCGTGCTTGGCTTTCGGGCGCATCTTCGACATCGAAGCGCTGGGTGCCTTTTGAAGCGCAGGTCCAAGCTCCGAGACCCTGGTCGAGATGGATTTTCGCTGTCCGCCCATCGGCCCATTCCAGCACGAAACGGCGAGGATGGGGGCAATCGCGTTTGTCGAGAATCCGCATCTCAGCACCACCGAGAACCGCCTTCATCACCTGCAGGCGAAGGCGATCCTCTGTCCAGTTATCCTCGATGTCGTGGTTCTGCCAGCGGCCGCCGCGGTCAAGCCGGGAGGACAATATCTGGATCTTCGTTGTATCGATCCGATCCGGCATATTGCGAAGGACCTCTTGCAGGAGCTTCACGGGTAGCGGGCCACGCAGGTAGCGGTCGGAATAAACGACACTCTTCAGGGGGACATCCCGAAAGATTTGTGGCCGCATTTCGCGGATCGTCTTCCAGAAGGCGTGTCCGAATTGGCCAACTTTGCCGTCAAGGCGCCGACCGACGTCAGCGTGAACCGAATTACCTTCTTTGAACACTGCCAACTTCTCTGCCGATAGCGGCTTTCCCACATCCATCGCTGGATCCGGGCCGAGGATAACCGGAGCTTCCTCCGGTGCGCCCCAGCCAGCATCCGGCAGAGCGGCGTTTTCGGTGAGCGCCGCAACGGCATGTGCCTGTCCGTCGTACTGGCAATGGCAAAGGATCGTGTGTCCCGATTTTGTCGGCAGTTTTTCCACAGCGTGCAACTTCGCACCGCATTCAGCCAGAAAGCGCACCAGGTCCACCTTTTCGGCCGCTTCCATCTGGACCAACAGATTCCGAGGAAGAACGACCCGAGCCACATGCGCCTCGTCACGGCGAGGTAGTGAAACGGCGAGATCCCGAAGATCCCAGAATTGTGGCTCTCCGTGCAGATAGATCGTCAACTCCGAAACCTGTCCGCCTCTTAGCCGCTGTCCCAACCAACTTGGCAAGGGCTGTTGCAACGCTCGGCTTTCCGGACCAAACACCTGAAGCGTACCAGGCAGGATCAGTCGCTCGCGTATGGACGAAAGCGCCTCGTATGCGCCGTGTCTGTCCATGATCGACTGATCATGCTGTGTGTCACCTCGAAGCACACACTCGGGGCAACCCGAGGCGCAGTTTGCCGGGCAATTCAAGATATCTGCTGCCTGTTTCACAAGGTCTGGCAGCCGATCCAGTGCAAGCGGGGAAAAACCGGCGCCACCCGACGCCTTGTCGAACAGGAAGACGGACATGGCCCGGTTTCCGTCTTCCAGTAAGCCAGGGGCACAGGCCACCCCCATATCTTCAGCCTCGATGCCGAGCGACTTGGCAAGCGCCTCGCGCAGTGCTGCAGCGATCGCCATTGCCTTCGCGCGTCCTTCGACGGTCGTCTGAACCTCCCGGATCTGCCATTCGAAGACATCTGTAGTGATGGCATTTCCAAGCACGACATTGCGGCGAACCTTGCGGGAAGTATCGTCGTTGGCCGGACAACGGCCGTCATGGCGAGGGTTGTCGCGAACCGGTTGCAAAGGGAAATGCAACTGCATGGATTTCGATAGCGGCGTCTCGTTTGCCGGACCGCTTTCCTGTTCGGAACGGCCGCAGGCAAGGCAGATTGCGTAACCGTGGCCTGCACCTCCTGAAGCTGTGAAGACGACTTCGCCCTGCCGGGATGCGCGGACCCGTCCGACGGAGGGATCAGGTAGAGTAGTCCATTGGGCCGAGCCGCTCGAGACGCGCGGTCGGTCAGGGGGGACAAAGCTGATCTGCTCATAGCCCGCATGAGGTTGCGATTTCCCCAGAAAACCGGATGGGCGCAGCAATTCCACCTGTCGCACTGGATCACCGCATTCTGGGCAGGTTTCCACCGGGCCGCGCGACAGACCGAAGGCCGCGCAACTCTTGCAATTCCAATAGGTGCGCAGATCGTCGATGCTGTCGGGATCGGCACGGTTGCTCCACGCCGGGAGGATGCCGTCGCATTTATGGACCAAACCGTCGATCACGACTTCAGAACCTGGGGCATAGTCACGGATCGCGATATCGAGTTGACGGGACGGTCCGGAACCTACGCCGCCGCCGACGTGATCGAAGGACACGACATCAACCGGGTAACCGTAGGCGGGAGTGAAGCCACGCCGCGCCAGTTCCGTCATCAGGAACTCTCGCCGCATCCGACGCGCCCGGTTGGCATAGAAGGCCCTGGTCGGATCCTTCTCCGGCGCTGCGCGCCAACCTTCAACCAATTGCTCATACTCTGCTCGCCAACGGCGCCGAAGCTCGTCGAAGGCTGTCGCCGTCGTTGCGGCGAGGCCGGGTTTGCCTTCCAGCACCGTGCCTCGCACAATCAGCGCAATGGCTTCTCGGATTTCACGGGAAGTCGCCCACCCTTTGTCCAACTCGTCGAGAAACTGGTCGGCAAGGGCCCCCTCTGTCCAGATACTCTGAGGGTCGTCGGTTGCTTTGAATTCGACGGTACCGAAGAAGCTTCCAATCTGTGTTGTAACCTTTACGCCCCCTTCCCGACGCAGAAACATACTCAGGAGCAACGCATTGACATGGCGTGCAACCATGACGGGGCTGTCGAGTCGGACCGCCGGCGCCGGGATCTCGGCGCGCAGCAGTGCCTCGGGCTGCCGGAAAATCTGCCAGTCGAGCGGCTTATCCTTGCAAAAAGTGAAGGACAACGCCCATGGCTCACCCCGTCGGCCGGCGCGTCCGACCCGTTGGCGATAGTTCGATGGCGCTGGCGGAACGTTGGTGTTCACCACGGTGCCGACATTCGGGATGTCGACCCCCATTTCCATCGTCGTGGAACATGTCAGAACGTTGATCCGACCGGCACGAAACGCGTCCTCATATCCCTTCAGGCTGGCGCGATCAATCTGCGCGGAATGCTCCTGCGCGCGTAGGAAAGGTGCAAAGGTAGCTGCATTGTTGTGCCAGTTGGTCCAATGGCCAGCGGCCCCTAGGGCGGCGACATTCGGGTTGTTCTGTAACCAGGTCTGGACTTCATCGCGTTCGTTCTGCGTGAGGCCGGTCGGACTGGAAACAGGTAGACGTGGAAATGATACAGCTGCCATGGGATCGGTTGTCCGCGGGTCGTTCGGAGTGAGCCCGCCAACGGAGTATGGTAGCAGCCGATGCGTTACCGGGCATTGCCAAGCGGTTTCGAGGCCAATGAGGGCGGATTTCTCGAAATCGAGCTGCCAGCAGCCCGCATCCGCCTTGCGAAGTATCCCTGATTGCCGGAACAGGGTCCAAAGTTGGTCAAGCACCGACTGGCATCGTTCCCTGTCCGTCGCCGAGTCCTTGGAACCACCGATCAGCCGGTAGACCAATTCGACCAATCGTGCATTTGATAGGGCGCTGTACCATCGATGCGTCTTGCGGCTCGCCGCCGTTGCGTCGAATTCCAACCCCGGCTCAGCCACCTGGGTGCTGGCCTGCCGTGGGCTGATCCAATGCGCAAGATCGACTGGTGTCCTTTCGAGCCACACAGCGAGGCGGCCGCGAAACCCGAAATCCACTGTCGCGAGCCCCAAAGCCTGCCAGATCGTCGCGTCGTGCCCGGCCTCTGCAAGAGGCGCGGGCACTGGAGCGCTTCCAATCCGTCGCTCCAGTTCCGGCCAGGCAAGCCGCGCCAGTCCCATTGTCTCGACGTTGTTCTGGAGTTTCGGCCGACGGAATACCTCCCGCAGCAATAGAAACCGGGCCAGCTTCACCGGGTCCTTGGCAAGCTCCATCCCGCCGTGGTCGTGGCTCGCCTTGCGCCCGAGCCAAACATCGCCGGCGAAATTCCTCAACTCCGGGTTATTGGCGAGCAGGTCGACCATTTCAGACCAGCTGACAAATGCGAGCCCACCTTCCGCCTTTGCGAGTTTTTCCTTGAGGTCCGCGACAACGCTTTCCATTCCGAGCATTCCCGCGAGTGTTCCGATTTGAGTCCGAAGCTGTGCCGCTTCGGCGGGATCACCAGCCCCCCTCGCCTGTACCGCATGCCAGATCCCAGCGCGTATCAGGTTACGTTCGGCTTCCTGTTGCAGTTTGGCAGCGAAACGCGCCGTGCCTTGGCGGCTATCGGTGAAAGAAAGCAGGCGCCGTCCGCCGAATGGTGCCTGTCCCTCAATGTCCTCCGGTCGCGGGATGGCCTCCAGTAGCTGCGGGATGGCGTTGCCGAGCAGGAACGGCGCGCCGAAGCGCTGGACGGAAACCCGATTGCGTTCATAGTGCGCTTGGGCGCAGCAATTGCGATCCTCTGTGTTGGTCAACAGGAGCTCAGTATGGCCCGGCTCCTCTGTCGCCACGTCGCGGATAACTGCATCGCTGTGACGAATCTGCACGCTCGGCCGGCCATCACAATCTGGTCCAAGCAACCTAAGTTCACCTGACAGCGATGCAGGCGACTCATCATCGGGTTCCACGTCGAGGCGGAAATCATCTTCTTCCGTGTCGTGGGCGTCCTGGATGAGACGCCGTTCCGCCCCGGGTATTTCGTGCGCCATCAGCCAGGGCGTCCCGCATTCGTTGCAGGCGCCGATCTCAAATACCGGAGCTCCGCAGGGGGAAGGACACCGATCGATCTGAGCGAGGTGGATCTGTCCGAAGGGCCAGTCGCTGTCATCGTCAGAAAGCTCGGGAGCGCGACAGGGACAATCAGGATCGACACAGGCCCACAGACCAGCCTGCGAGCGTTGAAATGCGTTCAGCCGCCACGGCGCCAGCGGCAAGGCCCCTGGCGCTGGCCGTGCCTGCGCCATCGCATCGAGGATCACTTGTGCCGATGCGTCAGCATTTGGTCTCGTAAGGTCTGGCGCCAGAATCTCGGAGAGTTCTGAGAGGCGCGCGCCGCCATTGCGGATTTCGCTCCGCGTCTTTCGGACCCGAGGATGAGCCGCAAGTTCGGCCCAGAGATCTGCTGGACTGTGTTCCATCAAGGCGTGGGAATCGATGCTACTATCTGCCCCCACGGGCGGCAGCGTGATGGGTTCCTCGCGCCCCATGATGATTTCCACCTGAGTTTCGGAGACACCGCCCAGCGCCGCTACAAACCGGCGCAACGCCTCGACGGTTTCCACCCCCTCCCCGATCGTAGCGGAAGTGGCCACGAGACGCACAGCTTCGGGTTTCACCCCAAAAGCTTGCCGGACACGGCGCAGCAAGAGCGCCATCTCGGCCGCTTGCGCTCCAACATAGGTATGCGCTTCGTCAAGAACGATCCACCGAAGCTGGCCTTGAGACTGTTCAAGGATATCGCGATCTTGCGCCCGGGTCAGCATGTACTCCAGCATGGTCACGTTGGTGACCAATAGGTTGGCTGGGGTCCGCCGAAGCGTCCTGCGGTCTCGAATCTCGGCCGGTGCCGGTCTGGCGCGAGGAGATGGCGTCTCCGGCGTATCACCGTTGTAGAGAGCGTAGGAAATCCGCCCGTCGAAAGGAGCGCTCCATGCGGCAAGTCGCTCGCGTTGCGATTCTATCAGCGCGTTGAGTGGATAGAGAATCAACCCGCGCACGCCGTATCGCGCTCCCGTTTCTGCAGCATTCAGCAGGTCGTTCAGCATCGGGACCATGAAACACTCGGTCTTGCCCGAACCTGTGCCGCTTGTGACCATGTAGCTCTTACCGGCCTTGGCCTGCTTCCATGCCTCCAGCTGATGCCAATAGGGGTGACGGTCAAGTGGGATTGCTTGGTCTCCGGCAAGAGCCAATGCGTCCACGAGATCAGCGCGCAATAGATCGCCAGAGAGATCCTCCATACGAGGCTCGGCAGCCTGCCAGATTCGGGATGCCTCGTAGATCGGTGGTGCAATCAAGCTGTCGGGCGAGCCTGGTTCCGCCGCCAGGCGACGCAAGAGCATCTTGCGGGCCGCTTCAGAGCGAATATGACCGCGGCCAACGATCGCAGAGGCTGCGCGGGCAGAAATCTCGGACAGTGTCCTGCCGTATCCGGACGTCTTCATGATGTGGTCATTTCCGTTGCTGGATGTATGCGAGTGCCGCAGGCATTGCGGTCTCAAAGTAGTCTGGATCGTGCAAGCGATAGTGTAGCAACGCTATTGCAATCTCGGTTTCGGGCGGCTTAGGTTGCAACGAAAGAACGTATTCGGCCGCTAGCAAGGGTGCGTCGAGCAGTCCGCGCATCGGCTCGTAGAAAGCCTCGAAGGCTGCGGGCGCCCATTCCGAGCGTAAGTAAAAAACCTGCTGGCTCGCCTCGTGTCGAGAGATCGCCCGTCGCGCCGCGTCGACAAGAACTTTTTCCGGATTGGCCAGTCCAAAAGGGACGGCGACCAGTTCGACCAGTGGCGCGAGAAGATTGGCCTCCATTGCGGCAAAGAAAACCTGCCCGGAAATCTCTGGCCGTCGGTCAAGGATGTCGCGCAGTCGCTGAACCAATGCCTGCGAGGCGAATGCACCTGCGTCGGTTTCACTAATTCCAGCCATGGTCATGCGCGCCATCAGATCGCTTCTGTGTTGGGCAATCGCGGTCCTCCAGGCAGACAATGGCAGTGTGGTCCAGGACAAACGGCTGGCGCTTTCGAGTTCGAGCCGCGAGGCGAAGTATTCGGGACTGGCCCGAAGAAGGAGCATTGCGGCGAGCGATGGAGCTCCATTCAAGGCAACCACCGAGTCAAGGCTGGCAAGAGCCTCGCCCTCGGCGAGTTCATCGATCTGCATCTCGTAAAGGCACAGGTCACCGGAGTTCAGCGGATCACAGAGATCCTGCAGGATCGAAGTGAAACCGGCGACCCGATCGTCTCGTCGTCCAGGCCGGCCCGCTTCGACAAAACGCTGCGAGAAATGGGGGGCCAAGACCGGATCGTTTACGCTCATCTGGAGCGGTCGTGGAGGGCGGATAAGGCCACCAGAATCCCGCGCGAAAACCAACCACGGACCGGAGTGATTTGGTAAGCTCGGATCTATCTCGTCGCCGGGGCGTAGGTTATCGATCTCGCAGCTTAGCCCCGGCGCAACAAGATTGACGACATGAGCATTCAATCCATCGGGATCGACATCTGCGTCGCCGGATAGAATCGTCAGCGCCGTACCGCTCCAAGCACCTTCGCGAAGATGCCGACGGAGTTTGATCCGGCGGCTTTGCGATGCACCCGCCAGAACCCGTAGCCGCAGCTCGCTGTCCGGCCCGCCGATTGCCATCAATACCCGGAAGAGGGGAAGATAGGTGCTCAATGAGAGCTCGTTTTGCACCCTTAGCGTGATCGGCTGCTGGGGAGAGCAATCTCCGACGAGACGGATCTGCAACTCTCCTCGCTCATCAGGGGGGATGATCATGCGCCAACCGGACAGCATTCCCAGGTCGAGCTCAATGTCATCCAGCAGGATGCGATCCCCGGCGTCCATGAAATAGCCCTGCCTTCCGGGGCGCGGCAACGTTGCGTCGAAAGGCCGTCCTGTACCGCTTGGCGGGCGGATATGGAGCGGGATCCGACCAAGGTTCGCGGCGGTCTCCCCGAGCCGGAGCGCCAGAGTGCCATTCGGTCCAACCAGACCCGAAACCTTGCCAGCCAGTGTGACTGACGTTCCGACTGGAAGGCCAGACGCCTGAAAGAAAAGTTGCCCATCTTGCTGTGCGTTGAGCGCAACTGCAGCTCTTTCCGGCAAAAGCAAGAGAGAAAGGAATGCTCGCGATGCGCCGCTTTCGTCTCGCCAGCCGAATTGGTGAACGCCCATCGCGGAGGACGCATCGGGCAAACCCGTTGTCCAGTTGCGTCGCCCGGCCGGTCGCCAGCAGAGCGCCACACCTGTGAGGTTGCGCCCAGTGCCCTCGGCGTTCTGCGAGAAAAACGCCGGAAGCCCGCGATGTATTTCCATGCCCTGGCTATCGCGAAGCCCCGGCAGCGTTGGGCCATGCGCGACGATACGGTCGGCGCTGTCTTCTTCGGCGCTGGTGGTGACGGCAAGACTCCAACCATCGCCAAATACACGGCCTTGACCGCTGACGCGCCAAAGCCTGGCCTCTCCAATTACGCCGTCGGGCTGAGCGTCTAGCCCATCGAACAGGGGTTCCTCGCCACCAGCCAAGACCCAGAGATAGGGAGACCGGCTGCGTTGCGCGCTGGCTCCGATCTTGCGAAGCGTGCCGCCGATACCGTCGTCACCAGTCTCTTCCGCGGCCCAAATTGTGGGTATGTCGTCGGGATCGATCGGCTCCCCACCGAGCGGCAGGTGAAGGCCGAGGTTGCGCCCTTCCGCTACCATCCGAAATGCGACCGGTCGGTCGAGGGGCATGGTAAAGACAGCCTTGCGGCCAGCGCTCTCCCTACGAATGTCCCATAGTCGGGCGGTCTCATCTTTTGCCGCGGTAAGCACCAAGCCAGGCGCGTTTTGACCCAAGGCTGTGTCTGGCATCAACCGAAGCGCTCGGAGACCAGGTTCGGTCAACCCGAGCAACCAGTCAGGCACTTCCGCGGTTTGTGCAATAGTGACTTTGGAAACCCAATCATCATTAACTCGGACAAGTAAGCGGCCCGCCAGTTCCTGCTGACCTCCCCGCATTTCGGCAGTTACCGCATCTCGCAGCAGGCTCTGAGATGCCTCGGATTCAATCCGTAACGGAAGACCGAGCTTCCAGGTCGGGCGATTTTCGTCGAGCCAGGCATGGCGGGCCTCGGAGGGGACCGATTTGGGCACTGCACCGCGAAGCTCGAGAAGCTCCAGACAGAAATCGAGCAGCAGGCCGCGGAACTCTGCTGTCCTGAATCCCAGGGGGAGGATAGCTGCGCGATGAGCCGCCAGCTGTTTCAATAACTCGCGCGGAGCACTCATGCCCACCTTGTCGATATCCGCCATGAGGCCTCGGACAAGACGGCGGTATTTGCCTGTGCTGTCGGCAAGGAGAGCCTCTGGCAAACCGCCTTCGGCCGCCAATGTCTTCAGGTAGTAGTGCGTTCCTTGATCGTTTTGTCTCAAGCTGCGCCCGAACCAAACGAGGCCCGCGCGAGTAAGGTAATAGAGCTCCGACAGATCGGTCTCCATCTTGATTGATTGCGTCAAGAACTCCCACTTGTATTGGCCACCGTCATAGCCAAATCGGAATGCTTCGGCCGCCCAGAGAACGAAGGGAGGCGCATTTTCGATCAGGCGCCGATGCCGCACAGCCTCACACAGGTGGTCACACAGTAAGTTGTGATCCGCTCGGCTGAGGCGATAGGAATGGAGTGGGGCTCCGGGGGCAAGGCTTAGACTGATCCGGCTGAAAATCCTGCGCGTTCCCGCGGATGTCTGCGGAGGAAACGGGGTCTCAGGCGCGGCGGTAAAACTCGTTGACCCGAGACCGGACATGTTCCTCTCCCTTTCAATTTTCAGGCCACCTCGGCTGGGCGTCTTTTTTGGTGGCAGAGAATTGAAAATAGCTATGTCTTTGGGGTTTCACTGTGGAGCCAAACCTATCTGAACCACCATGTACTAAACTGTCACAGCAGCGGCGTTAACTCGGCAGGTAGGAGATCTGAGATCTCTCGTCCCAATTCTATTGTGATGCGATGATTGCGATGTGGTTGGCCGGTTGGGAAAGACGCCGGCACATTGCAAGCCTGCAGAATTCTCCTAAAGGAGCCATCAAACCCGCCCGAGGCTCCTCCTTCGGAGGATGCGTTTCACAAAGAACATCGTGGATATCGGGAGACAAACCGTGGCGTTGTGGCCCTGTTAGGATGCAACGTTATGAGATCAAAGGCTTGCATGGGGCTAACACGTCCGATCTAACCTTGGATCAAAATACACTGCGGGAGTTCGCAGTATTTCTACGGCAGGTGCCCGATCTGCGAGCAATGACTGCCAACAAGACGATTTGGAGGCGAGACTGTCTGTGAGTTTCTTCGAAAAGCCGATCCTCAATTCGCCATACACCGTTCCGAAACGTCACTGGGAGCTCGACACCGGAGGCCATCCCACTGACAAAACCATTGAAAGTCGGCGCCGTTCAGACCTGATTTCTGCGATGCCGCAGTCCAAAAGCCGCAAGGAATCCCAGCAGGGAGCGCTGGAGTTGAGTGCCGAAGGCTTGGCAGGGCAGTCCTTCGAGTACAATGTCACCGAGTTCGTGAACGAGATCCGCCGCGAAGTGCAGGTTTGGAGAGCATTGCCAAATCCCGCGCAATGGCGGGTGACCCCGACAACACAACGATTGCTCCAGCATTGGCGAGCTATCCAGGCTGACCCGACCCAACGCATCAGACCTTTCTTCTGCCAACTCGAAGCCGTCGAAACTGCGATCTGGTTGGCCGAGGTTGCACCGAAAGACAAACGCCGTGGCGGTCGCTATCGGGCACGGCTGCTTGCGGCCAATGCCGAGGCAAACCCGGACCTGTTCCGCATTGCCATGAAACTGGCCACCGGGGCCGGAAAAACCACCGTAATGGCGATGCTCATCGCCTGGCAGACACTGAACGCCGTCCGAAGCCCTAATTCCAAAGCTTTTGGTACCGGGTTCCTTATTGTTACTCCCGGTATCACGATCCGGGATCGGTTGAGAGTCCTGCTGCCCAACGATGCCGACAGCTATTATCGCACGCGCAGCCTGGTGCCGTCGGATCTGTTACAGGAGATGCAACGAGCAAAAATCGTGCTTACAAACTACCATGCGTTCAAGCTGCGGGAGCGCACTCAGCTCGCCAAAGGTACGCGCGAAGCATTGACGGGGCATGGAGATAGCGTGACAACGTTCGAGACCGAAGGTCAGATGGTTCAGCGCGTCATGCCAGATCTCATGGGCTCAGGGCCTATCACGGTAATCAACGACGAGGCGCACCACTGTTATCGCGAGCGGCAGGAGAACGCGGACGCCGGCAAACTAACGGGAGACGCACGCAAAGAGGCTGAGGAAAACAGAGAGGCTGCCCGGCTCTGGATTTCCGGGATTGAGGCAGCCAAGCGAAAATTGAAGGTACGAACCGTCTACGACCTATCCGCCACACCGTTTTTTCTCTCGGGGTCTGGCTGGGTTGAAGGTACGCTTTTCCCCTGGGTTGTTTCGGATTTCTCACTGATGGACGCGATCGAATGCGGCATCGTCAAACTGCCGCGCGTGCCTGTTGCGGACAATGTTCCCGGCCAACCCGAGCCGCTCTACCGAAACCTCTGGAAGGCTATTGGGAAGAAGATGCCCAAAAAAACCAGAGGCGCCCGTCCAGACCCGGACAAGCTGCCACTGGAGCTGAAGACGGCGATCGATGCTCTCTATGGCCACTACGAACAAACCTACAAGCTGTGGGAAGCTGAAAAGGTCGGCATTCCTCCCGTCTTTATCATTGTCTGCAACAACACAACCAACTCCGAGCTCCTGCGTGACTACGTGGCAGGCTGGGAACGCGAGAACGAGGACGGCTTGATTGAGACGGTCAAAGCAAAGTGCGAGCTGTTTTCGAACTTCTCGTCCGATGATGATCGTCTGCCGCGGCCCCGCACCGTCTTGATTGACAGCGCGACTCTGGAGGCAGGCGGTGACGTCGACAAAACCTTTCGGGATGCTCACGCGGAGGAGATCGAGGCGTTCCGCCGCGAACAGGCAGAGCGTGGGCAAGGAGCCGAGCAACTCACTGATGCCGACATTCTGCGCGAGGTGATGAATACAGTCGGGCGAAAGGGGAAGTTGGGTGAGCAGGTTCGCTGCGTGGTCTCGGTCTCGATGCTCACAGAAGGATGGGACGCCAACAACGTCACCCACATTCTCGGACTGCGTGCTTTCGGAACACAGCTTATCTGCGAACAGGTAATTGGCCGCGCCCTGCGGCGGCTCTCCTACGACTTGGACGATCAACCCGACCCCGTCACGGGCGAGCATTTGTTCCGGACCGAATACGCCGACATCATGGGTATCGACGGTCTGAATTTCTCGGATGGCCCTCGCGTCTCGCCCCCTCAACCGCCGCGCGACGTGATCTCTGTCAGGGCCGTTTCGCCCGAGCGGGACCATCTGGAGATTACCTTCCCACGTGTCCAGGGCTATGTGGCGGATCTTCCGCCTGATCGATTGGATGCGGATTTCTCCGGACTGGAACCATACGTTCTGACTCCTGAGAAGGTTGGCGCGGCTGAAGTTACGATGCAGGGGATTGTGGGCGAAGGAGTACTTCTTACCCTCGACTACCTCAACGCACAGCGCCGCTCGACCATCGCGACCCACATCGCCAAGCACATGATCTTCGAAAAGCTGCGTGATGCCAACGAACGACCCAAGATGCACCTCTTCCCGGCCGCCAAACGGCTGGCCAACCAGTGGCTCGCCGAAGGGCACCTCGTCTGCAAGGGTGGCACGATGGAGGCGCAACTTCTCTATCGGCAGCTCGCCGACGAGGTCTGCGACCTCATCCTCGGTGCACTGATTGACAAGCCACGCGGTGATAGTGTCCTGCGGGCAGTGCTCGACCCTTATACGCCAACCGGCTCCACGATGGATGTCAGCTTCACAACCTCCAAGGCGACGCGCTACCCACCTCGTCCGGATCGCAGCCACGTCAACTGGATCATCACGGACAGCCAATGGGAAGCGGAGTTGGCAGCAGTGATCGAGGGGAACTTCCGAGTGCTCTCCTATACCAAGAACCACAACCTCGGGTTCGAAGTACCCTACCTCAAGGAGGGCGAGCCGCACATGTACCGCCCAGACTTCCTGCTGCGCCTCGACACCCCCGAGCCGACGACATTGGTGGTTGAGGTCAAAGGCTTCCGCGACCACGACGCAATGCTCAAGGCAGAGACCATGCGTCACAAGTGGGTTCCCGGCGTCAACCGCCTCGGCCGCTTCGGCCGCTGGGGTTTTGCCGAGCTCCGAGACCCCTTCATTTTCGGTCCGGAACTTGACTCCGCCATCGACGTGCTCCTTGGAAAGGTGCCCGCATGACCGACATCAAGTTTGGCCGTCTCGAAGACCTCCCCCTGCGGGAAGCCTGGAAACACGAGGCGCATGAGTTCACGCCCTGGCTGGCTGAAAACATCGACCACCTGTCTGAGGCCATTGGAGTCCCGCTGGAGCTCACAGGCACCGAGGTCGCTGTAGAAACTTTCAGCGCGGACATTCTCGCCCGCAACCCATTGGACGATACTGTAGTGCTGATCGAGAACCAGCTCGAGGCAACCGACCATACTCACCTCGGGCAGATCATGACATACCTTGCGGGGCTAAAGGCGCATACCGTCATATGGATTGCCCCGGCTTTTCGCGAACCACACCTTTCGGCAATCCGTTGGCTCAACGAAAACACCGCTGATGGCTTCTCCTTCTTCGCGGTCAAGGCACGGGTCGTCCGCATCGCGAACAGCCCCTTCGCACCGATCTTCGATGTTGTTGAGAAACCCAACGATTGGGAGCGAGGGGTAAAGCAAAAGATCTCTTCGGAGGGGGCTGCCTACTACGACGTCAAGGAGGAGTTCTGGACAGAGTTCCTCGAAGCCTATCCAGATTATGCAAACGCTGGCATCAAACCTTGGCGCTACCCCAGCAATTACATCGTTCTGCACGATGACCCGCGCACCGAACTTGCCATCTGGATCGGGAAATCGGATAGCGGCATTTATCTCCGAAGCGGCCACAGCGAACCCCCGGAACCTGTGGCGGCGCTCCTTGAGCCAGCACGAAACACTCTTGAAACCGAGCTCGCCGCACCTCTCGGACCCACCGGGCGTGGCAATCATTTCCTCTCCAAGCGTTTAGGCAAGGGGCACGATATTCGCGCCGACTGGCCTAAAATCATGGATTGGATGACGGAATCCTGTCGCGATTACCGGGCCGCCATCGGCGCCGCCATCACATCCGGAGACGCTTGATGCGGTCATGTCCAGACCATTCGGATCTCCTGAAAGCCGCCGTGACGGAAGGCGTTCGATGGTGGTTTCAGTTTGACGGCCCGCAGCAACTGTTGATCGAGCGAAACAAAGGGCACATCACCAGAGAACATGTGCGTGCCATTGCCAGCACCTACAATTTCGGGCGAAACCTCGTTGGTGGAGATCCCGGCGTGGATCACGTTGTGTCTGCGGTGAACACCTTCGCCGGCAAGACCTTTCCAACGTACAGATCCCGGGCTGAAGCCATCGCTGAAACTGTACCTCGATTGCAAGAAAGCGTCGCTGGTGAGACCAATTCGGGAAAAGCTTTCCGGCTCGTCTCTGGAATGACCAAGCTTACATGGTTCGTGGCACCTGAACGATGGACTCCGTTCGACAGGCTTGCCGCCAAAGCCGTAGGAGCCAACAACCAAGACCTTCTGAAAAGAATGAAATCCTTCTACGAGAAGCTCGACGGGATCGGTTTCGTCGAGCTTTCCGCCGCAATCGCAGAGTCTGCAAAGAAGACCTCCTTCGCACAGGTCACCGGCGAACGCATTCTCGACAAATACCTGATGTTCAACGGCGAGCCGGCTTGGACCAATGCAACTTTGCCCATGGTGAAGGCCTACCAGGACACCCTGCCGGGAACTCTGAAGCGGGAACTGGCTGAGTTTCAGGAAGCCGTGGCAACCGGCCCGGCCGGAAAAATCGACCTCGGAGAAAACCGATGACCGACAAGAAAACCCCCATCGAGCCGATCACCCATGAAAACGAGCGGCTGAACATCCCCACGCCCGAACTCGCCCCGATGATGGACCCGGAGGACGCCCGGCCCATCAAGGTCGCCTACGAGACCCGCAACCCCGATCTCGACCCGCAGCTGATCTGGCGCGGCAAGGATATCGACCAGGCGGCGCTCACCGTGGACGCACCGCCGATCTACCTGCAGGAACAGGTCCACCCCAAGGCGATCATCGAGGACCTGCGCGCCGGCGGCAAACGCAATGGCGAGGGGGCCGGCGCGAGCCTGTTCGACCACTTCGGCATCACTGACGAGGACCGCGAGGCGGAGATCGAATTCTACCGCCACCACCGCAAATGGTCGAACCGGATGATCCTCGGCGACGGCTTGCAGGTCATGGCCTCGCTGGCCGAGCGCGAGGGGCTGAAGGGGCAGGTGCAGGCGATCTATATCGACCCGCCCTATGGCATCCGCTTCAACTCCAACTTCCAGTGGTCCACCACCTCGCGCGATGTGAAGGACGGCAAGCTGGAGCACCTGACCCGCGAACCGGAACAGGTAAAGGCCTTTCGCGACACCTGGCGCGACGGCATCCATTCCTACCTTCAATATCTGCGCGACCGGCTGGTGGTGGCGCGGGAATTGTTGACCGAGAGCGGAAGCTGCTTCGTCCAGATCGGTGACGAAAATGTCCACCGGGTGCGGGCGCTGATGGATGAGGTGTTCGGGGAGGAGAATTTCGTTTCGGAAATAATTTTCGCCAAGACTTCAAGCGCAACGACCAATGCGCTGCCAACGACTTCGGATTTCATTGTCTGGTTTGCAAAAAGCAAAGACAATCTGAAATACAGAAATCAAATCTTCGAAAAGACGCTCTCCGGAGCGGGTGGTGGCGAATATCGCAGCATCATGTTCCCCGACAGCTCCTCACGGAGACTGACGGGATCCGAAGTTGCCGACGCCAGAACTATCCCGAATGAAGGTCGCGTATTCAGGTTGGACACAGTCACGAGCCAGTCACCGGGAACGAAGTACAACGTTCCTCTTTGCGGGCGCGGCTTTTTTCCAGCAGGCTACTGGAAAACTGATGAAGAACGAATGGGACGTTTGATTCGCTCTGGCAGAATGGTGCCGCGAGCGAACTCACTTGGATATTTGCGATACTTTGGTGACTATGCGGTTGTTGGCTATTCAAATGTCTGGACCGATACACAAATCGCTGGGCGCCCTGGAGACAAAATATATGTTGTCCAGACCCTGCCCAAAGTCGTGGCTCGCTGCCTCCTCATGACCACCGACCCCGGCGATCTTGTCCTCGATCCCACCTGCGGCTCGGGCACCACGGCCACTGTCGCCGAGCAATGGGGCCGGCGCTGGATCACCATCGATACGTCCCGCGTGGCGCTGGCCCTGGCGCGCGCAAGGATCATGGGCGCGAAATACCCCTTTTACCTGCTCTCCGACAGCAACGCCGGCCAGAAGAAGGAGGCCGAGGTGACGCGCTCTGCTCCCGCAACCGCGCCGACCTATAACGACATCCGTCACGGCTTCGTCTATGCCCGCGTGCCCCACATCACCCTGAAGAGCATCGCCAACAACACCGAGATCGACGAGATCTGGGCCAACCTCCAACCCGCCGTCGAAGACGCCCGCGCCGTCCTCAACGCCGCCCTCGCGGACCATGCCCAGCCCTTTGCGGTGGAGACAGGCGGCCGCAAGGGAGAGGAGATCGACTTCACCGCCCCGGGCGAAGTCACCCTGCCCAGCGGCGAGGCGGCCCCGGCAGGCGGCTTCATGGAATGGGAGATCCCGCGCGAGGCTCCGGCCGGCTGGCCCGACGCCGCCCGCGCCGCCCTCGACGCCTTCTGGGCCGCTCGCATCGCCCGGCAGACAGAGATCGACGCCTCCATCGCCGCCAAGGCCGATTTCGAATATCTCTACGACAAGCCCTACGAGGACAAGAAACGCATCCGCGTCGCCGGCCCCTTCACGGTCGAGAGTCTGTCGCCGCACCGCACCCAGGCGGTGAACGAATATGGCGAGATCATCGACGAGGCCGCCGCCGGCAAGCGCGGCAAGGATGCGCAGGAGGCCGAGAACTACCTGACCGCGATTCTGGAGAACCTGAAGAAGGCCGGGGTTCAGCAGGCGGACAAGGCCGACAAGATCGAGTTTACCTCGCTCACCCCGGGTTGGGGTGGCGAGTGGATCACCGCCGAGGGCCGCTACATGGAAGGCGACCCCGACGCGGGAGGCGTCGAGCGCCGCGCCGGTATCTTCATCGGCCCCGAATACGGCACCGTCCAGCGTGCCGATCTGGTGGCAGCTGCCCGCGAGGCAGCCGATGGCGGTTTCGATATCCTCATCGCCTGCGCCTTCAACTTCGACGCGCATACGGCCGAATTCCGCAAGCTCGGCCGCGTGCCGGTGCTGCACGCCCGGATGAACCCGGACCTGCACATGGCAGGCGACCTGAAAGCGGGGGGCGGCAACCTGTTCGTCGTCTTCGGCGAGCCGGATATCGAGGTGACGGCAGAGGGCGACAAGGTTCGGGTGGAGCTGAAAGGCGTCGACATCTTCAAGCCCGCGACAGGGGAGGTCGTCAGCTCCGAGCCCGACGACATCGCCTGCTGGTTCATCGACACCGACTACAACGAGGAAAGCTTCTTCGTCCGCCACGCGTATTTCCCTGGTGCGGAGGTCCCCTACAAGCAGCTGAAGACGACGCTGAAGGGGGAGGTGGACGAGGAGGCCTGGGAGAGCTTGAAGCGGACCGTGTCGCGGCCATTCTCCCGTCCGAAATCCGGGCGTATCGCTGTGAAGGTGATCAACCACCTCGGGGATGAGGTGATGAAGGTGATGGGTGTTTAGGGATGGGGAATATCCTAAGCGAAGATTGCCTATCCTTAGCCCGGCTGATTGCAAGCGGTGTTTCGTGCGATGAGATTTCAACTGACGATGGCAGAGAACTCACGGAGGTTCTGAGAGAGATCGCGCTTGAGCTATTGCTTCTGGAAGCATCCCATGAAGAAAAAAGCTACGTAATCTCAGATGTTCGGAAGACTCACCGTAATGCATACAAGGCTTGGACGCAGCACGAGGAGGAGCGATTGATGGCTCTTTTGATCGAAGGCCACTCAATCGCCGAAATTGCCGAAAGTCTTGGACGACAACCAGGTGGGGTCATCAGTCGTGTTCGAAAGATAAAGGATCGTGAGGCCGGGCTGTGATATGACATTCCGCATCGCCGACACCTTCTCCGACAGCCTCGCCAAACTCGCAGCCCAGGAACAGAAGGCGGTTAAGACCGCTGCCTTCGACCTGCAGATGAACCCGGCCAGCCCGGGCCTCTCGATGCACCGCGTCGATCGCGCCCGCGATCCCGATTTCTGGACCGCCCGGGTCAATCGCGACATCCGCCTTGTCCTGCACAAGCGTGACGGCGCCACTCTGCTGGCCTGGGTTGGCCACCATGACGACGCCTACAAATGGGCCGAGACCCGTCGGATCGACACCCATCCCCGCACCGGCGCCGCCCAGATCGTCCAGATCCGAGAGACGGTCGAGGAAGTGGTGATCCAGCGCTATGTCGAGGAGGCCGTGCGCCTGCCGCGGCTCTTTGCGAGCGAGAGCGACGACACGCTATTGTCCTGGGGCGTGCCAGCGGACTGGTTGGATACCGTACGTGATGCGACCGACGAGACCGTTCTGGAAATTGCCGGCCACTTGCCATCGGAGGCGGGTGAGTCGCTCCTCCAGGCGGCAACAGGAGTCCGCCCGGACCAGGCGCCGATTGTAGAACCAGGCAGCGATCCCTTCGCGCATCCGGACGCGGGTCGCCGCTTCCGCACCATGGAAAACGTGGACGAGCTCCGCGCAGCGCTGGACGCCCCATGGGAGCGTTGGTCAGTCTATCTGCATCCGGCTCAGCGCGAGTATGTCGATCGCGACTTCAACGGCCCAGCTCGCGTGATCGGCTCGGCCGGCACTGGCAAGACCGTCGTTGCGTTGCATCGTGCCGTCCGCATGGCGCAAGCGCCAGAGGCGAGGGTTCTGCTGACGACGTTCAACGAACGCCTCGCCTACCGCTTGGCTGAGAAGCTGCCACTGCTCGCCGGCGCTGAAGTATGCGCACGTATCGAGACTGCCGCACTTCAATCGTGCATTGTCGATCTTCACGCAAAGAAGTTCGGAGAGCGCCACTTGGCAAGCGACGAGGAAATCGCACGGATGCTCGAAGACGCAGCTGCGACCTTTGATTTGCATGTCTCGCCCGATTTCTTGGCCGATGAGTGGAAGCTTATTGTAGACGCTTGGGACGTTTCGGACGGAAATACGTACCGCGATTTGCCACGGCTGGGTCGAAAGGTACGCATGGCGACCAAGCGGCGGGATGCATTGTGGCAGGTCTTCGACGCTGTCTTGGCCGAACTCGACACTCGCGGTTGGGTGACTGAAGCAAGCCTTGCGCACGATCTCCGAAAGGCATCGGCCTTTCCCTTCACTCATGCAGTTGTCGATGAGGCACAGGACATTTCGGTTGCACAACTCCGCCTACTTGGGGAGACCTTGGGCGATGCACCGAACGGCCTGTTCTTCGCCGGAGATATTGGACAGCGCATCTTCCGTCCCCCCTTTCCATGGACAGCAGCAGGTGTGGAGCTTCGTGGCCGGTCCAGAAGCCTCAAGGTCAACTATCGAACCTCACACCAGATCCGCCGCCAGACCGAAGGGTTGCTGCCGGAAACACTTGTCGAGGCAGACGGAGCCGAAGAAAAACGGTTGGGGGTTACCTCGGTGTTCGATGGCCCTGCGCCTTTGATTCGTACCTTCGAAACTCGTGAACAGGAGATTGATGAGCTACGAGCGTGGATTTCCGCTCGCCTTAGCGAGGGGTGCGACCCGGATGCGATCGCTGTACTGGTCCGTGACAGGTCCAAAGCTGTGGAAGTTTCCGACGAACTGGAGGCGGATCTGACAATCATGACCATGCATGATGCCAAGGGGGCGGAGTTCCGTGCAGTTGCAGTGATCGCGCTCGACCATAGCGCCATCCCGAATGAACAGCGATTGATGGCCGCACAGGATGAGGCGCAACTGGACGAAGTCATGGCGACAGAGCGGCACCTGCTTTATGTCGCGGCAACGCGAGCCCGCGATTTCCTCTGGATGTCTGGGGTGGAACCAGTAAGTGAGTTTCTGAACGATCTTGGCCAGACAGCCGATGATGTGTCCGCGCAATAGCTCCGCTGGGGGGGGCTCGCTTTTCCCTTTATTAGCAAGGTCGAATTCTAAAACGACCCAATCCGGCGAAAAACCAAGATAACGGTCATCCCTTCGGTGAACCTCGGCTTATCCCATTCCCAAGGCCACAAACGCCAATGCTGGAGGGCAGACGCCACAGAAAAACCGCCGAAGCCATGGCTTATCAGCTCGGAAGCGGAGCTATCAGCGCACAATAGGTGGACTGAGGGGTGGTCTACCTAGGGCTGAAGCCAGGTAAACCTTTGTTATTGAATATTTTTATTCAAAATAGTGGTGCCCGGGGGCGGAATCGAACCACCGACACGAGGATTTTCAATCCTCTGCTATGGTCTCATGAGTGTGCGACGCTTTGAGACTGCTTGAGACACCTTGAGAGGATATGCGACCTCTAACCATCTGATGTTAAAGAGATAGGGACGTTTCTCAGCAACCCAAAATCCGTCTCACTACATCTCGCGCGGTCTCACCTCGTGTCATGGAAGCTCGGTTAGTTTGTCGTCCCGGCGTCGTCCCGAAACCATCTGGGCGATTCTCTGGTCGGCGATTTTTCCGGGGCGACTGAAAGGAACCGACTTCCCTCCTGATCACAAATTCAGGAGCTTACATGCCATTCGACCGAGCTGAAGTAGAAGGCAAGACTGTTCATCGGAAGAGCCGAAAAGTGCGGCTGACCGACCAATATGTCCAGAAACTCAAACCGACGGGCAAGCGCCAGACAATCTCAGATGAAGTCTGTCAGGGACTTTCTTTGCGCCTCGGCGTCTCCGGTACAAAATCTTGGTCATTCATGGGCCGCGATTGTCACAAAAAGAGCCGTACAGAGACGATAGGTCGGTATCCCGACATCTCTTTGAAGGCCGCGCGTCAGAAAACCGATCAACTTCGTCAGGTCTTCGCGTCGCCGGAAGTGCTTGACGGCTATCAGAAGTCTCCCGTCATCGTTGAAGAAGTCACGTTGCATGAACTCTTGATTGAGGCAGAAAAGCATTTTCGCGCAAAAAAGAAGATTTGGCAGCAGCGCGGCAAAACAAGCGACGCATCTACAGCGCGCCAAGTAATCACGACGGTCTTCGGTACAATGCTGCATCAACCCGCTGTTGAACTGACAGCCCAAAAGGCATCCGCGCTGACCCAGTCCTACAAACCGAAGAGCAAGGACCGAACTGGAAGGCAAACCGCAAATGGACAAGCTTCCAGGGCACTTAGCTATTTGAGGACGGTGTACAATTGGGCGTCTAACCGCACTCCCCGTTTCCAGAAAATCGGAGCTGGACGAACCCCCGCGCTTCCGCTGGAGGACCTTTCGGTTATCCATGATCCCTCAATCGACGACCCCAAGATCACGGGCGAACGGGACCGCGTGCTTTCCGTGGAAGAGTTGCGGTGTATCCTCCCCCATCTTAAGGTGCCCGAAACGACCTCGCCAGACTGGTGGAAGATAGACCTACGCCCGGTGGCTCAGCGCTTCATTTTGCTCACTTTGGCGAGGCGAGACGAAGTTGAAGCTGCCCGCTGGGGAGATGTGAACTTCGAAGAGAAATTGTGGACGAAGCGCGTTAAGGGTGGGCATCAAGTTACACACCCGTTGTCGGATGCTGCTATCGCCTTGCTCAAGGCGTTGCCCGGCCTTGATTTTCGGAAGGACGACGACCTCCTTTTTCCGAACCAAGCGTTTGGCCCTCTTGGAAACTGGAATCGTTCGAAAACGAAGCTGGAGGAATCATCGAGCGTCGAAAACTGGCACCGTCACGATCTTCGGCGCACAGGAGCGACGATTTTGACGCTTTTGGGCGTGCCCGCGCAAGTCGTCGATACGCTCCTGTCACACATGAACCCGTTGTCGAAGGTTTCAGTAAGTCCTGCTCTGCAGAGCTACGCGAAGCTCGCGAAGGAAATGAAAGGGTTGCCAAATCCACTCCGGGATGCGGTCGAGACGCTCGCTGAGGCAATTCGCGCAATCGAGGAGGGCAGGCTGTAGTCTCTGCTATCCGCGGTGCAGTACGAATTGCCTGGTTTTCGTTCCCGTTCGCGTTTGCCATCGCACCCGGACTGCTGGATTGTCTCACACTTCGGCCGTCGGTCCAGAACGCGGCGAACGCCCGCTAATAGAATGTGCCGACTGCTTCACCGGCGGTGATAGCCTCCAAGGCTGAGCCGCATCGAAGGAGAAGCGATCATGACATCCAGTTTCAACGAAGACCTTGCCGCGGTTGCCGTCGTTGGCATCGACATTGGCAAGGACGTCTTTCATCTCGTCGGGTTTGATGGTGAGCCGACACGTAGACCGGATACATATCGGCGATATCTGAAACCACGCTGAAAACTCTTGCGAACAGCAGTCGGCACATACATTCCGCCCTCCCTGTCGTTTTTGCGACTGCAGCATAAGGATCGCTCGGGTCGCCCCACGACATTCGAAACCGGCCCATAGCCGCCGCTGGCCAGCCGATCTGATGCCGCGCTGCAGCTTCACCTGACCAGCCATTCGTGCGCCGTGCAGCATTTTCGAAAGGCGAGTGACCGACATGCGGACGTTGCTGCCGTTGACGGAGTTCGCCCGACAGTCGGCTGACTGCGCTTTGTAGCCTTTCACCAGAAAGGTGCCACTTCGCGAACGCAGCAACAAAAGGATGTGGCGTCACTTTCAGACCGGACACTGGACAGCAACCCAGCGAACAGCGGCGAAGCACCATTCTGGTTGATCTTGCATAATGGACGGCGTGGTCGGGCTGCACACCGCTGAACCAAGGCGAGCATTGCCGCTCAGAGGTTGAGCAACCCTTTGCAAAATCTTAATAAAAGCCATTCGCTGGACAGCTTTGTCCACAAAAAAAGTCGTACCGGCCACAGACCTGCAGCCGGCACGCATGTCTTTCGGCGGAGGCAAACCTGAAATTGCCCGCCTCCGCCGAGTGATCAATGCGAGACACTCCCAAGATCTTCGACAGGGATCTCGTACTCGTGCACATAGTTCACGACCAACCGCGCGTCTTCCGCAGCGGTGGTGTATGCATCGAGCGATCCCCCAACTACCATGGCCTCATCTCCGAACACCACTTCGAAAATGTTCACGGTCTCCGGAACCCAGACGCCGTCCTGAAGAACCAGAACATCCGTGTAGACCTCGCCATAGACGCTTTCGCGGTCATAGGTGAACTCGGAATAGTCGATGTCCGAGTAGGTCACTTTCTCGACGGTCTCCGTTTCGATTCCGAGGAACACATTGATATATGCGACCTCATCGGTGGTGAACACGCCCGTCTTGTCGGTGGCCGCAGCAAGGAAAACCGTCGACGCCTCAAGATCTTCGACCGTGAATACGCCATCGACCATGAAGTCGAATTCGTCACCCGGCAGATCATTGATTCCTTCGATGGTTCCCGTGGTCATCAAAGCGACATAGATCGCAAGGTTTTCCAGCGGAGAGTCAATCGTCTTCCACACACCGTCGACTTCGAACATCAAGCGACCGGCGGCATCCGTATCCAGAGCCGTCGCCGACTCCATCAATGTGATTACCTCGTCCGCACGACGATCGAGTACCTGTGTCGGAGCACGGCCGACATTGAGCCGACCCAACTCCACTTCGAGCGTCAGGTTCTCATCGACAGGGTGACCTTCCTCATCAAGGTCGATCAGTTGCCCAAACTCGTCAAGCGGTTGGACCCAGCCCTCGGGTGTTAGCAGCGGAACGCCGTTGGCATCACGCAGGATGACCCAAAGATCCCCGAAGAGATCGCCCTTTGTTGATCCCGAATTGTCTGGCGCTCCACCGCCAGAGCCATCCTTGCCACCAGGAACTCCGGCCCAGGTCGGCCGATCCGAGTCGTCATCATCCTCCGAGACCGAAACCACGGGCTTTACAGTTCTTTTTCCGCTCGAAACCGACTTGGGCGCGGCGCGCACCGACGGCTTCACGATAGTCGAGCTTGGATTTACTTCGGTAGAAGAGCCTGACTTCTTGGCAGAGGTAGTCTGACCTCTGCGCTCGGATGACGGGGCGTTTCTCTCCCTGTCGTCACCGTCCGAACCGGAGGAATTGCCGCCTCCGCCAGACCCGGAGGAACTGCCGCCTCCGCCAGACCCGGAGGAACTGCCGCCTCCGCCAGACCCGGAGGAACTGCCACCTCCGCCAGACCCGGAGGAACTGCCACCTCCGCCAGACCCGGAGGAACTGCCGCCTCCGTCCGATCCAGAGCCGCCTCCGCCACCATTTCCGTGCCCTCCGGCGGCCTCTGCATATGAGCAATCGAACTCGGTCAGGTCGACCGGCGCCACCGCGAGAACGAATGTTGCGGCACTGCCAAGCAGCAGCGCCTTGATTACACCAGTTCTTCTTTCAGCAATTTTCATGACCTCCTCCTTCCCGTTGCACGTGCTTTCATCCAAGCCCAAGAAGGTCGACGTTGAAGCACGCAGCACACGACTTCTCGACAGTTTGCAACTTGCAAACGTCAATCAAGCAGCTCCCGTAAAAGAAATCCTCCCATCTCTTTTACGGACTATATAGCTGCGTCTAAATTATACATTAAGGCCGCGAGACATGAATGATCCCTGTCAAGAAGACAGCCTGGTACCATGAAATATTCTTATCAAAAATACGAAATATGTTGGGCTGGAGGCCTTCGCCCGTGGGCTCGGGCATCGGAAAGCTTCATGATTGGGGAACGCGGTGGACAAAACCCAAGTTGGCCTCGCCCCGAGGAGGCCTTCTCTGTGCTTGCTTCCTTCGTCTTCATTTCCGGTAAAATTCTGAAGTCGCGAGAGTCGTTCCCGGAGAGGATACCTCACCGTCTTTCTCGTCCCCCCTGAATCTCAAGCAAGCTGTCGGAGCGACGCCGAAAAGGTGTACAGGGCCAATCGGTATCGCGTTCGGCAAACCAGATACCGGAGCAATGGGAAGTGAGGTCGGGAATGCTACTCTCGCAACGAACGATAGCAGCAGTGTCGGCATTCAACTCCTTCGTTCAGTCAGCAGAAACATGCAGAATGGCCTCAGAGCCGCCTTGTGGCGGTGCAGAGAATTACGCCGTTTCAGGGTTGCCTGAATGTCGGCTCACGAGGTCTCAGCATAGTTGGTTCGCGCTTGCGGAGAAAGTCAGCAAACCGCCCTCCCTGTCGATTTCTGCACCCGCGAGATTGGGACTGCTTGGCGACATGGCACAACGTCGCGAC
>NZ_JAWMPX010000041.1:0-35442 GCF_033101155.1 Tropicimonas sp. TH_r6
ATGGTCTACAACCTTCGCTTCGACGAAACGCGACGGCGCCGCAGTCATGTCGTGAAGGTCGTCCGCGGTGCGGAGATGCCGATCCACCGCGACGCCGAATACAGTCTCATTCATCGGGCGCTCCTCCTTCAATGCGTTGACCTGTCGAGCGGACCTCACGAGGTGTTCTTTGGCCGTCCAGCCTGGCCATCGAAACACCTCTCGTGGGGCCAACGCGTGGCATCTAAGACCTGATACGTCGCAGAGTGTCTGCGAGGGCGTGCTTGTCCATCACATCGACCACGCTCACATCCAGTTCCGCCAGATCCTCTTCCACGCCTGCGGATGAGAATTTGTGCATGATATAGATGGGGGTTGCGCCGGCTTTTGCTGCCGCCATTACCGTTCTGGTGCAGGGTGTAATCACGACCGCGCTATTGGCCAGCAATTCCGCGCGCTGTTCGTGTTGATGCACGTTCCCAAACACCTTGCGAATGCGATTGTCCCTGTCGAGATATGCGATCCTCCGCATCAACAAGTCCGCATCCAGCCCTTCAAAGCGGTCGATGTGCTTCATCACCACTTCGTCGAAATCGGTGTCGGGGAAATCGACCAGGATCGCGATGGCTCGGTCAGGCGCGCGCCCCGGGTTCTCACTCGATGTGCCCGCACCGGCACCGTTGGCTGCTGTCACGCAGCCGATGGCGCCAAAGCCCGTCAACTTGAAGGCGTTGCGTCTGGTCAGACGACTACCCGGTTCAAACATCGAATTGGTCATGACATCTCCTATCCAATAACTTCTTCGATCAACCGGATGAAGTTGCCGCCCATGACCTTGACGATTTCCTCGTCGGAGTACCCTTTCTTGACGAAGCCACGGGTCAGGTTCAGGTAGCCGGAATTGTTTTCCATGCCTGCGAACCCGTCGCTGGAGGGATCCACGAAACTGTCCGTGTCCGCCTCGGCAGAGCCAAGGGCTCGCGCCGCGAGATCGGGGTTCCATTCCGGCGCCGTCAGAATGGTTTTCAAGCTGGTGCGTTGATAGTGATCCAAGCCAAACCCGACATGGTCGACGCCCATGATGTTCACGGCCTTGTCGATGGCATCAACATATTGCCCGACGTCACAGTAATCGGTTCCACTGATCGGGCCAGGCTGTCCGACCATGCCGAAAACACCGCCGCTATCGGCCAGTTTCTTCAGGACATCGTCCTCGATTGTGCGGTTCACATCAGGGGTGTGACTGCGAATGCCTGCGTGCGAGCAAGCGATAGGTTTGGACGAAATATCTATGGCATCAGAGACTGTTGTCGACATGCAATGCCCGGTATCCACCAGCATGCCGACTTCATTCATGCGCGCTATGACATCCGCGCCAAAAACACTTACGCCTGCCTCCCTTTTTTCCGCACAGCCAGACCCCACCAGGTTCTGGTTGTTATACGAGAGCTGGGTAATGCGCAGACCTATGCGATACATCTGGTCAATGCGCTCGAGATAGTTTCCAAACAACAGGGTATTCTGGGTATTGATCATGATACCCACTTTTTTCTCTGCCTTGGCCTTGCGAAGATCGGCAGCGTTATAACAAATCATGAATTTGTCATCTTCGCGCTCCATCTGCTGCAACAGACCGATATCTTCGACCATGCTCTCCGGTTTCCACCAGTATTGCGGATCTGCGACGACCTCTTCCCCTTTGCCCCGCCAGTTTTTCAGGCCAGCCGCGCCCAGGGTCAGGCTTCCCGTTGCACCCGAGTTCAAGGCGCCTTTCTGAACATTCTCAATGAAATTGTCGTACCAGGTCACTTCGATAAGCGAGTCGAAGATGGTCAGCCTCTTGTGCAGATCGACCGCGCGCTCTTCCTGCGCAGCGCTCAGCCCAAAATCGAATTTCTCAACCAATTTGGTCGCCCATGGGTGATTGGGGTTTCCGAAAGATATTTTGCTGGCCATTGCCTTTTCCTTTGCAGGGATTGGTTCAACTGTGGGTGTGGAATGACATTCAGGTCATTCGAGCTCTGCCTTCACCTCTTCGAACAAGCCGACGGCCTGACCGGAGGGGATGACTTCGATGAACTCGAAATCCTTCATCAGTTGTTGGGCCGCCCGGAGATAGATGATCTTCGCGGTGTCCATGCTGTCAGGGAAGGCGACAATGCCGTAGTTCTTGGCCTCGCCAGCGCCGATATAGTAGCTGAGCAGCTTGCCACCCATCGCCTCGATCTGCGGGCGGGCCGTGTCGGCCATGTCGCCGCCGCCCTCGATCACGCCCTTCCAGGCTGCCCCGCTCGGCTCGGCGATCATCAGGAAATACTTCATCTTCTCTTCGGCAGCACCGAGGCTCGGAAGAGCGGCGAGGAGAGTGGCGGTGAGGAGCATTTTGATTCGAGTCATGGGGAACCTGTGGTTTGGAACTTCAATCGGAGGCGGGGGTGATCGTGGCGTTGGCGATGGTGTAGGCGCTGGTGAAATGCACCATCCCATCGACAATGAAGGCCGTTTCGCGATGCATGGCGACCTCGACCGGCCCGGCAGCCGTCACGCGCTGGAAGGTTTCGCCGGGGCGAAAGGTCCCGTCCGTCTCGACAATGACGGTCTGGTACGCCGGGACCGGCGTGTGGCTGCAAGCGCCGACAAAGGGGACCAGCAGGAAACGGCCCTTGCCGCCTGCCGTCTCGCCGATGGCGATCAGATGGCCCGTGATCGCGATGTCCTGCGCGTCGAACCGCGCCTGCTGGGTCGAAAGCTGGCTTTCGAACAGCGCGTTCTCCCGCTCCGCGATGTGCTGGAGCAGGTCGGGCACATCGACCCCGGAGACACCGAGCCGAAGCGTGGCCGCCATCGCTGCGTCTGAGGTCACGGTGGGATCGGCGGCAGAACCGGACGCCTTGCCAGCATAGTCCCGCACAACCTGAAGATCGACCTTCTGCCGGATTGAAAGCCCCTTCGTCAGGTCGGTCACCGTTTCGGTGGCCCCACCGGTGGTCTTCAGATCCGCCCAGGTGATCGGCTCGGGCGCTGCGAAAGCGACCGAGCCGGGGAGAGCGTAGCACAATAGGCAAAGAGCAAACCTGGTTTTCACGTCATGCTTCCTTGTGAGCTCGGTCTTGGTTGGGCAGCTCCCGCTCAAGACCAATGGATCAGTCGGCAACCGGCGTGTGACGGATCGCGACACCGGCCCGAACATCGAGATCAACGACGGAGTCCCGCACCGCGACCTGGCCGGAGACCAGCACATGGGGAATACCGGTGGTTGGCAGGCCGTTCTTGCCGGGGCCGTAATCCGCGTTTTCGCGAATGGTCTCGGGGTCGAGTACCACCAGGTCCGCAATCATGCCTTCCTGAACCCGGCCGCGCACGCACATCTGCTGAACGCCAGCCTTGCACAGCATCCGGGCCGAGAAGGTGCTGGCATTGTTGATCGTCAGCATGAGCGGCACGTTGTTTTCGCGGTTCAGGCGAAAGCAGAGACCGCGAGAGCCGGCACCGCGCGGGTGTCCAGCCCATTCCTCGTAGGGAAAGTCCAGGGGCAGGAAAGTTCCGTCGTCCTGCAACATCGGCAGCACGTCATTGGCGATGACCATATCCGGGGTCGCGCAGAATTGCGGCACCCACTCCTGCGGGCGCGCGAACCAGAGCAAGTTGGTCTCGGGCGCCTCCTCGCGCATTTTCATGAATTCCTCTTCGGTGAGGAACTTGTCCTGTGCCGGGTCGAAGAGAACCTCCTCGATCTTCTGACCCCAGTATTCGAAATTCTCCGGGGTCAAGGGCGGGGCGCCTGCATTGGGTCCACCGGCGGCCCAGGGGTATTGCTCATCCCAGATGACCATGCCGTTCTCGCGGGCGCCAACCACGATCTCGTGCATCTCCTCCCAACCACGGTTGTTGTTATGCGAGAGCAGGAGCGGGATTCCGAGACCAACGGCGTTCGCCATCGCCTCCTTGTAGCCCATGATGTATTCGAGCGGCGGCGGGTCGTGCGGCAACATCCGGAAATGGCCCGAGGAGATGCGCCCGTATTCAGCGGCGATCTTCTGGAGTTCGTATAGCTCCCAAGTATGTGCGAAGGCGGGGAAATAGCCAATGGTCGTGGCAAACGAGAGCGCCCCGTCCTTCATGCCCTGCCGAATCCACTCCTTCATCTCTGCGAATTCATCATCCGTCGGGAAGCGCTCCGCCCAGGCGCTTTCGCCGTCCGCTCCAGCCTTGGCCCGGACCGGGTAGACAAAGGTGTTCTCCGTGGCGATCACGCCGTCCATCGCGGCGATGCGCGCGTATTCATGGCTGACACCGGTGAAGTAGTTGATCAGAGAGATACCTTCGCGATCCTCGTAGAACTTGGCGATCTGGAGCGAGCCGTATTCGAGATCCCCCGCGCTTGTCACGCCGTCCCGCAACATCATCTTGTTGGTAAACGGGTCCATCCCATGCGCATGCGTGTCGATGAAGCCCGGCGCGACGACGAGCCCCTCGGCCTCGATCACCTCGGTGCCGTTCAACGCCTCCTCACTGACGGTCACGATCCGGTTGCCGACGATGCCAAGGTTGCGCACCGCGTCGAGGCCCGAGGCCGGATCGATCACCCGCCCGCCCGTGATCACCACGTCATAGGGTTTGTCGCCGGAGCGATAAACCTTCCAGTCCACCGGCACGAAGCCGCTCGACCGGTCTCCGGGATCGGCCAGTTCGACATTCGTCCAGTCCCGGTTGTCGTACCAGCCGAAGGTGGCGGCATTGTCATCGACGATGCTCTGCTGCGCGACGGCAAGGCCACCCGAAAGGCAGCTTGCGCCAAGCAATGCAACAAGGGTCTTTTTCATGAAATGCTCCCTGATCTGGATGACTTCCTTTTCCCGAAATCCGGACACAGGGCTTCGGTTTGCTACCCACGGTAGTGCGATTGCTTCCGCTGTCACGAGCCTGAGGCGACCGCGTTTCACTTTGCTGTCGCTTCGGGAACGTGACGCAACGAAGTTTTCAAGATAGGCTCCGCGAATGCCCAGGAAGGACGCCCCGATAACACGAACCCGCGTGGTCCTGCCTTTTCTGATCTTTTACGCGGAGAAGGGCGGAAACATCGAAGATCTGCTGGAAGCCGTTGATGCGCCAGCGGATCTGATGGCGACACCGAAGGGTGTGATTTCCTCCAGTCTTGTTCACCGGATCGTCAATGAGGTCGGCAAACGCCTCGACGACCCGTTCATCGGTGCCCGCATCGGCGAGCAATGGGCGCAGAGCGAAGGCCCCCCATTTGCCGCTGCAAAAGGGAATTCCAGGTATCTCGGGCAGCTTTTCAACAGCCTCATCTTCGATTTCACATCCGAGTCCGCTGCAGGTGCCTACACGCTCAAGGCCGATCAGGATTTTGCCGTCTTCGATGGCGGCCGGACCTTCTCGCCCGAATATGACACCCGACAACCCGACGCCACCTTCGCGAGTTTCCTCGTGTGCCTGCTCAAGCTCTGGCTGGGGGAGTATTGGGATCCCCGGAACGTGGTGCTCCTGGTCGAGCATCCGGAAGGCATTCCGCCCTGGGTCATCCTCGGCTCGTCGGTTTTACAGGGGCCAAGCAACAAGGCGTCGCTGCGGTTTCCGGTGAAATGGCTGAACGTGGAGAAGGGAGGCTCTCCGGACTCGGACACGCATCTGTCTCAACCGCGTACTGACGGCATCGAGGCCGACAGGTTCTCGGCTTTGCAGGAATATATCGTGCGCAACCTCGCCGCCGGAACCGCCGATGTCGAGGAAGCGGCGAGGTATTGCGGGATGAGCGTCCGAGCCCTTCAGAGGTTGCTCAAGGAGCGCGGCAGGTCCTATCGGGAAATGCTGTCCAGCGCGCGAATCGAGCATGCGAAACCGATGCTTGAGGATACCGACCTGCCGATCGTGGAAATCGCGCATACCGTCGGCTTCGTATCCTCCTCCAGCTTCGGAAAGGCCTTTCGCACACGGGAAGGCGTTGCTCCGGAGGCCTACAGAGAACTGCGCCGAGGCCTTTCCCGACCAAGGCCGTTTCGCTACTGACTTTTCTCCGAACCAATCTTTCCCAGCTTCGCTCGCAATTGCTCGACCCACTCCGAGTTTCCGGCAGACATTCCGGGCTTCGGAAGGAAGGCCTCCACGCTTTCCAAATCCAGCCGCCAGGTGGATTTCATGGACACATTCCCATCGACAACCATGAGCACGCGATCGGACGGATCAATGGCCAACCGCCCGGTCAGGCGCACCGGCTGGTGAACATAATCCGGGGGCCATTCACCGTCGAGCTTCACCAGGACGAGCTGGTTCGGCGGTGGCGGCGGCGTGTGGCTGCACATCCCGGCCATCTCGACGAGATAGGCCGTGGGCGTGCCGTCCTCGGCAGGCGGTGCGGGAATGGCAAAGCCACCGATCTCGACCGTTGTGTCATCGAGCGACGGGTTTCCGCCCTTCATTCCAGCCCTTGGAAGACGCGAAGCCTGCTTACTGCATCTGCAGCGAATGGCGGGTACCGGGAAGAGTTGCCATATGCCTCTTCCCAGAACTCGACGCCGCCACTGATGCGCATTACCTGAAAGGGCCTATCTTAGTTTGCCAACATCGGGTTGGCGCTGAGGTGGGGAGCGGCGGTTGAAAGGAAAAGTCATGGGAAACGTGAACCTTCCTGCCATCCGCGCATGCCGGCCGCCTTGGAACAAGGGGCGGATTGTCGGCCAGAAGAAACCGCTTTTACCGAAGCACGTCTGGGCGATTCGTGTCAGGCTCGAACTTGCTAAGCGGCACCGCGACTTGGCGCTCTTCAACCTGGCGATCGACAGCAAGCTGCGCGGATGCGATCTCGTGAAACTGAAGGTCGCCGATGTCTTCGCCGCTGGCATCGTCAAGGAACGGGCTTCGGTCATCCAGAGCAAGACCAACAAACCCGTTCGGTTCGAAATCTCCGAGGGAACCCGGAAGTCGATTGCGGCGTGGCTGGACGACCCTTTGATGGTCGGATCCGAGTATCTCTGGCCTGGGCGGTTTCACGAGAGACTGCATATCTCGACTCGCCAGTACGCTCGACTTGTTCGTGAATGGGTGAAATCGATCAGTCTGGATCCGACGTCGTATGGAACCCATTCGATGCGACGAACCAAGGTGGCCTACATCTATCGCAAGACGGGCAACCTGCGAGCAGTACAGTTGCTGCTCGGGCATACCAAGATGGACAGCACGGTGCGTTATCTCGGCGTAGAGATGGAGGATGCGCTCACCATTGCCGAAGCTATGGAGATCTGAAAGCTGGGGCCGGTCGATTAGATCGGCCCCTCAGCTTGTCGCTGTTTGATGACGTCCGTGACGCTGCACCTGCAAAACCTCCAGGCGCGGCCTCGTCGTGATCGGTCCACAGCGGAAGTTGCCCTCTCCAGCCCATGCTACACTACAGTTTCGCGATTTCAGCCATTCGTTAATACTGCTGAAGCCTGAACTTGGTGTTTGACTTAATAGACTGATCGGTCTAATAAATGTCGAATGACGACGAAACCAACCCAGATCACCTCACGACCTGCCGCTCGCCGGGGACGCCCCAAGGGCAATCCGGCCGATTCCGAGGTGCGCCAGAAGCTCATCCAGGCCGGGCTCGCCCACTTGACAGAGAAGGGCTATTCCGCCGTCGGTGTTGACGAGATCCTCAAGGCGGCATCCGTTCCGAAAGGCAGTTTCTATCATTACTTTCGCAACAAGGCCGATTTTGGCAGCCAACTCATCGCGGCGTATCACGACTACTTTTCCGACAAACTTGATGCGGCGTTTCTCGATGAATCCCAGCCGCCCATGGACCGACTCCGGGCGTTCACGGACGAAGCCGAAACGGGAATGGCCCGCCACGATTTCCGACGCGGGTGCCTCGTTGGCAACCTCGGCCAGGAAATGGGAGCGTTGCCCGAGGAATTCCGTCACCAACTCGTCCGAGTATTGGAGGACTGGCAGAAACGCACGGCTAACTGCCTGCGGCTGGCGCAGGATCTTGGTGACCTTGACGAACGCCATGATCCCGACACGCTTGCCGCCTTCTTCTGGATCGGCTGGGAGGGGGCCGTGCTGCGCGCAAAGCTCGAACGCTGCGCAGACCCGCTCCGCTGCTTCGCAGACACGTTTTTCATGACACTCACCCCCTGAAGGAACATCCGCAATGTTCGACGCAATTCTCATCGACAAAACCGAAGACGGCCAGACGGTCTCCATCTCGCAGGCCAGCCCGGACCAACTGCCCGAGGGCGACGTTCTGGTCGACGTGGCCTACTCCACGCTCAACTACAAGGACGCGCTGGCCATCACCGGCGCCGCGCCGGTCGTCCGGTCCTTTCCCATGGTGCCGGGGATCGATTTCTCCGGCGTGGTCGCCGAAAGCGCCCATCCAGACTACAAGCCCGGTGACCGCGTCGTCCTGAATGGTTGGGGCGTCGGGGAAAAACACTGGGGTGGCCTGGCCAAACAAGCGCGGGCCAATGGTGACTGGCTGGTGCCACTGCCCGACGGGATCAGCCTGAAACAGGCGATGGCAATCGGCACCGCAGGATTTACCGCCATGCTGTGCGTGCTTGCGCTTGAAAAGCAGGGCATCACCCCGGACATGGGCGAGATCGTTGTCACGGGCGCCGCTGGCGGTGTCGGCAGCGTGGCCATGACCCTTCTGGCCAGCCGAGGCTTCGACGTCGCCGCTGTCACCGGCCGCCCCGCCGAAGCGGACTACCTGCGCCAACTCGGGGCGTCGTCCGTCATTGACCGGGCGGAACTCACCGGAAAAGTCCGCCCCCTGGCAAAGGAACGCTGGGCGGGGGGCATCGACGTCGCCGGCAGCACGGTCCTTGCCAATGTGCTTGCAAACATCAAATACCGCGGCGCAGTTGCCGCCTGCGGCCTCGCTGCGGGTATGGACCTTCCTTCCTCGGTTGCCCCATTCATCCTGCGCGGCGTGACGCTTGTCGGGGTCGACAGCGTTATGTGTCCAAAGGCCGAACGTATCGCCGCCTGGAACCGCCTTGCCAGAGACCTCGATCTCGGCAAACTGGATGCGATGACGACTGTCATTCCGTTCGAAGAGGTCATCAACACGGCGGCAAAGTTCCTTGAGGGACAGATCCGGGGACGGATCGTCGTGCCCGTGGGTGACACCCCGAACTGACTGGCGACGCGGTGAAAGAGGCTGGCTGAACAATGCT
The DNA here is from genome assembly GCF_033101155.1 of Tropicimonas sp. TH_r6. Lineage (NCBI taxonomy): Bacteria > Pseudomonadati > Pseudomonadota > Alphaproteobacteria > Rhodobacterales > Roseobacteraceae > Tropicimonas > Tropicimonas sp. TH_r6. Next base: position 9,165 of record NZ_JAWMPX010000041.1, read on the forward strand.
CCATCCAAGCGAGAACGATCCCGGAAGCGAACCCCAGGCGCCCGTCGTGCGTCTGGCGGATTGTCCGAACTGGCTCTACCTCTTGCGGGAATTCAGTAGCCTCTATCGACATGGCTCCGACGGGGGCAGCCGGTTGATCCGATCTCACCGCAAACGCATCCGCGACTCGCTATCCGCGACGTTCGAGAGAAACCCGGAGATTGTGGCTCGTGCGGCCGAGACAAAACCTGTCTCGGCCCACCTTCCGCGTGCTTTCGACCTTGGTGAACGCGGCGCAATGCGTGGGATGGCGCGGGCGCTGTCGCGTGTCGAGGCGTTGCTAACCTGGGAATATGGATACGAGAAGGTCCCGAAGGCCCTGGAAAAGAAATACGCCTATTGCGAAATCGTAGGTCCGCGCGGTCCGATCAAGGCGGAACGGCTCGTTCTTGGCTTCGTTCTGTTTGCGCCACGAACGACCTACCCCCAACACAGCCACCAGGAAATCGAGGAAAGTTACATCTCGATCGCCGGTGACTGGTCGGAAAACGACGTCGCCGTCCACGCCCCGGGCTCCCTGATCCTGAACACGCCCGGTCACGAGCATCGCATCACCACCGCAGACCTGGAACCTTGCCTGCTCGCCTACGCATGGATCGGCCCGGAAACCCGACTGAACGCTCCCGGCATGAAGCTGTCTTCGAACCGAAAGGCACGGATGTCGCGCGGGATTTGATCGCCTCTCTCCTGTAGCTGCGGAGTGGGGGCGCATACCGTCGCCCTCCGAATGTCGGCTCTCGCAACGCCTGAGCATCGCGCGCGCGCCTGCGGCGAAGGTCTCCTCGCCGCCCTCCCTTTCGATTTCTGCGGCAGCGAAGAACGACCATCACGTCACTTGGAGTGACCATCGCTTTCGGCCCTGAGCCGCCGTTTCCCGATAGCTCGAACGCCGCATTGCAGCTTCCGCGTTGCGGTCATTCATGCAACGCACAGCATTTTCGGAGAATGATTGACGACGGTGCGAGCTTTCCCATCCTTCGCGTAAGCGACCCGAACCGGCGGGAACGGCCTTTTGCCAGCCTTTGTGGGTTTGATTTGCGCTTTGCGCCAGCGATCGCATCGCTGCGATTCATTCACAGCCCGGCTTCGCAACCGCCGCGATTTGCCATCATCTTTTGAGATGCCGCTCTGAACTCGTTCCAGTTCAAATGAGATCGGTTCTGACTCACGAACCGATAGTGACGATTCAAGAGAGAAACCGACGACTGGCAGGACTATCTGTCCGACAAGGGCAAAGATGAACAGTTTCTGCCATGGCTGGTGTTGCTTGTTATCGCACGCCATCAAACTTACGACCTTCCAGTGTCGATGTCTCGGCGGGGGGGGGGCGGCAAAAATAAGTGCCTTGATTGTGCGCCGTAAACGAATGGTTTCGTAGAGGTGGACGCCTGCGGAACGGTTGGAAGATCACGCAGCCGGACTATTTGCCTATTCGTCGGCCTTCCCCGGACCAGCCAGAATCTCGCAAAGCTGCTATTATTTCGTCGGCATGTGCAGGGTCTCGATACAGGGACCGAAACAGTGCGTTAATCGGGAATCCCGGCCAGGCGGATTCAAGGAGGTTCAGCATTTCCTCGGCGCTGTTGGCGTCGCCCATCTTCGAATGGATCGCGATCAAGTAGCCAAGGGAAATCGGGCTGATGGGATCGCCCTCGAGTACAGACTCGCTGATCAGGCCGAGCGCCTCGGAATAGTTCCCAAGGTGAAACTCGGCCGAGGCCCGTATGCTCTTGTTGGGAAAGTAGTCTCTGGGCTCCATGATCTCGGCAGCGCGTCCGGCCATTTCCGTCGCTCTTTCGAAATCCCCCCCGAACAGGGAAAGCAGCGCATCCATGTTCAGGGCATGCAGATCGGACGGATCAAGAGACGTCGCCCGGTCGGATTGCAGGCGCGCGCTTTTGAAATCCCGCTTCACATGGGCGACGAGGGCCGCTGCGGAGTGGCTCCAACTCTGATCTATCCCGAGTTCGAGAGCGCGCGATGCCAGGTCATCGGCCTCCTGCAACAGCCCGTCACGTTCCTTGCCCGGTGGGCGGGTTACCGCGATGAGTGCCTTGCTCTCTGCGGCCCCAGCATAGCCCGCGAAATAGTTTCCATCCATCTCGATGACCAGTTCGAACATGAGCAAGACGGAATCCTGCCATTTGGGCTCGAGCGCCGGGAACTGAAGGCTGCGCGCCTTCATGGCCAGGTTCGACGCCTGAAGCCGCGCAGGGGAGCTGGAGAACAACGCATTGCGCACCGCCCGAGCAGTGGCATCGTCCGAGCCTGGGGACGGTGCCTCGGTGCCAGCATCGACGCTATCGATTGGGCTGTCTGCCTGGAAACCGGCCTGCCACCAGAAGAGGGCTGCCGCGATCACGACCACCGCCAGGGATGCCAACAGTCCGGCCGAGACCCGTCGGCTGGGCGGAGGTGAGGGTGGAGGCGTGACAACCTCCGGTTGCGGTTCGCCTGGCGGAGCCGTCTCCTGACGCAGGGCGAAACGCGGCTCGTAGCTGCCAGGCTGGAATTCGATCTTCAGCTCGGCCTTCGCCCCTGACCCTTGGTAATATTTCTCCAGCCGTCGGCGCAGGCGGCCGGCATCGACGCGGACCACGGCGACCGGGTCCCGTCCTTCGAGCGGAGACCGCCCGTACACATCCTCGACAATCGTCTTGCCGCGAATGCGGTCTCCGCGTCCTTCCAGAGACTCCTTGACGACATATTCGAGGAATGCCTGAACGCGGCCGGCGCCGGCGAATTCCGGACTGTCGAGAATCTCCCCCAGAGAGGCCATCGCCATCGACGATTCCGGGGTAACATATCTGCTCTCAAGCGGTGTTACGTCATGCTCATCCGGATTGGTCACGGTCACTCCCAAAGTCGATTTATGCCGATAACTCACTGAAAGTAAAAACACGTTACGTAACTAACTACCCTAAGAAACCTATAATTCAAGGGCTGCTCGGTCGATATCTGTGGAGAGCGTCACCCATGCCGACCGCATGGCGCTGGCCATGACGGAACGAGATCGAGGAGCCCAGATGAACAGTTTCAAACATAATTTTGGCGATCACCTGGAACAGATTTCCCGGCTACGCTCGCAGGATTCCGCCTTCGCGGAGATATGCCGAGACTACGAGACGTTGATGGAGTTGATGCCGCTGGATGCGGATGACCCCACGATCGAGGACGTCAACGAGAGCTTGGCAGGTCTGGAGCAGGAAATCCGTTCCTATCTGGAGCCACCGGGCGACCGAGACGCCGGCATCTCCACCACACAATAACAAACCTTCCCAAACAAGGTCACAAACAATGCTTGCAAATCTTCTCTTCTACGCCGGCCTCGCGGTCTCGCTGACGATCGGCTTCATGTACTTCCGCGACCTCGGTGACGTCGTTCAGATGATCCTGAAGGTGAAACGGGAAAACATGGCCCGCTTCATCCGTTACGAGAAACAATTCGTCATGGGTGGCCTTGCCGCTGCTGCCGTTATGGTTGTGGGATACCTGCTGGGGGGCGGTACGGCCTGGCTGTTCTGGGTCTCGTTGGCGGTGATCACGGTTCTCTACGCCTTCCCCTATGTCTGGGTTCATCTGGGCCTGAGAAACCAGAAGGACAGCGCGCAATATTACTCCATCGAGGAAGCTCGGGAATGGGTTGGCCCAACGGCCCCGGTCATCGTGATAGAGAATAACGGCCATGCGCGCGCCCATCCGGACGCCCAGATCCTTCGCCCGCACCTTGCCGGAAATGACGAAGGCCTCGGCGGCGAGGATGTAATCATGACCTATTGCGCCATGGCGAATCTCGGGATCGGCTATTCCCCCTCTGTCGAGGGCGAGAAGCTTGAGCTGCAGGTGCTGGCCCAGCACGGAAACAACCTGATCCTTCGCGACAACAAGACCGGCGAGCCGATACAGCATATCTATGGGTTCAAGGATGCCGACAAGGATCCGAATGCCGAAGGGGCGGTCTGCGCAATGCGTCCGTCCCAGAGCATGAAGCCCTGGCCGACCTTCCGCATGACCTTCCGAGCCTTTCAGAAGGCCTATCCCGAGGGCGAGGTATTCCTGAACAAGCCATCCTCCAACCCGCTCCTGCGGCTTCTGGACATGGCGACGGAAATGGCCTTCTCGACCGGGATCTCCCGCCAGCACCAGGAAGCCGCACCGGTCATGGACAACATGACTCATTTCGACGATCGCCTGCCCAACAAGACATATGTCTGGGGTGTCACCGTCGGACGGGATGTCGTTTGCTGGACGGATGATTTTGTTGTCGAGAATGGCAATGTGGTGAACGCGACGGTTGGAGGACGGGCGCTTGTTGTTGCCTGGGATCCGAAGTTCGAAAGCCTTGGCGTCTGGTACAACGATAGCGGCGTTCCGGTGACCCGTTGCGATTTCTGGGGCAATACGGATCAGGGCCAACTCGAAAGGGTCGAAACGCTGCGGGCCGGGCTGTTCTGGCACGTCTGGGTCGAGTTCTTTCCCAACACCGACATTAACCGGGTCGGCAATCCCGTGTCCGATGAGGCTGTGGCGTAAGTGCTCCGGCATCGCCCCGAACCCGGCAGCGCCTCGCCGCATATGAGGTGTTGCCGGCGATGGCCGGTGGGGCCTTCGCAACTCCTGACACCAGGCACTGAGAACCCGGGAACCTCCATCCCGGCTCAAACACAACGATAACTGGAAAGAACATGATCAACGCCGCCTCAAGAACCGCCCTCGCAACTGCCTTTCTCGCTGCCCTCCCCGGGCTGGCCTCTGCCTGTACCGGCGTCGAGGACATCGCCCCCGAGATCTCCGAGACCTATATCGACGACACCGGTCAGTTCCATGCGGTGGGGGCCGACGGTTGGCTCAGCTTCGGTTTGGGCGACCAGCTCGTCTACTTCGTTTGTCTCGTGGACAATGAGAAAGACTACCTGGTTGCGCAAAACGGGTCCGCCAATGACGCCGATTATGAACTCTACAGCCGCTTCGAGTGGTTCGTGGAGGGTGACCAGCTCTATTTCTGCAACCAGGTGAGCGACGCCGGAAGCCAGGCCGATGCCTCGGATTTCGTCGCCCTTCCTGCCGCCGACAAGGCGAACCCGACCGTAAGCGGATGCGGTGTCGACAACCAGAGCTGGAATGCACTGCGGGTCGTCGAACCATAGGAAACAGTCGAAGGCTTTGGAGGTGGCTCTGGGCGGCCCGCCCCACGTCACACCAGGACCTCCGCCTTCAGGAAGCAGTTACACATGAATTCGAGACGTTCGTCAGTTCCGAGCATCTCCAATCGAAACAAACAGGAACAGGGAAGAGGAAACGACATGCAGCGAGCAACAACAGCAGTTTTCTTTGCGCTGGCCACCACGGCGCAGGCGCAGGAAGCGCCGATCATCCAGGACGCGGAGTATTACATCCTCGAGGCGCAGCACGCCGAACAATGGGCAGAGGACAATGCGGCTGTGGATGCAAAGCTCTCCGAATTCCGGGACGCCAATGGCGGCAAGCCGCCCAACATCATCAATATCCTGATCGATGACATGGGATATGGCGATATGGGCATTCCCGAGCTGAACGCCGTGCGCGGCTATTCCACGCCCAACATAAACGCCTTCTCGGACGAGGCGATGCGGATGGCGCGGATGTATACCGAGCCGTCCTGCACGCCGACCCGCGTGGCCATGATGACCGGGCGTCTGCCAGTGCGCATGGGGATGGGTGACACGGCCGTCGACATCGCCGGGTTCGGGCTCCCCGCCGGGGAGGTGACTCTACCGGAGGTCCTGTCGGACGCCGGATATGCCACGATCCACGTCGGCAAGTGGCACATGGGCGATATCGCCGAGGCCATGCCACAGAACCAGGGTTTCGACTGGGCGGCCTTCCCGGTGCACCAGCAGGGTCAGTTGACGATCTTCAACGATGACGCGATCGAGGAACAGGTTGCCGTCGGCATGGACGATTTCGACCCGCGCTTCTCGCTGGACATGTTCTTCCGTCCCGACGCCTCGGCCATGGTGACCGGGCTTGAGGCAAGCAGAGGCGAGCTGGCCCGCGAGGTTCACATGGAACCGGGCGAGCGCTGGAACGCCGCCAAATACGACGCGATGAACCAGCGCTACCAGGACCAGGCGATGGAGAAACTGGGCGAACTGGCCGCTGGCGAGCAGCCGTTCTTCCTGCAGTACTGGCCGCTCCTGCCGCTGCACAACACGCGCACCGGCCGCGACGGGTTCAAGTCTCCAAATGGCGGGCTCTATGTCGACAAGATGCAGCAGCTCGATGCCTGGCTCGGCGACCTGTTTGCCGAGATGGAGGCGCTTGGCGTCCGGGACAACACGATCGTCGTGCTGATGGGCGACAATGGGCATTTCACCAAATACTCGCCGCAATCGGGTTTCACGCCGATGGTTTTCCGGGGCGGAAAGGGCGACACCACGGAGGGCGGCATCCGGGTCGATGCCTTTGTGCGCTGGCCGAACATGATCGAGGCCGACGGGATCGTGAACGATATCGTCCACGTGTCGGACATTTTCACGACGCTGGCGCGGTTTGCCGGTGCCGACGACTACATCCCGCGCGACCGGCTTGTGGATGGCGTGGACCAGTCGGCCCTGCTGCTGGAAGGCGAAACCAAGGGGCGGCGCGACAGCCTCATCGTCTACTCGATCAACACCCCCCAGGCCGTGATCAAGGAGCACCTGAAACTGGAAGTGCCGAAACCGGGCGAAAACCCGATCGGGGCGAATTTCTACGACATCTTCCGCGACACGCACGAGCTGTACCCGGTCTCGACCGAGATCGGCGCTTGGGGCGGGCAGGAATTCGTCCGCATCCTCGGTCGTCACATGATGCGCAAGAAGGTCTTCCCGGATACCGAACCGGCCCGTGGGGTGCCTTATGATGGCATCGAGAACCTGCGCCCCGAAAGCCAGGCCGCTGTCGACGCATTCCTGCTCAAGCAACAGGCGGTGGTGGCTCCGTATCCGGACGGGTTGAGCCCGATCGGCAAACTCAAGCTGAAAAAGACGATGGAAGCGGACAAGTAAGCGTCCCGCGGATCGGTGCGGCCCGCCAATGGGCCGCACCTCTACCCAACAAAAAAACGGATCGGACAGAATGAAACGCCTTGCCCTCATTGCCCTTGCCACGCTCGCACTCGCCGGTTGCCGGGAAGAGGAGACAACAGAGCCAGGAAAGGCCGTTCGGCCTGTCCGAACGATGGAGGTCACCGAGACCAGCGCGCTGCATGAGCGCTTCTTCGTCGGTGTCGCACGGGCCGCACGAGAGGCGACGATGTCCTTCGGAGTCCCGGGCACCGTCCGGACATTCGACATACGGCTTGGCGAGACGGTCGAAGAAGGCAGCCTTGTGGCGGCACTCGACCCGGCCCCGTTCGAAGCCGAGGTCGCACGGCTTGAGGCCGAACTGGAGAGCGCCGAGGCAACGCTCGCCAATGCGAAGGCCCAGACAGAAAGACAGCGGGTTCTCGTCGAGAGAGAAGTGGCCGCAGAGGCCAAGCTCGACAGTTTCCTCGGCCAGGAAGGGACTGCCGTTGCCGCGGTCAAGGCGGTTCAGGCCGCGCTGGACAAGGCGAAGCTGGATCTCTCCTACGCCACCCTGACAGCACCCTATGATGGGATCGTCGTGGCAACCTATGTCGAGAACTTCGAGGAAGTGGCCGGGCAGACACCCATCATCCGGATCGTCGATGCGGACCGGATCGAGATGGTGATCGACGTGCCCGAGCGGTTCATCTCCATCCTGCCGCAGATCGAAGACATTTCGGTCAGCTTCCCGGCCCTCGGAGACGTCGCGCTCGCAGCCGAAATCACCGAGGTCGGCACGGAGGCGTCGATCACCACGGGGACCTTCCCCGTGACCGTGCAGATGGATCAGCCGGAAGGCGCGCCCGTACTGCCCGGCATGACGGGACGGGCGCGCGGCGTTCCGAAGCCCGGTGCGACCCCCGATATCGGGCTATATGTTCCCGCGCAGGCCGTCTTCACGCCCGAAGGCCGCGATGCGCCCCATGTCTGGGTCGTCGATGAGGACAGCATGACCGTGACAGAACGGTCTGTGACGCTCGGCGGGGCTGGGTCACTCGGGATCGCTGTCCAGGACGGGCTGAACGAAGGTGAGATCGTTGTCACCGCCGGCGCCAGTTCCCTGCGCAGCGGGCAGGACGTGACCTTCCTCGACGGCGGAGAGAACTGATGGATCTCGCCAGTTTTGCCATCCGGAATGCCAAGTTCACCTGGTTCGCCATTGTGCTTCTGACGCTTGGCGGGATCGCGTCCTTCTTCTCGCTGGGCCAGCTCGAGGACCCGGAATTCACCATCAAGACAGCGGTTGTCGCCACGCCCTATCCCGGTGCCAGCGCCAAGGAAGTCGAACAGGAGGTGACCGAGAAGATCGAGCGCAAGCTGCAGGAGATCAAGGAGATCGACACCCTGACCAGCGAAAGCCGGGCTGGCATGTCGACGGTCACTGTCGAGATCAAGGCGAAATACTGGTCCGATGCGCTGCCGCAGATCTGGGACAGCTTGCGCCGCAAGATCCGAGATATCGAGACACAATTGCCGCCGGGTGCGGGCCGCCCGATCATCAATGACGATTTCGGCGATGTCTCCGGCCTGCTGCTGGCCGTCACCTCGGAAGGGTTCTCCTACAAGGAACTGAGGGACTACGCGGAAGATCTGGAGCGTCATCTCTCGCTGGTCGAAGGCGTCGGCCGGGTGGATCTCTGGGGTGAGCAGGAGCGCGCGATCTATATCGATGTGCGGGAAGAAAAGCTCGCCGCCATCGGGATCTCGCCGCAATCCATCATCAACACGCTTCAGACACAGAACGAGGTGGTGGATGCCGGTCGCGTGGAGATAGGCGACTACCGGATGCGGATCGCCCCGTCGGGCACGTTCACCTCGCCGCGCGATATAGACGAACTGGCCGTGCGCCCCACGGTTTTCGACGCGCTGCGCCTCGGGGAAAACCCGGAAGATGCGCTGCTGCGTATCGGCGACATTGGCGAGGTGCGCGAGGGCTATGCGGAACCGGCCACGAGGCTGATGCGTTTCAACGGCCTTCCCACCATCGGCATCGCGCTGTCCTTCCAGCCGGGTGTCAACGTGGTCGAGGTCGGCAAGGCCGTCGATGACCGGGTCAATGAACTGGCCGCAACCCTGCCCATCGGCATCGAGATTGAGCGCGTGCATTGGCAGTCCGACGATGTGGATCTTGCCGTCTCCTCCTTCCTGATCTCGCTCGGCCAGGCGATCGCCATCGTGCTTGTCGTCCTGACATTGGCGATGGGGGTCCGGATGGGGATCATCATCGGCAGCGGGCTCTTGCTGACAATCCTTGCCACCTTCATCCCCCTGGCCATGTTCGGCATCGACCTCCAGCGCATGTCGCTCGGGGCGCTGATCATCGCGCTCGGCATGATGGTGGACAACTCTATTGTCGTGGCCGATGGCGCGGCGGTCCGGATGGCCGCCGGCAAGAGCCGCATCGACGCGGCCATCGAAGCCGCCCGGCGGCCGGCCCTGTCATTGCTTGGTGCAACCTTCGTGGCCGTCATGGCCTTCTATCCGATCTTCGCCTCGGTCGAGAGCGCGGGCGAGTATTGCCGCACGCTGTTCTCTGTTGTCGGCATCTCGCTGCTGGTCAGCTGGTTTCTGTCGATGACGGTCACGCCGTTGCAATGCGTTGCCTTGCTGAAGGCGCCGAAGACCGACACAGAGCAGAAAGAGGGCGCGCTGCTCAAAGGGTATCGCAGGGTCCTCGAAGCCGCGGTTCGGTTCCGCTACGTGACCATCGGCGGCGCGGTTGTGGCGCTTGTTGCCTCCTTTGTCGCTTTCGGATCGGTCACGCAGCTCTTCTTCCCGACCTCGGCGATGGACAAGTTCATGATCGATTTTCACGCGCCGGAAGGCACGCGGATCGAGGCCGTGGCGGAGGCCGTGGAAGGCATCGAGGCCGTCGTTCAGCCCATGGAGGGCGTCACGGATGTTGCAAGCTTCATCGGCGCTGGCCCGCCGCGTTTCTACCTGCCGGTGGACCCGGAGCCGACCAACCCGGCCTATGCGCAGGTCATCGCCAATGTCGAGGATTACCGGATGATCCCCGAGATCGCCGCGGACGTCTCCGAGTGGCTTGCCGCGAACCATCCCGAGGCCACTGCCTTTACCCGCCGTTTCGGCGTCGGTCCGGCCAATACATGGACCTTCGAGGGCCGGATCGTGGGCCCGGCGGATGCCGATCCAAACGTGCTGCGCGACTATGGCGACAGGGCGCTGCAGCTCCTGGAGGATCATTCCTGGACCAAGGTGGCTCGTCATGACTGGCGCAACCGGGTGCTGGTGCAGGTGCCTGCCTTCGACCAGAATATCGCCCGCTGGACCGGGATCACCTATGAGGATCTCGGCAATGCCACGCGGCGCGCCTATGACGGGCTGACCGTCGGTCTCTATCGCGAGGGTGACGAGATGATCCCGATCATCGCGCGTCAACATCCCCATGACCGCGCTTCGGTCGACAATTTCGAGCTGGTGCAGGTACAGGGGCCGACATCGGTGGAGTCCCTGCCCATCGGCCAGGTCGTCACGGGTATTGGCACCGAAACCGAGGACCCGGTCATACTCCGCCGCGACCGGGCGCCGACGCTGACCGTTCAAGCCAACCCGATCGACGGTGTGACCCTGCCCACCTATCGCGACGACGTGCTTGAGGAATTCGAGGCGCTGATGGAGGAGCTGCCGCCGGGCTATCGTTTCGAATGGGGCGGCGAATATGAGGATACCGCCCAGGCGCAGGCGGGGCTCGTGCCCGGGCTTGTCCCGGCGATGGCGATCATCACCCTGATCGTGGTGGCACTCTTTAACGCCTATCGTCCGCCATTGGTGATCTTTGCCACGATCCCCTTCGTCTTCATCGGCATCGTCCCGAGCCTGTTGCTGACAGACACGCCTTTCGGCTTCGTGGCGCTGCTGGGGGCGATGAGCCTCTCGGGGATGATGATCAAGAACGCCATCGTGCTGATCGACCAGATCAACGACAACCTTGCTGCGGGTCAGCCCGCCTATGACGCGTTGATCAACGCGGGTGCTTCGCGGCTGCGTCCAGTGGCGCTGGCGGCGGCAACGACCGTGCTCGGGGTCGTCCCGCTCCTGCCGGATGTTTTCTGGGTCGGGCTTGCGGTGACGATCATGGGCGGCCTGACCGTCGGCACGATCCTGACCATGATCCTCGTGCCCGTGTTCTACGCGACCTTCCACGGCATTCGGGAAGAGACACCGCTCCCGACACAACTCGCAGAGCCGGAGGCAATATGAGAGAGGTGATTGGTTCTCCACTGCGCTCCTGTGCCGCCGCCGCGTTTCTTGCGCTGGTCGCGGGGGCCCCGTCATTGGCACAGGACACCCAGGCGGTGGAGGAGGTAGAAGATCTCACCTTCGCGCCGCGTTTCACAGAGGCCGAGGGCACACCGGCCGGTATCCTTCCCCAACTGGGCGTGTTGCTGCGCTTGCCGGAGGGGCTGCAGCTGCGCAACCCGTCAAAGCCAGCGCCGCCCGAGGAACCGATCCCCTATGACCGCGTATTTCCCCTGTTGGGAGAAGAGGTTGTCAACCGTGGCTATGCGCTGCCGCTTCCTGTCGGCGTGTCCTTGATGAGTGTGAACAACATCCAGGAACAGCACTTGTCCGACCTCTCGGTCACGCTCGCCAAGGGGGCCGACCCGTCGAAGGACGACCTCAAGGAGACGCCCTTCGTGTCCTTTGACAACGTGCGCAGCTACACAAGGTCGAAGCAGTTCAAGGCCGATCTCTGGGTCCTGCCTTTTCTCAACATCTTCGCCACAGTCGGCCGGCTGGACGGAAAAGTCGATCTCGATGTGCTGCTCGACCTGGCCGATATCGGCCCGTCCCGGCCCTTCGGTCCCGGTCCTTCCCGGCCCCCGGGGGGAGGCCCAACCCCGCCGGATCGTCCGTCGGGGCCGGACTTCCCGGACTCGGCCCGGTTGAATTTCGTCGCCAATATCGACGCGGTGACAACGACAGTGGGGGCGGTCGGTGTCTATGGCATCGGCGCGTGGTGGGGGTCTTTCAATGCCTCGCACACGGTCACGGTGTCATCGAACTCGGAGACGGACATCAAGTCCACCACAGCGGGGCTGCGGCTCGGTCGACGGTTCGAGTTCGGCAATGACCACATGATCTCTCCCTATGCCGGGGCCTCCTATCTCGATGTCGATACGGTGATTGAAGGTGTCTACAGCCTCCAGGACGCCTTCGATGACGGGGACGACCTGAATATCCGCTACAAGGTCCGGCAGGAAAATGTGCACAAGTATTCCGCCATTCTTGGTCTGAATATGGGGTTCCGAAATGGCACTGCCTTGCAGGCCGAATACAACCGAAATGGCGGCGGGGATGAGCGGGTGGTGCTGTCGGCAACATATCGGTTCTGAGCCGGACCGACGACATCGCTCGAAACGGATATCCGAAGATCGACTGTCATGACCGAAAGGGGATGGACATGAAAACGGGAATACTCGCGTGTTCCGCTATGGTTCTAAGCATGGTGCTCTCGCCGCCTGCCTTCGCCGATGAAGCGTCGGACCGGGCCGAGATACTGGAAATCTGGGACAGGTACGAAGACACCCGCATGGCCGGCGACGCCGAAGGCTGGCTTGCGCTCTGGGACGAGGACGGCATCCAGGTGCCGTTGGAACGGCCGCCACGCGACAAGGACCGGTTGGCGGAAATCGCCCGCAAGGCGTTCGTGGCAATCGACGCAACCGATTTCGAGATCCGTTCCGAGGAGGAGATAATTGCGGGGGATTGGGCTTGGTCGCGGGGCGACTACTCGATGATCTTGAACCTGCAAGGAGTAGATCTCGCCCGCGAAGGAAACTTCCTGACGATCTTCCGGCGTCAGTCAGACGGATCCTGGAGGATCTTCCGCGAGACAATCACCCCGTTTGATGACGTGAAACATTGATGGGATCGGCCATTCCGTGGGGGATGCATTCCCTTGGATCTGCAAGCCGCCCGCCCTCATGGATTTGAAACCACTTCCCGTGCCTGGTCGAAGGAACAACCCGCCATGCCCATGTCACAACCGACCCGCTTGATTGTGTTCGCATCCACTTTTGCCCTCGGGGCCGCCCTTGACCCGCTGCCGTCGCAATGGTCCGGAGACGGTGCGATCTCGTCAGCGAAGGCCGAAATCGGGCGCCCACTCACACCGGGAAGCGCCGCCGGGGTCAAGCGTCGGGTCGAAAGGCGGACAATCCGCCAGATCGGCAATGCCGTCCCGACCCCTGCGGGCCAGTGTTCGATCGTTCTTGTCGACGGCGTGCAACTGCACAAATGCGGGGAAACATACTACCAGGAGGTCAACGGCCAGTACTTCGTTGTCGTGATCGAATGAACCGTCCGCAGCGGAGGGGTGGGGCGTCGGCTCAGGCCTTCCGAACCGGGCCGTGCCGGGTCGGTTCCCGAGGATTCTTCCTTTCCCCGGCGCTGGGTTGGCTGGCGGCGGCGGTTGCAGCTGTCTGGTTGCCGCAGGTGTCAACTGCCCAGTTTATCCATGACGAAAGGCAAGCCTACGGTTTTCATAGCGCGGACGATGAATCGGAAAGCCCGGGATTCCGAAACGGTTCTGTCCTTGCGCTTCCAATCCCGTCCAACGATCCCAATTTCGGAGCCGGATTGCTGCTTGCTGTCGGTTATCTGTTCAAGGCCGACGAGAAATCGAAATCATCCTTCATCGCGGGAGGAGCCTTCAAGACGTCGAATGGAAGCCTTGGCGGCGGCGTGGCAGCAGACCTCGCCTTTGCATCCAATAGGTGGAAGGCGACGGTCTTTCTCGGCAAGGTCGAGGCCTATTATGACCTGGATGCTTTCAGAAATCCGATCCCGTTGCGCCAGGACGGGGCGCTCGGTGTCCTGAAGTTGGGATACGGGATCACACCCGACGTTTCGGTCGGGTTGGGCTTTCGATACCTGGATACGACGATCCGCCCGGACGGAAGACGCATCCTGCCACGTGAGATAGCCCGGGATTCCAATATGGAGATCGCGAGCGTTGGCGTGCTGCTCGAATACGATACTCGTGACGACAACTTCTATCCGACAGCGGGCCGGAACCTGACCTTCGAGGTCTATCACCACGACGTTCTTTCGAGCACGCGCGACTATCAAAGGGCCGTCCTGAAGCTGGACGCCTTTGTCCCGATCAACGATGGTTCCGTTCTGGCGGGGCGCTTCACGGCATGTTCTGCCTCCGAAACATCCCCCTATTTCGATTCATGCTCCATCGGGGGAACCGACGGTTTCCGCGGGTTTTCCATCACCGAGAACATTGGTGACCAGATGATTTCGGTACAGGGATCATGGCGCGGACGGCTGGGCGATCGGTTCGGCTACGAGGTCTTCGGCGGCGCTGGTCGAATATGGGACAAGCGGTTTCGGGAGGAGGGAAGACCCGTTCGTTTCGCCGGCGGGGTGGGGCTGAGATACCGGCTGACCCGGAAATTCCCGATCGACCTCGGCATCGACGGAACCATGAACGACGCGGGAGACGCCACGACCTACCTCCGTGCGGGGCAAGCTTTCTGATGCAGGACGGAAGGAACGGCGTTTTGGAAAGCAAATCCTATTCGTTGCAGGCATTGCTCCTGTCCATGGGGTCGATCCACCTCGCGACAGCGGCGCTTGGAACCCTGGTGGCGCTCCAGATTGCCGCTATTGGCGGATCGGCGGAATTGGCTTCGTTGGTGGCGGCAAGCTACTCGCTGGGATTCCTTCTGGGATGCTTTTTTACCTACAAGCCGCTTGCCAATGTCGGCTATGTCCGCGCATTCGCCGCCGCCGCGGCGCTCTGCGCGATGTTCGCCCTGTTGATGTCACGTACAGACAGCGCAGGCGCCTGGGTGATCGCGCGATTTGTCATCGGGATGGCGACCGCCGGTCTCTATTCGGTCGGGGAAGCCTGGATCAATGATTCAGCGTCGGCATCGTCCCGCGGTCGGGTCCTTGCCGTCTATTCGACCGTGCTCGGGGTCGCCTCCGTTGTGTCGCAAGCCGTGGTTGCTCTCGTTTCGGAGGATATCTCCGGCGGTTTCGTCTTCATGGCCGCCGCCTTCTGCTTCGCCATCGTCGTGCTCGCGCTGACCAACATGAAGCAACCCGTGGCGAAAGGGCATGCCACCGTCCGCCTTCTGCCGGTGTTCCGGTACTCGCCCACGGCCTTTATCGGAACTTTGGTCACTGGCATTGTCGTGACCGTGTTCCTCTCGATCATGCCCTTTCAGGCCTCGACCGTCGGGATCAGTTCCACGACCATCACCGTCAGCATTGCCATGGCCTATGCGGGGCGGATCGTGTTCCAATATCCGCTCGGGCGCATCTCGGATCACATGGACCGTCGGATCCTGATCGTTGGCACCGGGTTGGTAGCGTCGGTAACCCTTTTGATGATCGCGCTTTTTGTTACGGGGGACGGATCGGCCTTGCAGGGAGACCCCGGGATCGGCCTGCGGCTCGCCGCGACCGGAATCTCGATCGTGCTGGGGGGAACGCTCCTGCCGCTCTACGCGATCCTGATGGCCCATGCGATGGATCGAACAGATCCGGTCTACGTGCCTTCCACCGCCATCACTCTGCTGTTTGTCTATACCGTTGGGGGGGTCTTGGGGCCGGTCCTGGTGGCCGTGATCTCTGCCCTGTTCGGAGACGGGCTCATAGACTGGGTCATGTTCTATCTTCTCTTGGGATTCAGCCTTTTTGCTGCATGGCGAATTCGCCAACGAACGCCGGTCCCATCGGCCGAACAAGCCGTCATGGCGCCAGCGACCGCGACCAGTGTCGAAACCCTTGCAAGTCAAAAGCGCGCCCATTCGGTGCAGAGTGGATAACAGGCAGGCGGACTGGCCAACCGCCGAGCTTTAAGACCCAAATCGGCTTTGAGTGACGATACGTTGAAATCTGGATGTCTGCATGTGTCTACACAAACGGCCAAGTTCGCAGTCGCCGCAAAGGTCGGCTCTCCGCCGATTCTGTGGAAAAACAACGAGTTGCTGGCGCAGAAAGTAGTGATCTAAATGAAGCGCGAGTGCCTTTCCTGTCAGGCTTTGCGTGTTTTCTGCGGTGCGGGAAAGATCTTGGCCAGTTTGCGGAGGTTCTGGGCGGTTGCTGCGAGTAGGAATTCGTCATTTGCGCCGCTTGGGCCACGTAATCGCAGTCGGCCCAAGCCAAGGATGCGTTTGAGGTGGGCAAAGAGCATCTCGACCTTTTTCCGGAGCTTCATCGAGATGTCGTATTGGCGGGTCTTCGCAATGTCGCGAGCGACCTGGCGGGCATCTTCGTGTTCCTCGCGGGTGATGGACCGGAAGTCCATATTCGGGCAGCAGCGTGACTTCGAGGGGCAGGCCTGGCAGGTGAGCTTGAGGCCGCGGTATTTGGCGACGCCCTTGCCGGTCGGCCCCCGGTTCGGGTCGGAATAGTTCCGGCGGAACTGTTTCAGCTCGTGGCCTTCCGGGCAGATGTATTGGTCCTTCTCGGCGTTCCACTCGAAGTCCGCCCGGGTCCAGGTGCCGTCGCTACGCCCGGAATGGTCGAGCACCGGGATGTGCGGCGCGATCTTCCGGTCGACCAGCCAGCCCAGCATCGGCCCGGTGCCGTAGGCGGTGTCCGCGATCAGGCGTTCGGGATGCAGATCGAACCTGGCCTTCACCCGATCCAGCATCGTCCGTGTCGACCCGACCTCTGCCTGCCGGATCGACCGCGTTCCCTCGACATCCACGATCACCCCGTGGTCCGTATCGATCAGGTAATTGTCGGAATAAGAGAAGAATGCTGGGCCCTTGCGCGCTGCCGTCCATTGGCTCGCGGGATCGGAATGGGAGGTGAATTTCGGTTCGACCTCGCTGGCGGCTCCGAACGCCTCGTGATCCAGCACTTCGAGATACTCTTGGACGGCACGCGGCGCGTCCGCCGGATCGATGGCTGTGCGGTCCCACTCCTCCTTCGGCGTCGAGTTCTGTTTGTTGGCATCCGCCTCGATCAGGCTGGCATCCACCGCCAGGCGTTGTCCGCTGACCAGCCCCTCGGCGATGCATCGTGCGACGACGGTTTCGAAGAGATGCCGCAGCAAATCACTCTCGCGGAAACGGCCGTGCCGGTTCTTCGAAAAGCTGGAATGATCCGGGACCGGATCGCTCAAATCGAGCCGACAGAACCACCGATACGCGAGGTTTAGATGAACCTCCTCGCAGAGCCGGCGCTCCGAGCGGATGCCGAAGCAATAACCCACCAGCAGCATGCGGATCAGCAGCTCTGGATCGATCGAAGGGCGCCCGGTATGGCTGTAGAAAGGAGCGAGGTGAGGGCGGATGCTGCTCAGATCGACAAAGGGATCAATCAAGCGGAGTAGATGATCTTGGGGAACATGACCTTCCAGCGAGAACTCGTAGAACAGTGCCGCCTGCGCTTCCTGCCTCGGTCCCATCATCGCCAACATCCCCCGCTTCACCGAGAGAATTGAATCAGCGATCAGGGCACCAAACAAGCAGAGTTTTTCAACGAAATACGCCCTTCTTGCAGGTTTCTGCGTTGCGGCGGGCCTATCAATCCGACCGAGCCGGCCACCGACGAAGCCGGCCCGTAGCCGACCTTCGCTTGCGTGCTTCGTCCGACTGCAGTGCCTCCCTAAACCTGACTTTCATAGATCGCGCAGCACCTGTGACACGTCACCCGACCTTCTCTCGGCAGGATGCCAGTTTTTCACGTAAAGCGCAGCTTTTACCCAAGGCGTTGTCAGCAAGATCTGCCGTCTTGTGCATGGGCCCGTTTCTTCGGGTGAGCCGTTCCTCTACACAGAAGGTGACCTACACAGTGTAGCTGTTCGAACGCCCCAAAGTCTTCGAGGGGACCTCGTCAAAGGCGTTCCGATAGTCGGCAGCAAACTGGCCGACATGCCAGAAGCCGAACCGTGCTGCGACTTCTCCCACCGAGGAATCGTCGGGATCGGCCCTACGAAGTGCGGAACGCACGAGGGTCAAGCGTTTTGCCTTTATGAATGCGCCCGGAGTGACGCCAAAACGCTCCCGAAACGCATATTGCAGGGTCCGCTCGCTGACATTGGCTACCTTCAACATGTCATCAAGGGAGAAACGCACGAGATCAGGCTCATCCTGAAGTTCCAATACCTTGCGCACCGCAATATCCCGTGCGCGCATCGTGGGTCGCCTTTTTTTATCAGAGGCAAAAGATCCAAGCCAGGCCGGCACCAGCAAACGGAGAGCTTCCTCAAAGGGATTGACGGGAAAGGGTGCATGTCCATCGCGCAGGAGACGAAGCAACATCCGAAGTTTTTCGAGGTCCTTCGGCCGAACAGGAAAGGTCTCCGGTCGTTTTGAACCTGGAGGCACGGGCAGTTCAAGCGCCTCTGCCACGCGTTCCAGTTTCTCGGGAGGCGCGGACAGCGTGTAGACCTCGAACCCGGGGGAAGAAACACTGCGTAGCTCTGCGCCGACGGGAAAGACCCACACCATGTCGGAATCGACATCGTGGCCGCGCACCCAATACCGACGTTGCGACGGTTCCATCACGTTGAAGGTAACTTGCCCCTCGGGTGTGCTTCCGAACATCGAGAGGCCGGGCGCGTAGCTTGAGTAAGAAAAGATTGCATCCCGACCAACGCCCTGGACCAGCGTTCCGACAGTCCTGACCGACCGGTCTCGAGAGAGCGGGTAGAACTCGACGTCCCACGCTCTGACGCTTTCGCACAAGACGTCAATATCCTGAAATGACGCCTGAATGATTTGAATGGAGCTTCCTCCCATGACGCCACGATGCGCTCACTTTTGCGGAATTTCGATCACGGTTCAATCGTTCCGTCGCTTAATCTGACGACGGAACGACAGACAACCATCGGGAAATCCGGTCGCCCGCAACGGCAATCATTCTATGTCAGACCAACAGACGATTGGCTCCACGCACGATGAAGGAGGCGGGACCGGTCAAAGCAATCGCAACAGGGAGAGCACTACTCATGATATTTCGAGACCAGATGCACGGAGGCATTTTCGCCGCGGCATCCCTTTCCATGGCCGCGGTGGCCGGCGGGGCTGCGTTCGCGCAGAGCACAGAAGGCCCCGGCGGGATTGTCCATGACGCCGAGTACTACGTCCTGGAGGCTCAGAACAGCGAGAGATGGGCTACCGAGGATGCCGGCCTTCAGGCCAAGCTTGCGGAACTGAAAGAAAAGTTCGGTACGCCGCCCAACCTTATCCACATCATGTGGGACGACACGGCCTATGGCGACCTGGGCATCCCGGCGATTCAATCGGTGCGCGGCCTGGACACGCCGAACATCAACGCCCTGGCCGAAGACGGCATGATGTTCACCCGTATGTATACCGAAGTGGGCTGCACTCCCAGCCGCGCCGCCGCCGCGACCGGGCGCCTGGCGATCCGGTCGGGCATGTACAACATCGGCATGCTGCAGGAGAGCCACGGGCTGGCGGCCGAAGAAGTGACCATGGCCGAGGTCCTTGGCGATGCCGGCTATGCAACGGCCTTTTATGGCAAGTGGCATCTGGGTGATATCGAGGAAAGCTATCCCCACAATCAGGGCTTCGACGAGGCGCTGTTCACCGGCTACAACCAGATCCTGTCGCTGAACTCCCGCATCGCCGAACAGGGCAATGCCTCCATCGGCCTGTTCGAAGACATGCTGGTCGAAGATCCCTACAAGCTCGACGACACATTCGTCACCAAGGATTGGGTGATGGTGGCCGAGGGCACCAAGGGTGGCGAGACGCTGCAATGGCGCGACAACGAATATGAAACCTACGAGATGATCGACGCCGAAGGGCTCGATCGGATGTTTGCGTTCATGGAGCGCAATGTCGAAGCCAAACAGCCGTTCTACGTCGCCAACTGGCCGATGATGGCGAGCTTCCTGCCGACGCGCGAGAAGTGCACGCGGGCCCGTGCCCTGCTGCAGAACGGTCTGCAATGCACTGTCGATCCGATGATTGCCGAGATCCGCGCCAAGCTCGACGAGCTCGGCATTGCCGAGAACACGCTGATCGTCGCCATGGCAGACAATGGACCGATGTCGCACAACCCGCCCCCGGGCACCGGCTTTGCCGAGACCATCTTCCGCGGCGGCAAGGGTGACTTCCTTGAAGGCGGCGTGCGCGTTCCGGCTTTTGCGGTCTGGCCCGGCACCATCGAGGCGGATCAGCTGGCCGGCGACATGATCCATATCACCGATCTGTTCACGACCTTTGCCAGCCTCGCCGGCGCGCTCGACAACGTGCCGACGGATCGGGTGATCGACGGTCTGGACCAGACCTCGCTGCTGCTGAACGGCGATACCCATAGCCGCCGTGACTACACTTTTACCTATGCCGGCCCGCAGTTGGGCGCGGTGGTCAAGGGCGACTACAAGCGGCACTTCATCTCGCCCGATCCGGTGGGCGATGCCAGCGGCATCCCGGCGGCCTTTTATTTCCTGCCGTCCGACCCGCGCGAGGTGCAGCCGATGCTGACCAACCTCATCCACCTCAAGCGGCCGTTCAACAGGATGCTCCTGCGCCACAACCTCTGGAAAGAGAGCTATCCGGACCGGCCCGAGAAGCATGGCATCCCGTGGACCGGGATCGCCAATGCGTCCGAAGCGCTGAAGAAAGAACAGAACCCGCAACTGGTCCTGAAGGATCTGCCCTTCGATCCGCTCGAGTATATCGAGCACCTGGATGATCTGCCCTTCGATCCGGCGATGGACCCGGACATCGGCCAGTAAGCCGATCCTGTCCCGGCCTTCCATGTGAAGGCCGGGAACTCCGTCAGTTGGTTTCGGGAAATGTGCGTTGGCCCGCCCAAGCTCGGATAGGAGCCCGACATCAATGAATGTCCAAAAGTTCTTTCACCGCCTGCTCGTCCTCGGCGCGGTCTGCGCTCCAGCAGCCGCGGCCAATGCGCAATCCGAGGAAGAGCTTGCCAAGCAGCTTGCCAATCCGATTGCGTCCCTTGTCTCGGTGCCGATCGAAATGTTCCATGACGATGGGCTCGGAACCGACGGCAAGGGATCGCAAACCGGCCTTGTCGTCAAACCCGTCATTCCTTTCAGCATCTCCGAGAACTGGAACGTCATCTCGCGGACGATCCTTCCCTTCGTGTCGCTGAGCGAGCCCGACTCCGGGGTAACGAAAGACGGCCTTGCCGATGTGCTGCAAAGCTTCTTTTTCTCTCCGAAACTGCCAACGGCAAATGGCCTGACCTGGGGCGTTGGCCCGGTCTTCCAGATTCCATTCGACAACGTGGCCAATCCCGACAACCGCCCGGGCCGCAACGAATGGGGCGCCGGTCTGACCGGCATCGCCCTGAAGCAATCCGGTCCTTGGACCGTGGGCATCCTGGCCAACCATATCTGGAATATCGAGGAGGCCGCGCCGAGCCAGAGCGACACGTTCCTACAACCCTTCGTCAGCTATACCACGCAGGACGCCTGGACCTTCTCTGTGAATACCGAGAGCACCTATGACTGGGTCAACGAAGAGTGGACCGTGCCGATCAATCTCAAGACCAGCAAGCTGGTCACTATCGGCGGTCAACGCGTCAGCCTGTCGGCGACCGCGCGCCATTGGGCCATCGCGCCGGACGCTGGGCCTGAAGGCTGGGGCGTAACGGTCGGGGCCACATTGCTGTTTCCCAAGTGAGCGCACGCACCAACCATAACCCTTTTGGAAAAGGACCATGCACATGATCCGCAGAGCTTTCCTCCGTAGCGGCGCCGCGCTGCTCGCCAGCCCCGCATTTCTCCGCACGACGCGCGCCACCGCGCAGACGGCCCTGCCGATCACGGTATCGAGCTACCTGCTCGACCGGACCGAAGCGCTTTTCGATGGCCGCGTGGAGATCGAAGGCACGCAGGCAACCTTGGTGGCCGATGCCATTGGTGACATGAACACCGCCGCCTTCTCCGGCAACGGTACGCGCGAGATCACCGAGCTTGGCCTCCACCCCTTCATGCTGGCCCATGCCAATGAGGGCTTCCGCGACTACGCGCTGCTCCCGATACCGCTGCTGCGGCAGTTCCGGCACAAGAGCGTCTTCGTGCGCGCCGGCGCCGGGATCGAAAAGCCGGAAGACCTGAGAGGCCGCCGCATCGGCACACCCGGCTATTCCTCCACCTCGCTGACATGGATTCGGGGCATCTTCGAGGATGAATACGGGCTCAAGCCCTCCGAGATCGAATGGGTGCAATCGGTCAAGGACAGCTCGGCCGGCGAGGCTGGAAATATCTCTGCGCAGGAACAACGCCTGACCGAAGGCATCTCCGTGACCACCGGCACACCGGGGCTCGACGAATCCGAGTTGTTGTTGGAAGGCGAAGTGGATGCCCTGTTCCATGCCGGAACACCCGCCGCCTTCATCGCCGGCGATGCGCGGATCGAACGGCTTTTTCCCGATTTCCGCGCCGTGGAGCGCGATTGGTTCGAGCGCACCGGCATCTTCCCGATCATGCATGTCCTCGCCATCCGCCGCGATGTCGCCGCCGAGCATCCCTGGCTCGCCCGCGCGGTGTTCGACGCCTATTCGCGGTCGAAGATGCTTGCCTACGAGACCAAGGACCGCTGGACCTGGGCCACGGACATGCTGCCCTGGTACTCGCAGGAACTGGAGGACACGCGGGCGCTGATGGGGCGCAACTTCTATCCCTACGGGATCGAACCCAATCGCAAGACGCTCGAGACCCTCTTCCGCTATTCCCACAACCAGGGCCTGGCACGCAGTGTCCTGACCATCGAAGAGACTTTCCTGCCGGAGAGCCTCGGTTTCGCCGAAAACGTCTGACGCGCTGCCCGCGCGCAGCGTTACGCCCCTCGATCCACGGGAGTTCCCAGAATGCTGATCGTCCTTGGCCTTTATGCCGGTCTTGTCTGGCTGTTGTTTTTCAAGATGAAACTGCTGCCATGGAACGGCTTCTTCAAGGGGATTGTCTGGACCGGCGCCCTCGTGATCGCGCTTGTCGTCATCGGCGCACTCAACCACACCACACCGACCGGGCGGGTTTCGGTGCAGGGTGTGGTCACCAACATCGTGCCGAACGTGGCTGGCCGGGTGACCGAGGTGGTCGTGGAGCCCGGCGCGGAGGTCGCCGAAGGCGAGGTGCTGTTCAAGATCGACGACACGGTCTTTGCCGCAGAGGTTGCACGGCTCGAAGCCTCGCTCGAAACCGCGCGGTCGGCTGCGGACAAGCTCCGGCTGGACCTTGAAGCAGCAGAGGCGGAGATCGACTCGCTGAACGCGCAGCTGACCTTTGGCATCCAACGCCGCGATGACATCATCGAGCTGGAAGATCGCGGTGCCTCCACGACCTTCCAACTGCAAGAGGCCGTGTCCACCATCGACCAGCTCAAGGCCGGTCTTCGGTCGGCCGAGGCGCGTAAGGCGGGCCTGAAGCGACGGATCGCGGCGCAAGTGGGGGATGTCGATGCCGGGGTGGCCGAGGTCGAGAACGCGCTCGTGGCCGCGCGCTGGAATCTCGGACAGACCGTCATCCGCGCGCCGGCCGACGGCAAGGTCACCGGTGTCACCCTGCGACGACGGTGCGTGGGGCGATCAATTTCATGATCCCGGGGGACCGCGAACTGATTGCGACTCTGCCGCAGTCGAGCCGCGGCAATGTCGAGGTCGGGGACGAGATCCGCATCGCGCTTCGGACTATTCCCGGGTTCGAGTTCGCCTCGCGCATTACCGGAATGCCGCCGGGAACCGCGGAAGGGGCGTTGGACACGCGCACCGGCCTGCCGAACCTCCGGGAACTGCGCGGAAGCGGCGAGTATCCGGTCATTGTCGCGATCCCGGAGGGGATCGACCTGGGTTCGCTGCCCATCGGCGCCTCAGGCACCTCGCTGGTGATGACCGACAAGGCCGGCCCGATCGGCGTCCTGGCGGAGATCCTCTTCTGGATCACCAAGCAGATGAACTACCTGTAACCCGTTCCTTGGACAAAGACCGGGTTCAGCCACTGCAAACCGAAAAGAGGTCCCGACAATGCACAGAGCGCTTCCCATCCTCCTGGCCTGCTCCATTCCCTTGCAGCTTGCGGCCCAGCCGGACATCGGCAACATCCGCCTGATCGTGCAACTGACCGTCGACGGGATGCGCGGCGACCTGTTGACGCGATACCGGCCCAGCTTCGGCCCCGACGGGTTCAACCGGCTGCTCGACAGTGGCGTCTGGTACACCAACGCCCATCACCTGCATGCGAACACGGAAACCATCGTCGGCCACGCCACGCTGGCCACCGGCGCGCACCCGTCCGAACACGGGATGGTCGGCAATGTCTGGCTCAACCGCGCCACCGGCAAGCTGGGCTACAATATCGAAGATCCGAAAAGCCCGATCCTGCCGGTGCCGGGCTTTGGCGGTGACGGAGAGCAACTCGATCCCGCTCAGGCAATTGCGCAGGCTGGTGGGCGATCTCCGGTCAACCTGTTGGCCACGACATTCGCCGACGAACTGGTGAAGTCGAACAATGGCCGCTCCAAGGTTTTTGCAGTATCCGGCAAGGACCGTTCGGCGGTTGCGATGGCAGGCCATGTCGGTAAGGCCTTCTGGTATTCGACCACCACCGGGGCCTTCGAGACCAGCCGCTACTACTACGACGACTACCCGACATGGGCGCTGGACTGGAACGCGGCACGCCCGGCCGATGCGGCCACAGGCACGTCATGGGCCTTGAGCGGCGAAGCCGACAGCTACCTGCTCGCCGCCAATGACGACCGCCCCTACGAGGTCGACCTCAAAGGGTTTGGCCGCACCTTCCCGCACGCCTTCGGCACACCCGATGACGGGATCTATTACTCCCAAGTTCTCGTGAGCCCGCTTGGCGATGAACTGGCAGCCGAGTTCGCCAAGACCGCCGTGACAGCCGAAGGCTTGGGCCGCGACAGCTGGCCGGACCTGCTCAGCGTCAGCTTTTCCTCCGTCGATGCCGTGAACCATTTCTTCGGCCCCTCGAGCCTCGAAAACGAGGAAATTGTCCGACGGCTGGACCGGACGCTGGCCGAGTTCATGCAGTTTCTCGACGAAGAGGTCGGGTCAGACCACATCCTTTATGTCCTGTCAGCCGATCACGGCATGCCCGAAATGCCGGAATTCGTGGCCGAACAGGGGTTCACCGTAGAGCGGAACACCAACCAGGACCTGCAGGAGGAACTGAACGCCGAGATAGCTGAAACCCATGGCATCGAGGGCGCGGTGAACTTCTTCTTCCGGCCCTATATCTACCTCAATCACAAGGCGATTGCCGAGGCCGGTGCGTCGGTCCGGGATATCGAGGAGGCGATTTCTCTCTCGCTTGAAGCGCGCGACGGGATCGCCATCGCCATGCCACGCGAGCCGCTGCCCGAACAGCGTGGCGATTTCCTCGAAGCTCCGATCCGTCGCAACTTCCACCCGCAAAGATCGGGAGATATCTATGTCGCCCAAGCACCCTATTCGTTCCTGTTCGATCATGGATCGGTCGCGGTGATGCATGGCTCTCCATGGCGGTACGACACCCATGTCCCGATCATCTTCGCGGGCTCTGGCATCGAGCCAGCACGTATTGCCCGACCGGTCGCCACCGTCGACGTGGCGCCCACCTTGAGCGATCTGTTCGGAACGACGGTGCCAAGTGGCGCCGCGGGTGAGCCTCTTTTCGAGGCCATTCGGTGACGGAGAGTCTCTCCGCGAAGGAGGCGATTGCACTCCAGCGAGCCTCGCGCGTGGTTGGATGTCTTCAAGGTCTGCTTCCGGGATTTGGCCGGTATCCGGCTGCGCCTGTAGAGAACATCCGGTTCCCGCCCTTCTTGAAGAATGCCGCGATTGCGAGACATGACGATCGCGCAGGCTTGATCCTTATCGCGACCGACCCAAAGCTGGCGTCGGGTCAAGAGAATGCAAACCCAAGGGCGGGCTCACACGGGAAGCGCGCTCCTTGGCAGGGTCTGTTTCCCGGCTTGGGTCACGCTGCCGCCAACCCGGTGTCAATCGACCTGCTCGAAGGTCGGAAAGGTCCAATTGCCGTCGAGGATTTCCGCGCCTGGCTCATAGAGGCGGATGGAATGGTTCCAGCCGGGCGTGATCGGGATGCAGTTGATTCGGCCATCCTCGCAGCCGCCGAAATGCAGCGTGTAGGACCCGTTATCATTCGGCGTGGCGCTGACATTGTTGTAGCTGTTCACGCCAAG
>NZ_JAWMPX010000042.1:0-33975 GCF_033101155.1 Tropicimonas sp. TH_r6
CCGCTGGCCGGCACCGTGGTCTCCGTCGACGTTTCCGTCGGTCAGAAGGTCAGCCAAGGTGACACGCTTCTGGTTCTCGAAGCCATGAAGATGAACACCAATATCGGCGCTCCCTCCGACGGCACCGTCACCGCCGTCAACGTGGCTGCCGGTGCAACCGTGACCGAGGGACAGGTCCTCGTCACCCTTTCCTAAGGAGGCACTCCTCCCATGGAAGCCACCACAACAGAAGAACTTACCGGGCTTGCGGAGCTCTGGTCACTGACTGCCTTCCCTGATCTCACCATTCAGATGGTGGTGATGTGGGTGGTCATTGCCGTACTCTTCTACCTCGCGGTCTGGAAACAGTACGAACCGCTCCTGCTCATCCCGATTGCCTTCGGGGCGCTGCTGGCCAACCTGCCGACGCAGGGCCTGGTCAACCTGCCTCACGGCGATCACCCGGGCGGGCTCTACTACTACATCTCGCTCGGCATCGAATACGAGATCTTCCCACCGCTCATCTTCCTGGGCGTCGGGGCACTGACCGACTTCGGTCCGCTGATCGCCAACCCGCGCACGCTGCTTCTCGGCGCCGCGGCCCAGTTCGGGGTCTTCGCGACCTTCCTGGGGGCGACCGCCATCGGCTTCACACCTGAAGAAGCTGGCGCTGTCGCTATCATCGGCGGTGCTGACGGTCCGACCTCGATCTTCCTGGCAAACAAGCTCGCGCCGCATCTGCTCGCGCCGATCGCGGTGGCCGCCTACAGCTACATGGCGCTGGTGCCGATGCTGCAGCCGCCGGTCATGCGGGCGCTGACGACCGAAGCGGAACGCAAGATCCGTATGAAGTCGCTGCGTCAGGTGTCTCGTCTCGAGAAGCTCATCTTTGCCGGCATGGTCACCATCGTCGTCATCCTGCTGGTTCCGGCCGCAGCTGCCCTGATCGGTATGCTGATGTTGGGCAACTTCCTGCGCGAAAGCCTCGTGGCCGAGCGTCTCGTGAAGGCCGCGCAGAACGAGCTGATCAACGTCGTGACCATCTTCCTGGGCACCTCGGTCGGTATCACGATGACGGGCGAAGCGTTCCTGAACGCCTCGACGCTGAAGATTCTCGGACTCGGCGTCATCGCATTTGGCATCGCCACGGCTTGCGGCGTTCTCATGGCCAAGGCAATGAACCTCTTCAGCAAGAACAAGATCAACCCGTTGATCGGTTCTGCAGGGGTTTCCGCCGTGCCCATGGCCGCGCGTGTCAGCCAGGTCGAAGGCCAGCGGGCTGATCCGGGCAACTTCCTGCTGATGCACGCCATGGGTCCGAACGTGGCCGGTGTGATCGGTACGGCTGTTGTCGCCGGCTACTTCATCGCCGCCTACGGCTAAGAGTGACAGGACGGGCGGCCAAGCGGTCGCCCGCGCCAAAAGAGGACGCCCCCGCCGGTATCCCGGTCGGGGGCGTTTTTCTTTTAGGCAAGGCCGCTTGGGTTCATCGCGCCCTGCGTCTCCGCGTGCTGCAATGAGAGGCAGTTTCCGGAGGCTGTCGCGGGAGCGCGGCCGCATGTACGGTTTGCCTTGCGCCCGCCGTCGGAGCGGCTAGCTTCGCCGCCAAGCAGAGAAGAGGTATCCCCCCATGTCTTTCGACGATGTTATCGACCGTTTCGGAACCCATTGCGCCAAGTGGGACATGATGGAGCCGATCTACGGCGTTCCGGCAGGGGACGGCATCTCCATGTGGGTCGCGGACATGGATTTCCGCCCGCCTCAGGTTGTTCAGCAAGCCATCGAGAAGATGGTTGCGCACGGGATCTACGGTTATTGGGGCGGCGAGACGGAGTATCGCGACGCGATCTGCTGGTGGATGCAGACCCGTCACGGCTGGTCGGTCGAACCGGACTGGATCTTCTCCACCCATGGGCTTGTCCATGGCACCGGCATGTGCGTCGACACCTGGACCGAACCCGGCGACGGCGTGGTGCTCATGACGCCGGTCTACCACGCCTTCGCCCGGGTGATCCGGGCCGCCGGGCGTGAGGTGGTCGAATGCGAGCTGGTCAACGAGAATGGCCGTTACGAGATGGATTTCGAGACCTGGGACGCCAAGATGACCGGGCGCGAAAAACTCCTCATCCTCTGTTCGCCGCATAATCCGGGCGGCCGGGTCTGGACCCGCGCGGAACTGGAAGGGGTCGCCGCCTTTGCGAAGCGCCATGACCTGATCCTCGTCTCCGACGAGATCCATCATGACCTCGTCTATCCGGGCCAGGACCACACGCCGATGGCGCTGATCGACGGCATCGAGGACCGTTTGGTCATGATGACCGCCACGACCAAGACCTTCAACATCGCCGGCACCCATACCGGCAACGTGATCATCCCCGACCCCGCGCTACGCAAGGCCTTCGGGGCGCGGATGGCCGGGCTTGGGCTCTCGCCGAACAGCTTCGGCATCGCCATGACCACGGCAGCCTATTCGCCAGAGGGCGCGGTCTGGGTGGACGAACTGGTGGCCTATCTCGACGGCAACCGGAAACTGCTGGACGACTCCGTCAACGCCATTCCCGGGCTGTCCTCGATGGCCATGGAATCGACCTATCTTGGCTGGGTCGATTTCTCTGGCACCGGGATGGATCGCGAGGAGTTCACGCGCCGCGTCGAGCAAGGCGCGCGGATCGCGGTCAATCACGGGCCGAGCTTCGGCAATGGCGGGGAGAATTTCCTGCGGTTCAATTTCGCCACGCCGCGCAGCGTCGTCGCGCAGGCGATGGAGCGCCTCGAAGCCGCCTTCGGTGACCTGCAGTGACGGGGAAGGCATGATCGGGTCGCTCGCGACCGTCGGGCTGACCGCCGCCTTCCTTGCGCCTGCGGGGGTGGTGGGCCATGCCGTCTGGCAGCATTACGCGCCCTGGGACCTGACGCCTCCGCGCACCCTGAGCGCAAAGGTCGACCGGATCGTGATCGACAAGGGGCTCCGGACCATGGCTGTCTATCGCGACGGCCAGATCCGGAAACGCTACAGCATTGCCCTCGGTTTCGCGCCGGATGGTGACAAGCTTCAACAGGGCGATGGCAAGACGCCGGAGGGGATCTATCGGATCGACCGCCGCAATGCCCAGAGCAGCTATCATCTCTCGCTCGGCATCGATTACCCGCGCGCCGAAGACCGGGCCGAGGCGGCGGAAAAGGGCGTCAGTCCGGGCGGCGACATTTTCATCCATGGTCAGCCGAACAGCGTGGCCGACAACATGATGATCCCGGGGGACTGGACTGCTGGCTGCGTTGCGCTGACCAATGCCGAGATCCAGGAATTGTTCAAATACACGCCGGTCGGCACCGAGGTCGAGATCCGTCCGTGATTGGCGGGCGGTGATTGACATGGAGCAAGGACGCTGGCGCGCAACGCCCTGATCTTCGTTGAACCTGTCTGGGACACAGCACATCGCGGCATCGGTGCCACGCCATTCTACGGGCGGAAGGCGGCACGGCTCCCGGTGATGCCCCTTTGAAAACCTGACGAACGTGCCGCCTGTCCGCTCAGCCGAACTCCAGTTCCAACCCGCCGGCATGCACGATCTCCGGGCCGCCGAAATCAAGCTGGACAAGCTGCACCGGTTCCGGCGGCTCGTGCCAGCGAAAAAGCGCGTCATCGACAAGCTCCCGAACCGCGAAAACCCCGTCCCGGTCCGCGCCCGCTGCCTTGCGCACCCTGAGCCGTTGATCCGGTGGGAGCAGGAGGAAATCCTCCGGCCGGGCGCGCCCGAGTGCATCCGGCGCAATCCGTACCATGCGTCCGGAATGCGCCACGGATATGGCCTGTCGAACCGCAACCGGCCCCTGGCCGCGCCGGATGACCCGGTCACCCGGCGATAGCAAACAGGCCGGAATCGGTCCATGTTCCGTGTAAAATGCAACAGAGGCGAGAATCCCCACATCCCCTTGCAACGCAACCGCGCGCGAAGGGCGCCGCAATGCGGCACCGAAAACTGACAATTTCATCTGGCTGCTCGTGCCTTTTTATCTCTTTATTTCATGGACTCTAGTCGATCCCGACCCACCTTCCGAGACATATCCACAGATTTTTCCACAGAACTGGCGGAGCGTTGCAAATCTGTGGTTTTTGTTCTCGCATCCGCCCTTCAGCCTTGCTAGAAGGGCGCGAATTTGGATCGGGCGGCTGCGGCGCTGAAATCGGCTCCGCGGTCTTTTCCGGTTTGAAAGCGGATGTGGCGGAACTGGTAGACGCACCAGATTTAGGTTCTGGCGCCGCGAGGCGTGGGGGTTCGAGTCCCTTCATCCGCACCAATAGGCGTTTTCATAGAAAACGCCCGCGCTGGCGCGGCCGAGTTGGCAGCCATATGCGGGCGCCCGAGTGAGGAAGGAAGAGAAGAGCCATGCAGGTCACCGAGACCCTGAACGAAGGCCTGAAGCGGGGCTACCAGATCACCATCACCGCCGATGAACTGGATGCCAAGGTCAATGAAAAGCTGGCCGAGGCGCAGCCCGGGATCGAGATGAAGGGCTTCCGCAAAGGAAAGGTTCCGATGGCCCTGCTCAAGAAGCAGTACGGGCCCCGCCTTCTCGGCGAAGCGATGCAGGAAAGCGTCGACGGCGCGATGTCCTCGCATCTCGAAGAGTCCGGCGATCGTCCGGCGCTTCAGCCCGAAATGAAGATGGAAGGCGAAGACTGGAAAGAGGGAGACGATGTGGTCGTCGCCATTTCCTACGAGAAACTGCCCGAGATCGAACAGCCCGAGCTGGCCCAGATCGCGCTCGACAAGATGGTCGTCGAGGCCGACGACGCGTCGATCGAGGAAGCGCTGAACGGGCTGGCCGAGCAAGCCAAGTCCTTCAAGGCCCGCCGCAAGGGCTCCAAGGCGAAAGATGGCGACCAGATCGTCATGGATTTCGTCGGCAAGGTTGATGGCGAGCCCTTCGAAGGCGGTTCCGCCGAGGACTTCCCGCTCGAGCTGGGGTCCGGCCAGTTCATCCCGGGCTTCGAGGAGCAACTCGTCGGCGTCAAGGTCAACGCGGAAGAGCCGATCGCTGTGACCGTGACCTTCCCCGAGGAATACCAGGCCGAGCACCTCGCCGGCAAGGAAGCCGTCTTCGATTGCACGATCAAGGAAATCAAGGCGCCCGCCGCGGCCGAGCTCGATGACGAGCTGGCCAAGCAGTTCGGCTCCGAGAGCCTCGACGCACTGAAGGCGCAGGTCAAGGAACGTCTGGAAGCCGAGTATACCGGCGCGGCTCGCGCGGTCATGAAGCGCTCGCTTCTGGACACGCTGGACGAGCTGGTCACCTTTGAGCTGCCGCCGACACTGGTGGAAGCCGAGGCCGGCCAGATCGCCCACCAGCTCTGGCATGAAGAGAACCCCGAGGTTGAAGGCCACGACCACGAGAAGGTCGAGCCGACTGAGGAGCATAACAAGCTCGCCGAGCGTCGCGTGAAGCTGGGCCTGCTGCTGGCCGAGATGGGTCAGAAGAACGAGATCCAGGTCTCGGATGCCGAGATGACCCAGGCGATCCTCACCCAGGCCCGCCAATACCCGGGCAAGGAGCGCGAGTTCTTCGAGTTCGTGCAGCAGAACCAGCAGGTTCAGCAGCAACTGCGCGCGCCCCTCTTCGAGGACAAGGTCGTCGACTACATCTTCGAACTGGCCACGATCACCGAGGTCGCCTCGGACAAGGACAAGCTGAAGGAAGCCGTCGAGGCGCTCGAGACCGAGTGATCCTTCGCTGACGATGTTACGGGAAGGCCGCTCCATTTCGGGGCGGCCTTTTCCTTTTCCGGTAGCAAGGAGCAGGAAAATGCAGCTGGAAGACGGTTTCCATGATGTTCCGGCCGGCAAGCTTGCCACGGTCGTGACCTGGCTGGAGATGCGCGCGGTCCCCGCGCCACGGCCCGCTCCGGACCGGGACGACCTGTCGCTGCGCCGGGTCGAGACGCCGGGGATCGAGTGGTATCGCACCGTCTTTCGCAGGGTCGGCGCGGAGGACTGGCTCTGGTTCTCGCGGCTGGTCATGCCGGAGGCGGCACTGGCCGTGATCCTTCATGACCCGGGGGTCGAGGTCTACGCGCTGCGACACGGTGGCGAAGACACTGGATTGCTGGAGCTGGATTTCCGGGAAGACGGCGCCTGTGAGCTGACCTTTTTCGGCATTTCCTCCGAGCTGATCGGCGCCGGCGCCGGGCGCTGGCTGATGAACCGCGCGCTGGAGATTGCATGGTCGCGTCCGATCACCCGGTTTCATCTGCATACCTGCACGCTGGATCACCCGGCGGCGCTGGATTTCTACCGTCGCAGTGGGTTCACCGCGATCCGCAGGCAGGTCGAGATCGCCGATGACCCGCGCCTGACCGGGCATCTCGATGCGCGGTCCGCGCAGCAGATCCCGATTATCCGGTAAATCGAGAGGCCGGGATTGCCCGGCTTGACCGTCTCTCCAGTCGCGTGCAGCAAGGACGGCTGCGCACCGGACCGTCGAGAGCGCGCGGCCGTTCAGAGCGGGCGGATTTTCAGCCGCGTCAGCCGGTTTTGCTCCCGAGCGATCACTTCGAAGCGGAAGCCGTGGAAGGAGAAGACCTGCCCCTGGGTCGGAATCGATTGCGCCTCGTGGATCACCAGCCCGGCAATCGTGTTTGCTTCCTCATCGGGCAGCGACCAGTCCGTTGCCCGGTTCAGATCGCGGATCGTCATCGCCCCGTCGACGAGATAGTCGCCGGTCTCGGTTGGCCGCAGCGGGTTCTCCTCATCGAGGTCGAACTCGTCCGTGATCTCGCCGACGATCTCCTCGAGGATGTCCTCCAGTGTGATCAGCCCCTCCAGCGCGCCATATTCATCCACAACCAGCGCAAAATGCGTGTGGCGGCGCAGGAACTCGCGCATCTGGTCGTCCAGCGTCGTCGTCTCGGGGACGAAATAGGGCTCCTTGGCGATCTCCATTACGCGAAATTCCGAGAGACCGCCCTCGACCGACTCCGCCCCGCGCAGCAGCCTGTCCATCTCGCGCAGCACATCCTTGGCATGGACGACGCCGACGATATTCTCCGGTTCCTCGCGGAAGACCGGCAGCCGGGTATAGGAAGAGGCCAGGACCTTTGTCACGATGGCTTCCGGCGCGGCTTCGGCGTCGATCATCTCGATCTGGGAGCGGTGAAGCATGATCTCGTCCACCATCCGCTCGCCGAGGTCGAGCGCGCCGAGCAGCCGGTCGCGATCTTCCTTCTCCACCACGCCTTCGGAATGGCCGATCGCCAGCGCGCCGACGATCTCCTCGCGCACGGAGAGCATCGTGTCGGGGTCCACCTTCATGCCGAAGAGGCGCAGTACGAAGCGGACCACAACCCGGACGATCGAAACGATGGGCGAGAGCGCCGATATGACCGGGCCGATGATCGGCGCGGAGCGGGCCGCGGCCTTCTCGGGATCGTTGATCGAATAGGTCTTGGGCAGGACCTCCGCGAAAATCAGCACCAGCAGCGTCATCACCAGCGTCGCCAGCGCGACGCCGCTATCGCCGAACGCGGCGGTAAAGGCGGATGTGGCCAGAGAGGTGGCGAGGATGTTGACGAGGTTGTTGCCCAGCAGAATGCCGCCGATCACCCGCTCGTTGTCCTCCTTGAGCACCAGCGCGGTGTGGGCGCCCTTGGATCCCTTGTCGGCCATCGAGTGCAGCTTGCCGCGCGACGCGGCGGTCAGGGCCGTCTCGGAGCCGGAAAAGAAGCCGGACAGGACGAGCAGGAAGAATATCCCCGCTGCGGTGATCCAGAAGGTCGGGTCGAAAGTGGCTGCGTTTTCCATCAGGTCGATCTGCTTGTTCCTTTGCAACTCTTATGGGCAGCGCTGCGGGCAGGCGCAAGCGTGGAGCGGGCGCCTCGGGCAGTGTGCAGGAGGGCAGGGACGGGGGTTGCACGCTTCCTTGCCGGGGCCGATAAGGGCGCGTGCACAACCGGACAAGGGGCAGGCCCATGCAGTTCGACAAGATCGCCCGGCAGATGATCGAAGCGCTTCCCTTCTCGAAGGCGCTCTCGATGCGGCTGGAAGAGATCGAGCCGGGGCGCGCGGTGATTTCCATGCCCTGGGACGATCGACTCGTCGGCGATCCGCGCACCGGCGTGATCCATGGCGGCGCCGTCAGCGCGCTGATGGACACCACCGCCGGCGCCACTGTCATGGCGCGCCCCGACGGTCCCGGTATCACCGCCACCATCGACCTGCGGATCGATTACATGCGTCCGGCACGCCCCGGCCAGCGCCTGCGCTGCGAGGCACATTGCTATCACGCCACGCGCTCCGTCGCCTTCGTGCGCGCGGTGACGCGGGACGAGGAGGAGAGCGAGGTCCCCGTTGCCACGGCCACTGGCGCCTTCACCTTCGATAAGATGGACAAGGACGGCAAGGCGGGGGTGGACAAATGAACGCGAAGAAGCCCGAACCTGTCCAGGTGATCAAGGAGCGGCGCGACAAGGCGCTATGGGCCCTGGTGCAAGGCGTGCCTTATATCAGCTTTCTCGGCATCCAGTTCGACCGCAAGGGCGACGAGTTGACCGCGATCCTGCCCTATGCCGAGGCGCATATCGGCAACCCGACCCTGCCGGCCCTGCATGGCGGCGCGACGGCTTCCTTCCTGGAGGTCACGGCGATCATCGGGCTTGGCTGGGCGATCCTCTGGGAGGAGATCGAGTCGGGCCGGGTCGATCCGGCAGAGATCGGGCCGGATCGCCTGCCGCGCCTGCCCAAGACCATCGATTTCACCGTCGATTACCTGCGCACCGGCCTGCCGCGCGACGCCTATGCCCGCGCCCGGGTCAATCGCTCGGGCCGTCGCTACGCCTCGGTCCATGTCGAGGCCTGGCAGGACAACCGCGCCCGGCTCTTTGCCCAGGCGACGGGGCATTTCCTGATGCCGGCCCGTGGCTGAGGCAGCAGTGCCCGTTTCGGGCGCGGATACGATCACCCATCGGCGGATCCTGTCCATCGCGTTGCCGATCGTTCTGTCCAATGCCACCGTGCCGATCCTCGGTATCGTCGATACTGGTGTCGTCGGGCAGATGGGCCAGGCCGCTCCCATCGGCGCGGTCGGGATCGGCGCGATTATCCTGACATCGATCTACTGGGTGTTCGGCTTCCTGCGTATGGGCACGACGGGCATGGTCGGACAAGCGCGCGGGGCAGGGGACAGGCCGGAGGTTGCCGTCCTGCTGGTCCGGGCGCTGATGCTGGCGGTGCTGGCTGGCGGCGCCATGATCCTGTGTCAGGGGCTGCTCTTCGCCGGTGCCTTCCGCATTTCGCCCGCATCTGCGGAGGTCGAGGCGCTGGCGCGGCAATACATGTCGATCCGGATCTGGTCGGCCCCGGCCGCCATCGCGCTTTACGGGCTGACCGGCTGGCTCATCGCGCTGGAGCGGACGCGGGCGGTTCTGGTCCTGCAGGTGACGATGAACGGGGTCAACATCGCGCTCGACCTGATCTTTGTGCTCGGGTTCGACTGGGGCGTGCAGGGGGTCGGGCTGGCGACCTTTCTTGCGGAGTGGTCTGGTGTCGTGTTGGGGCTCTGGCTCTGCCGGGAGGCTTTCTCGGGTGGCTACTGGCGCGACCGGGCGCGGGTATTCGACCGGGCACGGCTGGCGCATATGGCGGTGGTCAATACCGACATCCTGATCCGGTCTCTTCTTTTGCAGGCGATCTTCGTCTCCTTCCTCTTTTTCGGTGCCGATCTTGGCGACGTGACGCTGGCGGCGAACCAGGTGCTGCTGCAATTCCTGCAGGTAACGGCCTTCGCGATGGACGGCTTTGCCTTTGCGGCTGAGGCGCTGGTGGCGCAGGCGATGGGGCAGCGCAGCCGCGCGGCGTTGCGGCGTTCGGCGATCCTGTCCGGACAATGGGGGCTGGTCAGCGGGCTGGTTCTGGCGCTGGCCTTCGCGCTGGCGGGCAGCGCGATCATCGACATCATGACCACGGCGGCGGATGTGCGCGCCGAAGCGCGGATCTACCTGCCCTGGATGGTGGCCGCGCCGCTTCTGGGCGCGGCGCCCTGGATGCTGGACGGGATCTTCATTGGCGCGACCCGCACACGGGACATGCGCAACATGATGCTGCTCTCGGCGCTCTGCTATGCGCTGGCCCTTTGGGCGCTGATGCCGCTCTTCGGCAATCACGGGCTTTGGGCGGCGCTGATCCTGTCATTCCTCGCACGTGGGGCGACGCTGGGTTGGCGCTACCCGTCGCTGGAGCGAAGTGTGAGGTGAGTGGAACGCAGTGAGCCAATAGCGTTCAATGGAACAGAGCGCTGATGGGCACGAAACAAGGCGAAGCCGCCGTGCCAGCGCCGGACCGTCCCGGCGGTATGGGGCTGGCATGGCTACCGTTCTTGCGTTTTGTGACCGCAGCGAATGGCCGCAAAACCCGCAACCCGAACCTTAGCGCCCGGTGCCGACGGCTTCCGCGACCGACGCGAAACCGTCCCGTTCCAACAGCGCCTCGAGATCCCGCAGGATCGTCGCCACCAGCGAGAGGCCGCCATAGACCAGCGCGGAATAGATCTGCAGCGCCGAGGCGCCGGCCCGGATCTTCGCATAGGCCTGTTCGCCGGTCGCTATCCCGCCCACGCCGACAAGTGGGATCTTTCCGCCAGTCTCGGAAAAGAGCCGCGCCAGCACGGCAGTCGATTTCTCGAACAGCGGCGCGCCGGACAGCCCGCCCGTTTCCGAAGCATGGGCGCTCGTCAGCCCCTCGCGCGACAAGGTCGTGTTGGTGGCGACGATGCCGTCGATCCCGACCGTCCCCGCCACCTCCGCGATATCCGCGATCTCTGCCTCGTCAAGGTCCGGTGCGATCTTGAGGAAGATGGGAATCGGACGGGCTAGCCCATCCCGCGTCTCCAGTACACCGCGCAGAAGCGCTTCAAGCGCCGCCTTGCCCTGCAATTCGCGCAAGTTCTCGGTGTTGGGCGAAGAGACATTGACGGTGGCGAAATCGAGTTTCGGGCCACACCGCGCCAGCACGCGGGAGAAATCCTCGGCGCGGTCGGCGCTGTCCTTGTTGGCGCCGAGATTGAGACCGATCACCGCTTTTGCGGGGCGTGTCTCAAGTCGCGTCGCCATCGCCTCCATGCCTTCGTTGTTGAAGCCGAAGCGGTTGATAACGCCGCCATCCTCTGGCAGCCGGTAGAGGCGAGGCTTCGGATTGCCCTCCTGCGGGCGCGGCGTCGTCGCGCCGACCTCGAGGAAGCCGAACCCTGCTCGCGAAAGCGGCTCCAGCGCAACTGCGTTCTTGTCCATGCCGGCGGCCAGCCCCAGCGGGTTGGGCAGCGCGAGTCCGGCCAGATCGCAGCGCAACCGCGGCGAGGTGATCTCCCCGGGAAGTCGGGTCAGACCCATGTTCAAGGCCTTGAGCGCCACGCCATGCGCGGTTTCCGGGTCCAGCTGGCGAAAGGCGGCCATGCCGATCTGTTCCAGCCAGCTCATTTCATCTCCTCCGGAAAGACATGTCCCGACGCGCCCAGCGGCAACGGCCGATCCCAAAGCACATCCTCCATCGACAGCGTGCGATAGAGATGCGGGAAGAGCGCGCCACCGCGCGACGGCTCCCATGTCAGCTCCGGTCCGAGCGCCTCGCTGTCCAGCGCCAGGAGCACCAGCCCCTCTTCGCCAGCGAAATGCTTTGCCGCCGTTTCGGCAGCCTGCACGGCGGTCGAAAAATGGACAAAGCCGTCGGCGAGATCGACGGGGGCGCCATCGGTTTGCCCGGCGGCGCGGAAGGCCTCCCATTCGGGGGCGCGGAAAATCTTGTAGATCAGCATGGTGGCGATGTGCCCAAGCAAGCGCCCCGGGTCAAGCCACGGAGCGGTTTCCGTACCGAAAGGTTTGACGTAGCGCGCCCTAAGGGACAGTCTTGGGAAAAATACCAACTGGAGGTTCCCCATGTTCGCTCGTCTGCTCTGCTCGGCGGCTGCCCTTGCCACAATGGCTGGTGCTGCTTCGGCCGATTATACCCTGACCATTCTGCACACCAATGATTTCCATTCCCGCTTCGAGCCGATCAGCAAGTATGATTCGGGCTGTTCGGCCGAGGACAATACCGAAGGCAAATGCTTCGGCGGCTCCGCGCGGCTCGTGACGGCCGTGGAAGAGGCGAAGGCGCGGGCTGACAACCCGGTGCTTTTCGATGGCGGCGACCAGTTCCAGGGCTCGCTCTTCTACACCTATTACAAGGGCAAGGTCGCGGCCGAGTTCATGAACAAGCTCGGCTATGACGCGATGACGGTCGGCAACCATGAGTTCGACGACGGGCCGGAAGTTCTGCGCGGCTTCATGGATTCGCTCGATTTCCCGGTGCTGATGTCGAATGCCGATATCTCGGCCGAGCCGCTGCTGGCTGATGTGCTGCGGAAATCGACAGTGATCGAGCGCAATGGCGAGAAGATCGGCCTGATCGGCCTGACGCCCATCGACACCGATGAACTGGCCAGCCCCGGCCCGAACATCACCTTCACCGAGCCGGCGCAGGCCGTGCAGGGCGAAGTGGACCGGCTCACCGCCGAAGGCGTGAACAAGATCGTCGTTCTGAGCCACTCCGGTTACAAGGTCGATCTGGCCGTGGCCGAGGCGACCACCGGCGTCGACGTGATCGTGGGCGGCCATTCCAACACCTATCTCTCCAATGTCTCGGAGAAGGCGAAAGGCCCTTATCCGACCATGGTCGGCGACACGGCTATCGTGCAGGCCTATGCCTATGGCAAGTTCCTCGGCGAGTTGAAGGTCGTGTTCGACGACGAGGGCAAGATCAAGGAAGCCGTGGGCGAGCCGCTGGTCATGGACGCCTCGGTCGCAGAAAACGCTGATGCTGTGGCGCGGATTGCCGAACTGGCCGGGCCGCTCAACGAGATCCGCGAGAAGGTCGTGGCCGAATCCGCCGAGGCCATTGTCGGCGACCGGGATGTTTGCCGGGTGCAGGAGTGCGCCATGGGCAACCTTGTGGCCGACGCCATGCTGGACCGGGTCAAGGATCAGGGCGTGAGCATCGCCATCGCCAACTCCGGCGGGCTGCGCGCTTCCATCGATGCCGGTGAGGTGACGATGGGCGAGGTGCTGACCGTGCTGCCCTTCCAGAACACGCTCTCGACCTTCGAGATCTCGGGCCAGGTTGTGATCGACGCGCTCGAGAATGGCGTGAGCCAGGTCGAGGAGGTCAAGGGTCGCTTCCCGCAGGTTGCAGGTCTCAAATTCACTTGGGATCCGTCGGTCGCGCCGAATGAGGGCCGTATCCAGGAGGTCATGGTGATGGAGGGCGATGCCTGGGCGCCGATCGACCCGGCCAAGAGCTACATGGCTGTGTCCAACAACTACGTGCGTGGCGGTGGCGACGGCTACAAGATGTTTGTCGACGCGGCGAATGCCTATGATTTCGGCCCGGATCTCGCCGATGTCACGGCCGAGTACCTGGCCAAGGAAGGCCCCTACAAGCCTTACACGGATGGTCGTATCGCGACGAAGTGATCCCGATTGTTTTACGGGATTGAAAGCGGGGCGCTCATTGCGCCCCGCATTTCGTTTGGGGCGGGCAGCGCTTGTGGCCCGGGGAGCAATCCCGAAAGCCGTGGCCCGGCACCGCCGATACAAGCCTTTTTTGACCTTGATTGCCTAAGATGCCATCGGCAAGGGGCGTCATCGGATCTGTGCGCTGCCTACCCGATCTGAACGCGACAGGAGATCCAGAAAATCTCGTCGGCCGCCGCAACATATTGCAACAACTGGCTGAGATGCCAGGTCGCGCTTGGATCGGTGATGATCCAGCTTTCCGTGCTTTGGCGATCTCCGGCCTTGAAGATCCCGGACGCGGAACCGGTGGTGTCCTGCCACTCCGGCGCCGGCGACAGGGTATAGTTCCGGCACATCTCGCCTCCCGAGAGGGTTTGGGTCGCTTGCTCCCGCGCGGTCGCAATCGTTGCCGGGTTCATGAGCATGTTGAACAGGTCCCAGCCGCCGTAGAGAGCCTTCTTTTCTGGAACATAGAAATGCATCTTCATCCCGACAGGGAGCTTCACATGCGATGGTTCTCCCTGCGCGTTATGGCGGCCGAGCGCAGTTCCACTCGCGATTGCGGCGTATGAGTTATAAGACCCGTGCGTGGAAACGACCCATCCCGTCATTTGATGTCCCTTCTTTCAATCTGCATTCGCCCGGCAGCATGCCGGCGCTCTCAGGTTGAGGTGAATCCGGAAACCCATCAAGCCCGTTGGGCGTACCGTGGCACTGGTTGAACATCCGGCTACTGGCGGGGCGCGCGACAGCTGACCCTCGCTACACGCTTATCCTCGCGGGATGATCATGTTCCGCCGATTGCCTGTTTGGCGTCCTTTGCCAATGCGCGGCCTTGCTCCGAAGGAGACGATTGGCTCGGCAACAGGGCGCTGCGGCCGGGCATCGTCCGTGCAGCAAAGGTTCCTCCACGCGGCGACTTGCCCCCGGGGGGCGGGCTTGGATAGGGTGCGCACACCCTCTGCGGAGTCCGAGATGCGCGCTTCCTTTCCGATCCTCATTCCTGCCCTCGTCGCGCTGGCCGGCTGCGCCCAGTTCCCCGAGCTTGATGCAACCGTGACCGAAGAGGCGAGAGCCGCGCCGGCGCCGGAGCTTGTCGACAATTCGGTTGTCCTCGGTCCGGCTTCCGAGGCGATTCTGGACGAAGAGACACAGGCCGATATGGAAGCCCGGGCCGCGGCGCTGGAAGCGCGGGCAGAGGCGGCAAGCGGACCGGTGATATCGCCCGAAGAAAAGGCAGAGCTGCTCCGGCGGGCGGCGGCGCTTCGGGCCGAGGCGGCCCGCGTTGCACAGGAAAGCTGAACAGGCTAGGACTGCCCGGCCCGTGACAGGAGCGGGCGCGATTTGAGGCCATTACGGAGTAGCGATCATGACCCAACCCCTTCGCCTTGGCATTGCGGGGCTTGGCACCGTCGGCACCGGCGTGGTGAAGATCCTGCGCCAGAAGGCCAACCTTCTCTCGGCGCGCTGCGGTCGCCCTGTCGTGATCACCGCCGTGTCCGCTCGTTCAAAGGACAAGGATCGGGGCGTCTCGCTGGAAGGCTATGCCTGGGAAGATGATCCGGTCGCGCTGGCGCAACGCGCCGATGTCGATGTTTTCGTTGAGCTGATGGGCGGCTCCGAAGGCCCGGCCAAGGACGCGACCGAAGCCGCTATCGCCGCTGGCAAGGATGTCGTGACCGCGAACAAGGCGCTGCTGGCGCTGCACGGGCAGGCGCTGGCAGAGGCGGCGGAAGAGGCGGGACACGTGATCCGCTTCGAGGCGGCTGTTGCGGGCGGCATTCCGGTGATCAAGTCCCTGACCGAAGGGCTCGCGGGCAACGAGATCACCCGCGTGATGGGCGTGATGAACGGCACCTGCAACTACATCCTGACCCGGATGGAAGATGCCGGCTTGCCTTATGAGGAAGTCTTCGCCGAGGCCGACGCGCTCGGCTACCTGGAGGCCGACCCTAATCTCGACGTGGGCGGAATCGATGCCGGCCACAAGCTCTCGCTGCTCTCCGCCATCGCCTTTGGCACAAAGGTCGATTTCGAGGGCGTCGAGCTGGAGGGCATTCAGAAGCTCTCGATCGAAGACATCCGCACGGCGGCCCGCCTTGGCTATCGCATCAAGCTGCTCGGTGTGGCGCAGATGACCGGGCGCGGGCTGGAGCAGCGCATGTCGCCCTGCCTCGTGCCCGTGAACAGTCCGCTCGGGCAGCTCGAGGGCGGGACCAACATGGTCGTGCTCGAAGGCGATGCGGTCGGTCAGATTGTGCTGCGCGGCGCGGGAGCCGGTGAGGGGCCGACCGCCAGCGCCGTGCTGAGCGACGTGATCGAAATTGCGCGCGGCAGCCGCATCAGCACCTTTGGCCAGCCCGCCGCCGGTCTGGAAAAGGCCCGTCCGGCGCGCGCCGCAGCGCCCGCGCCCTTCTACCTGCGCATGACGCTGACCGACAAGCCGGGTGCGATGGCCAAAATCGCCACCGTGCTTGGCGAATCCGGAATCAGCATCGACCGTATGCGCCAGACCCGTCATGACAGCGCTCATGCGCCGGTCGTGATCGTCACCCACAAGACCAGCCGGGATTCGCTCGACACCGCGCTTTCGGGCTTCGCGGCGACCGGCGTGGTCGAAAGCGACCCGGTGGCGATCCGGATAGAAACGGTCTGACCTGCGGGTTCGGATTGGCTGTTTCTGGTATTTTCGGCCCTGCAGCGCTAACATGCTTGCATGCTGCAGTGCCGCACCGCTAGGCCCTCGGGAAGCCTTTTGAAGCCATTCTGACCTAGGAACATACCGATGCAGCATCCGCCCGAGTTTCATGACCGCATGCTTTCCCTTGCCCTGGCCCGCGTATCCGAGGCCGCCGCGATGGCCTCGGCGCATCTTATCGGCCATGGCGACGAGAAGGCCGCCGACCAGGCGGCCGTGAACGCGATGCGCAGCGAGCTCAACAAACTGGAGATCCGCGGCGTGGTGGTGATCGGCGAGGGCGAGCGCGACGAAGCACCGAT
This sequence comes from Tropicimonas sp. TH_r6, assembly GCF_033101155.1. Classification (NCBI taxonomy): domain Bacteria; kingdom Pseudomonadati; phylum Pseudomonadota; class Alphaproteobacteria; order Rhodobacterales; family Roseobacteraceae; genus Tropicimonas; species Tropicimonas sp. TH_r6. Next base: position 16,517 of record NZ_JAWMPX010000042.1, read on the forward strand.
GCTCTATATCGGCGAAGAGGTCGGCGAGGGGATCGGCCCGGAGGTCGATATCGCGCTGGACCCGCTGGAAGGCACCACGCTGACCGCGCTGGACATGCCCAACGCGCTGACCGTGGTCGCCATGGGCCCGCGCAACTCGATGCTGCACGCCCCCGATGTCTACATGGACAAGCTGGCCATCGGGCCGGGCTACGAAACGGACGTGGTGACGCTGGAGATGACCCCCACCGAGCGCGTGCATGCGCTGGCCAAGGCGCAAGGCTGCGAAACGCACGATATCAACGTCTGCATCCTGCAACGGGAACGCCATGAAGACCTGATCGCCGAGGTGCGCGCCACCGGCGCCGCGATCCGGCTCATCACCGATGGCGACGTTGCCGGTGTCATGCATTGCGCTGAGCCGCACAAGACAGGGATCGACATGTATATGGGGGCCGGCGGCGCGCCCGAGGGCGTTCTTGCGGCGGCGGCGCTGAAATGCATGGGCGGGCAGATGTATGGCCGGTTGACCTTCCGCAACGAGGACGAGATCGCCCGCGCCCGCAAGGCCGGCATCGAGGATCTCGACAAGATCTATTCGCGCGACGAGATGGTCACCCGCGACGTGATCTTTGCCGCTACCGGCGTGACCGATGGCAACCTGCTGCCCGGCGTGATCCGTGAGCCGCACTTGCTGACAACCGAAACCCTGCTGATGCGCTCCAAGACGGGTTCCGTCCGGCGCATCACCTATTCCAACCCGGTGTAACCATATGGCAGCGTTCCTTGGAGTCGAGCAATCCCTGACCGGCCGGAGATGGGTCGGTCCCGATGCTGAACAGGAGCGCCTCGCCGAAGCCATGGCACAAGCGACCGGCCTGCCCGGTGCGCTGTGCCATACGCTGGTCCGGCGCGGGGTTGTGCCCGAGGACGCCGCGGGCTTCCTTGAGCCGACGCTACGGGACCTGCTGCCTGACCCGCTGGTGCTCAAGGACATGGACAGGGCCGCCCCGCGCATCCTTGCCGCGGCCGAAGCGGGCGAGCGGATCGCGGTGTTCGGCGATTACGATGTCGATGGCGGCAGCTCTTCCGCGCTGCTGATCTGCTGGTTGCGCGCCATGGGTCGGCCCGCGACGCTCTATATCCCCGACCGGATCGACGAGGGCTATGGACCCAATGTTCCGGCTATGCGCAAGCTCGCGGCAGCGCATGACCTGATCATCTGTGTCGATTGCGGCACGCTGAGCCACGAGGCGCTGGCGGCGGCCGAAGGGGCCGATGTCATCGTTCTCGATCACCACCTGGGCGGCGAGACCCTGCCGCCCGCGCTTGCCGTGGTGAACCCCAATCGGCAGGACGAAACCGGCGATCTCGCGCATCTCTGCGCCGCCGGCGTGGTCTTCCTGCTTCTGGTTGAACTGAACCGGCTGCTGCGCGCCCGCGAGATCAAGGGACCGGATCTGATGGCGCTGTTGGACCTCGTGGCGCTGGCCACGGTGGCCGATGTCGCGCCCCTGCTGGGCGTCAACCGGGCGCTTGTACGCACGGGGTTAAAGGTCATGGCGCGGCGCGAGCGGGTGGGCCTGCGGGCGCTGGCCGATGTGGCCGGACTCTCCGAGGCCCCGCGTGCCTACCATCTGGGCTACCTGCTCGGCCCGCGCATCAATGCCGGTGGCCGCATCGGCAAGGCCGATCTCGGCGCACGGCTGCTGTCCACCGACGCGCCCGCCGAGGCGCAGGCCATCGCCGAACAGCTCGACGAACTCAATCGCGAACGTCGCGAAATCGAAGCCCGCGTGACCGAAGACGCGATGGCGCAAGCCGAGGCGCGCGGTACGGACGGATCGCTGGTCTGGGCGGCGGGCGAAGGCTGGCATCCGGGGGTGGTCGGCATCGTCGCCTCGCGGATGAAGGAGGCGACCAACCGGCCCTCCGTCGTGATCGGGCTGCATGAGGGCGAGGGCAAAGGATCGGGCCGCTCGGTCTCTGGCATTGACCTCGGTGCCTCGATCCAACGCGTTGCGCAGGAGGGGCTGCTGGTGAAAGGCGGCGGGCACAAGATGGCGGCGGGCCTGACCGTGGCCGAACCGCAACTTGAGGCCGCCATGGAGCGCCTGGCGGAGTTGCTTGCCAAGCAGGGTGCTGGGGCAGGGGGGCCGCGCGATCTCGTGCTCGATTCCCTGCTGATGCCGGGGGCGGCTTCGCTGGAACTTATCGAACAGCTCGAGACCGCCGGCCCCTTCGGCGCCTCAGCCCCGGCTCCTCGGTTTGCGCTGCCCGATATAGCCATTCGCCACGCCCGCCGGGTCGGCGAGAGCCATCTCAAGGTGAGTTTCGGCGACGAGATGGGTGCGCGTCTGGACGCGATCTGCTTCGGCGCTTTCGACACACCGCTGGGTCCGCGCCTTGAACGGCATGGCGGCGCACGCTTCCATCTCGCCGGGCGACTGGAGGTCAATGAGTGGAACGGCCGGCGCAGCCCGCAGCTCCGGCTGGAAGACGCTGCCGAGGCCGCGTCCAGCTGACCCAAGGCCGCGCCAGAAAGAAACTTGGCTATCGCCTGAGAAACCGCTTGCGCGCCCGCCCGGCCTTTTCTAAATAGCGCTTCATCGAGAGTACGGTCCGTTCGTCTATCGGTTAGGACGCCAGGTTTTCAACCTGGAAAGAGGGGTTCGATTCCCCTACGGACTGCCAATTCTTCCCAAAAATTGTTGTATTGTGGTGGCGTACACCCTCAGATGTCTCACGCTCGGGATGCCGTGGGACACCTTCGCCCTTGGCGCGCTTTTTCGTGGCCTCTGCGGCGAGCTTCCGGCGGTCGGATTTTCAGTGTTGATCTCAGTTTTCCTGGTCTGGGCATTGGCTTGGGCTGCGCCGATTTCTTAGACCGGCGCACCAGCCTCAGCCATCATCTCAGCGACGCCCTTGCGGATATCGTGCTGCGAGCGAGTCGTCTTCTTGACTGTCTCGCCCGGCTCGTGAAGGGTCAACTCGTTCTGACCTGCTCCCCGAAATCGCGGACGTTTACGGGGAGAAGGTCAGTTCGCAAGGATGTCTTGCATCGGGATCGAGACGAACTTCGGTCCCTTCTTTTTCGGCTGCCATTCGATGTGATGAATGCCACCGATCATCCTTTCGTTCCCTGAACCAAGAACCCAAGAAGCTCCGATCCGGTTGGCAAGGGCACATGACCCGCCACTCGTTCACCGCGCAGCGCAGGACCGGGGAGAGCCCATCTTGACCGATGATGCGGCAGTCACGAACTGGTAGAAAGCCGACCTTCCGGACCTTCGCTGCGTGAGCCCGGATAGCTATGGCGCCAGAACATTTCCCGGCGGCTCTTTCGAGAAACGGACATACGTTATTTCAAACGAAGAAGACCGCCTTTGGGGAGTTCCAACCGTCCCGGACCAAGCGAAGTGAACGGTCCGGCGTCGGTTTCGCAGAGTGAGCTCTGCCCGTGGGCTTTGGGGACGCAATCGGGCGACCGTCGGGCGCCACCCGATGGTGAGCGCCCGAAATTGGAGCGTTACACAGTCGAGACCATCTCTTCGGAAATATCCCAAAGCCTCTCCGCCGCCGTCTCATCAAGTGCGTAGGGTCGGACCTTGGTCATGTCTTCTGTACCCTCCTCCACCGGGGCGATCTGGACATCTGCCAGATAGGCACCGCCCATTCCGGTCAGTTCAGGCGCAGTGGCAGCATAGACCTGGGTCGCGGCACCTTGCGGGATTGATTTCATTGGGATTGTGCCGGCTTCCATGCCCTCGGCGAACATCGCCATATCTTCTTCGGTCATGTGTCGGGCAAGTTCGGTCTGTATCACTCCGGGATGGACAGAGAATGTCTCCGCACCTTTGGATTTGAGCCTTGCGTTCAGTCCCACTGCAAATAGCGCGTTCGCGGTCTTTGACTGACCGTAGGCCGCCCACTTGTCGTAATCCTTCGCCTTGAAACCGATGTCGTCGAACATGACTGGGGCGAAGTGATGTGCCGACGAACGCAGAGAGACCACGCGGCTCTCCGAGAAAAAAACGCGGGTCAGGAGCAACGCGGCGGTCGTTTCGAGATGGTGCTGTTCGCAGGAATGTCAGCCAGTGGTCGACAGAAAAGCATTGCGCCAAACCCCGCTTCGGACCTTTCAAGTTCGAACTTCGACAACAGGGGGGCTGGTTGGGCCTGCATTGCCGACGTCTCGGTCATCCGACGGACGGACGCAGATATGAACCCGTTAAATATCTGTCATTTCTCACTTCTTCCGGTTTGCGTCGCGAACCGGACGTAGAGCATCACGACCAGGCGAATGATCTCCGCCGATGTCTTGAAGTACTTGAACGGGGCGCGTTTCTTCATCCGCGGACGCTCCGCAGCCCCCCGCCCGGTCGCTAGCCAGGATCCCCTGACATCCCCCCCGGACAGCTCGATGGCCGATCATGTAAAATTGCAATCGGTTGCAAGTTTTCGTTGACGCAACGCGACTATTCGTCGAGCCTTCGGAGACATCGCAGGCTTCGGGAGGAAACCTGGGTGCGGGACTGACAGGGGAAACATGCCCGATTTCGAGTTGAACCAAGCCGCAATGCCAGAGACGCCGTTGGGCCAGATCCGCGAATTCGTGCGGGATCCGGGTCCTGTCGAGATGGAACTGCGTAAGGATCTGGAGGCCAAGCTGATCGCGCGGGTCAGGCCTCTGAGTGCTTTGCAGCCGCAACCTCGCGCCCTTGCCGACCCCGTCAAGGCGATGCGCAGGTCAGGTAATTTCAATTCCTCGCAGATGTGGTTGAGAGCCGCATGAAGCGAGGGTGAACAGCCTCGAAACAGGGGCTTTCCGGCAAAGAACAGGTGTGTGCCGGGCACCGATCAGGGAGGACACTCATGAAAAGAACTATTGTTGCCGCGACGGCGCTCATGTCCGTTATGAGCACTTCAGCGTTCGCGCTTGAAATCGGCGCGACGATCTCGCGTTTCGACGACAACTGGCTGACCGTCATGCGAAATGGTATGACAGAGCACGCCGACAGCCTTGATGGTGTCGAGCTGCAGATGGAGGACGCCACCGACGATCTCGCAAAGCAGATCGACCAGGTGAAAAACTTCGTGGCCTCGGGCGTTGACGCGATCATCGTGAACATCGTCGATACCTCGGCCGGCGCCGCCGTGACCGAAGCCGCCGGCGACGTGCCGCTGGTCTTCGTCAACCGCGAGCCCGACAACGTGAACGAGCTCCCCCCGACGCAAGCCTTTGTGGCGTCGAACGAGATTGAATCCGGCACGCTTTCGGCTTTCCAGATCTGTAACAATCTGCGGGCTGACGGGAAGGCCGGCGGTGCCCGTGGCTACCTGATGAACGGCCAGCTGTCGAACCAGGCGGCCGTTCAGCGTTCGAAGGATGTGCACGATGTCATCGGCATGGATATGTGCAACTTCATGACACTGATTGACGAGCAGACCGCCAATTGGTCCCGCGATGAAGCCCAGGACCTCATGACCAACTGGATGTCTTCGGGTGAGCCCTTCGATTTCGTTCTGGCCAATAACGACGAAATGGCTATCGGCGCGATCCAGGCGATGAAGGCAGGTGGCATGGACATGGCCGACGTACAGGTTGGCGGCGTCGACGCGAGCCAGGACGCCCTGGTTGCCATGCAATCCGGCGACTACGACGTCACCGTGTTCCAGGATGCCTTTGGTCAGGGCGCGGGCTCTGTCGATACGGCGATCGCGCTGACGAAAGGCGAAGACGTAGATCAGAAAGTCTACATCCCCTTCGTTCTTGTGACCCCGGCGAACATGGCCGATTTCCTCGACAAGAACTGAGTTCAATCAGAAGCAAATCGCAGGACGGAGCCGTTGGTTCCGTCCTGCAACGCTATGGCGTTGACACAGGGGGCGTAAGAAATGGCGGATACCAGCCATGGAACCGGCGGACTGACCTTTGACAAACAAAAAAGGTCCTGGCCCAATGAAATGAACATCCTCCTGGCGCTGATTATCATCGTCGCGCTCTTCGAGGTGGCCGGCCAGTTGCTGCCCTACATGAAAGGGCAGAGCTTCCTGTTTGATACCAGGGATCGTTTCGACTCGATTTTCAACGAAGCACGCTTGAAGATCATCATCCTGCAGGTGGCGATCATCGGCATCATTGCCCTCGGCGTCACACAGGTCATTATCACGGCTGGCATTGACCTCAGTTCCGGGCCTCTGGTCGCCGCGACCGCCATGATCGCGATGAGTTTTGCACAGACCGAACTTGTGAACGGCAACCCAAACCCAAAGGCAGTTTTCGGGCTTTGGGCCATGGACCTGCCGACAATCGTTCCCATCGCGGTCGGATTGACGTTCGGGGCCTTTATCGGCGCGATAAACGGCACGTTCATCGCCTATTTCCGGATTCCGCCCTTCATCGCCACGCTTGGCATGTTCCTGATCTGCCGCGGCATTGCTCTGTGGTGGTCCGGAGGCCGCCCGGTGTCATTCCCGACCGAAGGGTACAAGTTCATCGGCTCGGGCATGATGCCGGTGGTCTGGTTCCTGTCGCTGGCGGTTGTCTTTCAACTGATCCTCAAGTTCACGGTCTATGGAAAGCACACCTACGCCATCGGCTCGAACGAAGAAGCCGCCAGGATGTCGGGCATCAACGTCAAGCGCCACAAGGTTCTTGTCTACATGATCGCGTCGATGCTGGCGGCCTTTGCCGGGATCGTGCTGAGTTCCAAGGGATCGACGGCCCAGGCCGGTATGGGAGAATTCTACGAGCTGTTCGCAATCGCCATGGCCGTGATCGGTGGCATCAGCCTGAAGGGCGGACGCGGGTCGATTGTCGGCACGGTGCTGGGCGCAATGGTCATCGGCGTCATCAGGTCCGGCTTCACGTATATCAAGCTCGATGGATCCTATCAGCTGATGGCCATGGGGGGCATCATCATTGCCGCGGTCGTGCTCGACCAATATCGCCAACGCAGCCGAGCTTGAGACAGAGGGACAGGATATGAATCAGGACGTTGTTCTCAAAACCGTGGATCTGACCAAGCACTATGGTGGTGTTCACGCGCTCGAAGGGGCCGATTTCGAAATCCGAAAGGGCGAACATGTTGCCATCATGGGCGACAATGGCGCGGGCAAATCGACATTTGTCCGCCAGATCACCGGGGTCGAGCAACGCACCCGTGGCCAGGTCTGGCTGTATGGCGACGAGGTCCATTTTGCCGGGCCGCTCGATGCCCGCGAAGCCGGGATCGAGACCGTGTTCCAGACGCTGGCGCTGGCAGATGATCTTGACGTGCCGGACAACCTCTTCCTGGGGCGTGAAAAGACCTTTGCCGATTGGCTTGGTCCGTTCCGCATCCTTGACTACAAGGGCATGCGGCAGGCCACGATTGACGGCCTAAACAAGACTGCGGTGAAGATCCCCAACATCCGCAACACGATCCGAAACATGTCTGGCGGTCAGCGCCAATGCGTCGCGATTGCCCGCACCGCGACCTTCCATTCCCGTCTGACCATCATGGACGAACCGACCGCGGCCCTGGGCGTGCAGGAAACCGCGCAGGTGGAAAACATCATCAAGACCTTGAAGGACCAGGGGGAGCCGCTGATCCTTATCAGCCACAACATGCGTCAGGTGATGGAACTCGTCGACCGGATCGTGGTGTTCCGTCGCGGCCGCATCGTGGCGAATCTGAAAAAGGAGGAGACGGACGGTCAGGACATCGTGGCCTATATCACCGGCGCGAAAACCGGCGAGGAATACATGGAACACGCACTCTGACCGGGGACGTGGCATGTGCATCCGATCTGTATTCCTCGGCGCCGGGCATATCAGCAAGTCGCATATTGGGATGGTCGCGCGGGAACCCGGTATCGAGCAGGTGGCGATGGCCGCGCCTTTTTCCGAGACCGCGCGGGACCAATGCCGCTCCGACCTGCGGCAAGTCGATGAGATCGCCCAGGACTGGCGCCAGTCTCGAGATTCTGAACCAAGCGAGCGATGAGGGCCATATCGTGTCCCTGTTGTTGCGGAATGCGGTCGAGACCCGCCAACTTTTTAAACCGGGTTCAGACCGCTACTGGCCCGGCGCGGTGTCCGCACCAGAAAAGGATAGATCATGAGCAGCCATTTCACCTTCACGCCGTCCGACTGCAAGATCGAAGAATTCGAGGCGCTGATCTCCGAACCGCTTGATCCCGGCCGGCTGCAATTTGCCAGCAGCGTGGAATTCAACATTCCCATCTACACGGCGACGGAGACCGAGGCTGCCCTTGCCGCGCCCGACACGCGCCGAGCGCTGTTGGCAGAATGGGCGCAGGTTCTGGGTGATCTCTCGGGGGTCCTGGTCCTGAAAGGCGCGATCCCCGACCTCGACGCGGTCGATGCGGCCACAACAGCTTTCGAGGCGATCATCGGAGAAGAACGCGCGCTCAACACCGGTGGAGATCATTTTGGCGAACGCGGGGCCAATGAACGGGTGTGGAACTCCCTTCAGAAGCTCTGTCTGCGCGACCCGCACCTGTTTGCCCGCTACTTTGCCAGCCCGGCCGTCGCCGCGGTCAGCGAAGCCTGGTTGGGCCCATGGTGGCAAATGACCACGCAGGTCAACCTGGTGCGGCCCGGTGGCAAGCCGCAGACCTGCCATCGCGACTATCATCTCGGCTTCGTGACCCAGGATCAGGCCCAGGCATTTCCGGCACATGCGCATCGCCTTTCCCCGGCCCTGACCCTTCAGGGCGCCGTGGCCCATTGCGACATGCCGGTCGAAAGCGGACCGACGAAGCTTCTGCCGAACTCGCAACGCTACGGGCCGGGATATGTGGCGGCACTGCTGCCCGCGTTCCGCGATCTCTTTGAGCGGCGCCATGTGCAATTGCCGCTGCAGAAGGGCGACGGGCTGTTCTTCAACCCCGCACTATTCCATGCCGCGGGCGAAAACCGGTCCTCGAATATCCAACGAATGGCGAACCTGATGCAGATCGGTTCGGCCATGGGGCGCACGCTGGAGCGGATAGACCGACCCGGGATGGTGCGACGGCTCTTCCCCGCCCTGCGGGACCTGAACCTGACCGGTGCCGCGCGTGCGGCGGCGATCGGGGCCGCCGCTGAGGGCTACCCCTTCCCGACCAATCTCGACACCGATCCGCCCATCGGCGGGCTGGCCTCTGAAAGCCAGGCCGAACTCCTCGCGCGTGCGCTGGACACGGGGATGGGCGTGGATGACTTCAACGCAGCGCTGGAAGAAAACAGCGCGCGCCGCGTGCCCTAGATGGGAGAAGCGATAGCAGACCTGCAGCTCAGGCCCGACGGACCCCACGGCGAGTTTCAAGACATCGCGCCTGATCAAGCTGGTAGGGGAAAGTTCGGGTTCGCGCTCTATCCTCTTGGGGCCGGGGAAAGCGCGGCGAGGGCGTCTGGGGAACGCGAAAGACCGAAGTCTTCGCCCCTGCCGGCCGCGAGCCGAGCTGTCCGGCCCACCGTCAGAACGAGAATGATTTCTCCATCATCACCTGCCTGGAGGAAATCGACTGCCATCGCACAGCTCCGGATGACGCACTCGACTATCGACGAGTTCATAGCGAAGGTGGAATACCGATGCCGGTGACATTGAAGGATGTGGCGGAGCGAGCGGGTGTATCGCGTTCGGCCGTGTCGCGAACGTTCACACCGGGCGCCTCGGTATCGCAAAAAATGCGCGAGCGCGTCGAAGGCGCGGCCAAGGAACTGGGGTATCACCCCAACGCGCTTGCCTCGTCGCTGACCACCGGAAGCACGAAGATGATCGGTTTGGTGTCGAACAACTTTCACAATCCGATCTTCCTTGAAGTCTTCGACCTGTTCACCCGCGGCTTGCAAAACGTTGGCTTGCGCCCCCTGCTGCTGAACCTTTCGGACGAAGTCGACCCCAGAAACTCCATTCGCATGATGCGGCAATATTCCGTCGATGGGGTCGTTGTTGCATCCTCCACGCTGCCGCCGGGATTTGCCGTGGCGTTTCGGGACGCCGGCATCCCGGTGGTGCATGCGTTCGGCCGGTCGGTCGCCACGCCACAGGTTCATGTGGTGGGCATCGACAATGTCGAATGCGGACGCATGGCTGCACGCGAACTGATCTCGCGCAAGTATGACAATGTCGCTTTCCTTGGAGGGCCGGAATCGTCAACCTCGACGCAGGACCGCTATGCCGGCTTCGTGGAGGAACTGGCAAAACATCCCGACGTGAGCGTGAGCCACTCCTTCGCCGACGCCTATACCTTCGATGCCGGACGTTTCGAGATGTCGCGGTTCCTGGAGTCACGGCCCGCACAAGCCTATTTCTGTGGCGACGATGTTTTGTCGATTGGGGCGCTGGCGGCGATTCGGGAAAGTGGCCTGTCCTCCCCTGATGACATCGGGATCATCGGGCTGAACGATATGGAAATGGCGCGATGGGAAAACATCGCCTTGACCACGATTCACCAGCCGATCCGCCAGATCGTGGGCTCGTCGATCGAGATGATGCTTGCCATGCTGGATGAGCCTGACCGTCATCCCGAAGCCCGGATATTCCCCTGCACCGTGGTCGAGCGCTCCACTCTGCGGCCAGTGGTGGGCAACTCATCTCCCACCATGGGGACCTCACCCTAACAACTGTGTCTATCCATCGGGCGGTGTCAGACCAATCCGAACGCGTCCTCGCCAGTCGGGTTGCTTCTGCAAAGTCCTTCCGGCGGATTTTCCGCGCTGGCATCTGTAGCCAGGCTGGGTTCACACTTCGCCCGGTGGTCGACGTACCTGCCAGAACAGGAACCGTCCAAAGTTGGGACCAGAACAGGGTCGGCTCATCAATCTCCAACCCACCCTGGCCGGATGGGGTGAGTGGCAGTTATGCGCAGGTTGCGGTTGCTCGCGGTGATCGGTCGAAGGGCGGTTACGTCCGCGCACTGCTCCTTCAGGGTTTTGAAATGCTGTATGGTGCATGAAGGGCCGGTCTGGTGAAGCTGCGCCGCAGCACCAAAGCGACGGGTGAGCGGCAGGTCTGGGCCGAAAGCGACGACCGACACTGCCGCTCATCTCATCTCTCTTGAAGACAATACAGCGACGCGAACGGCCCCGAGCCGTAGTTCATTGGAAGTACGACGAATGTCGGCAATGCGTCTGCAATGGTTGCTCAGCAATCCTTCGAACTACGGAGAGTCATTCCCGATAGGGCGGTGCCGGACTTCGTTAATGTCGGCTGAGATCTGCAGACCTTCTTGACTCAATGCCCGGTGAATCTCGCCATCAAGCTGCTCCCGGCCAGCAAACATCGCGGGGTAGTTCGGGAAATGGACCCAAACCATGTAAGTATACGGGTTGGACGTGCCGTCCATGAGGCGCGCCACTGGCGCGGGGTCTTGCAGCACCGCATCGCAACGTGAAGCGGCCAGTTCGAGCAACGCCTTCACATTGTGGGGATCGGCGTCGCCAGAAACTCTTACCAGGTACCAGGGCGCGTACAGGTGTTCCGGTCCGTGCAGGTTCGTGAAGCTCTGTTGTGAAAGTTGGCCGTTCGGAACAACGTAGGTCGTGTTGTCCCATCCGCGAAGCCGCGTTGCCCGCCAGTTGATATCTGTGACCTCGCCCTCCATGCCATCGCTGAAACGGAGCCAGTCGCCGATCTTGAACGGCTTCTCGATACTGAGAGCAATGCCGGAAAAGAGGTCCCCCAATGTCTGTTGCATGGCGAAGGCGACCAGTGCGGCCATCGCGCCGGCAGACAGGTAGAGCTCGGTTGGTGCTCGTCCATTAGTGTTGAGATAGACTAGGACGCCAATGAACATGCATAGGCCAAAGAGTACGGTTCTGCCCAATTGCGAGAGCCTGGTGTCGCGTCCTTCAGACATCTTCCCAGGATCCTGAAACACCAGCCAGAGTTCGATCAGCCTTGCGACACCGGATGAGAGCGACAGGATGATCAGCAACCCGGTGACTTCGGTGACCCCGCCCTGCCATGCCGGAAGGTTCATTTGACCGAACAGAGCCCCCACGAGGCGACCCGAGCCATAGACGGCGGCAGGAAAAAGGAACAGGTCGACAAGCGCGCTGCTCCACGGGTGTCGCTTCAGGAAGGCCTGAACAGGTTCGGATAGCCTGACAAGTCTCCAAAGGACAAAGACGGCGAGAAACGAAACTGCCAGCAGCACACTTGTCTGTGCTGAGATATTCGAGGCAAGTTCCTCTTCCAATTCCCTGCCCTCTTAGTTCCGTTAACTTCTCATATCCGTCGCCACGTATGCTCTGACATCCGAGCGCTCCGAGCACGAACACTCGCAGCAACTTTTTCGATGTAGCCGTTTGCGGCAATTCGAAGGAAAGCAGGAGACGCATGCCCCGACAAGCCTTCATCTCGATTGGAGGGATCTCTCAGTCTCGGTATTCGATGCCGGTGCGGATCCACTGCTGGTGAGCGGAACGGGCTAACTGGATCCTGGCCCTCCAAGCTGGAAGTAACTGCCACCAGTCTGGCCGCATCAGGCTTGCTCTGGGCCGCCGTGATGGTCAGCGTACTAGCCGTGGCCTGCCACTTCATGCTGATCGCCGGTCCGATCATCCGCCTGATTGGCAACTCCGGTGCAGCGATCATCAGCCGGGTCATGGGAAGGGTCCGACGCAGGGCGACGGCCACGGCTTCCTGAGCGGGGGTCAATGTCGTCTGAAGCCGACGCGGCGTGTGGCTGCGATCCTCGACGCTGTCGCGGTGGCGCCACTTGTAGACCGTCTGTTCAGTCGTTCCGTATCGCGCTGGCAGAACGGGCGCGGGTTCGTCACTGGCCTGAATGGCTGCCCGAACCCTGGGCGTCGTCGTGGCTTGCTTGTGAAGATGGATCAGCATTCTCTCACCCCGTCCCGAATGCCCCTCAGAACCGACCTTGCCATGAACAGGGCGTATCTCCGAGGGTCTATGTGATCATCCGGGATGGAACAGAACAGCTGCCAATACACTCCACCCTCAGGGGGAATAGGTTAAGCTCTCCGGATGAACGGGATAGGAGAATTTCTCGAAAATCCAATCGCAGCGCTGTAGCACGAAGCTGGTGGTCGACTTGGTATAGAACGACGCGATGTCGTTTCCCATGCGCATCGTAGATGTCTTCTTTGTATGCGGCAGGACAAGGTAAGCTTCATCAAGCCTACAAGAAAGTGCGGCTGACTTGAGATCAGCCTGAAGACTTTCATATCTTATTGCGATATCTCCGCAATAATGACCATCTATGTGCAGTGTATCGTAGTCCGTACTCCAGTCTTGATGAACAACGTAGTCCCCAAAAGCTACCCGGGCTTCTTGCAAGGAATTATACTGTAAGCCGCGCTGCGACGACTTCTAAAAAAAGCTGCTTAACACCTTGTCGAATGGGTTTCGAATAGCATGAATTTTTGTGAAACTGTCCCAAACGTGCTCGCCGACCTTGGATTTCAATTCTGAAGCCGGCATGTGATTATACCAGTATCTATCCAACTCGTTCGCCTCACTCTTCGGAACCAGTCGTTGCCCAACAATACCCACATCGGAAACGATCGTGTGTAATTTTTCTTCGATCGGCGTTGAAGCGTCTTCCTGGCAAAAGGGCTGGAGCGCCATCTCGATTGAGGTGCTCGCGGTTTTGTTGGTCTTGATGTAGATAAACTTGAACGGAAACGAAATGAGCATGATCAGTCCTTTAATACCCTTGTCTTTTCAGTGGGTGTTGGTATGCTGGCATTCGGAAGTTCCAATGCTCTCCCAACAACATATCCCACTCACGACTGGACACTGGCCCCATAGCTCCCTGATGGAAGGGTGTGAACTCACCGAAATATATCCGCCCGTCTATACTGTACAGGTCCACGCGGATATAATCGAAACCACGAGAAACAAACGCCGAAATCTCAATCATTTTCTCCAGGCTTTCCGGCCGTGACGGCTGAACTCGGTGTCGCTTGGCTTTGCCAATGCGCAAGTCCAAAAGCCGAAAGTTTTGATCGTAGAGACTTTGTTGGTGATTGCCGAACCGGTCAGTATCGATTTGTATGTAAATCTGGGGCGGCTTACCGTCTTGGGAGAAACAGTGGAATTTGTAATCGTCAGGCGTCGCTCCGTCCGGTGTTCCCAAGAACTCTTCGAACAGAACGACATTGTCCGGGCAAGTGAAGCCTTGCGCATTAGTAAGGTTGGGCAGTCGATCATTGAATCGTTGACACAGCCTATCCAAGTCCACGGAAGCCAAATCCGTTATCACATGGTTCAAACCTGAACCAAAACTGGATTTCAGTACGAATGCCGCGGGAAGGTCTCCAAAGTCGCTTGGGGTTATCCTCTCCTTCACTTTGTAGATTTTTGCAATACTCAAGCCCCTTGGCATCCGTACTTTCAGGAATTCAGGAGCATTCAGTTTCGTCCCATACTGAGTGTAGAATGGATCCCGATCATTCAAGATCCTCGTGAGTAGTTTTTCGGAGAACAAGCGCGGGTTCGTTAAATCTGGTGTATAGCCATGCCTCTTCTCAAATCGAGCTATTTTTTCGGACCTGAAGTCTTCCAATTCAGTGTAGACCAGTGCTTCATGCAAGGGTTGGTTCGTCGTTGGACGTCGCAATAACAATCGACTCAACCTGGATCGGTACGCGGCTAGTTTTCCAAGCATGTCCAGTGCCCCGTGCTTTCTGTTCGCAAGGTGAGTGAATCCTGTAGAGTGTTCGGTGATGTGCGTTTTTCTCGTATAGTGGTCCAATCGCATGCCTTGTTCAAGCCGACATTCCCCAAGTGGAACGCCGATTGTTTCACATTTCAGCCACATTGCGCACTGATCAAGATTCATGGGACCGCCGTGCCGTAGTTCTGGCATCTGGAGCGCGAACTGAGCATGATTTATGGCCTCGGAGACCGGTTTGATCCGGTTTTGGGATAAACCGGCACCGCATTGGGCAGACCAGTCGATCCGGGTTCGTTCGGATTTTTTCGCCGACGTCATCATGATGAAACCGGTGGCGCACGCAGCCGTTGGATGGCCGCGAGGATACAACAGAACAGAGCACCGCTGACGGCCGCCTCGGCAAGTTAGAACGTGATAGAGCGGGCATGACGGACAACGCGTGCACCGATTTCGATCAGCCGGGTTTGCAGACTGGTCAATGACCAGCCGGCCATCTCCTCCGGCAAGTCTGTGCCCTGCAGGAATACGACGAGATTGTATGCCAGCGCATGAAGCTGAAGCCGCACCTCGTTTTGCGCCATGCCCTTGCACGACAGCCGCGTTCCGTTGATCGCCTGCTTGCCTTCCTTGATGTGCTGCTCGGCGGTGCCTCGTTGATTGTAGAAGCGGATGACCCAGTCCGGTTCCATCGCAGGTTGGTGACGACGAAGGCGACGCGGGGGAACAACTCGCCGGGATGCCACTCGACCTTGACGACGACACGTCGTGGTTTGGCCCATGATGCCGCCTAGTACTCTCAGTCCCTGTTGGCGCGCCGCACATGGTTCTGTGGTCGGCCCACCGGGTGTTTGAGCAGATACGCGACCATGCATCGTAAAACGCGATTGGCACTCAGTCGGATAGCATAGAAATAGCCGTCTGCTTCCAGCGTCTTGTAGAGGTCTGGAATGGCGAAGGCCGCATAGCAATGTCTTCTCAGCAAGGAACACCGGTCATCCGACAAAAACCGCCAGATGACAGCACTGAGCCCTTTCCAGACCAACGTTTGGTTTGCAGCATTCGACACCAAGGGAGGAAGCCGGCAATTCGCTGCGGTCGTAGGTATAGTGGGCGCGCGTTCAGAAAGCAGGCATCAAATGCGTGGCGGAATTACCCCGCAGGATGTAAAGTTCGGCCCGGAGTGCGTCCCACGAGTGTTCTTGCGTCAAAAACTTGATGCTTCATCCTGCTTCCCACCAAGCCAGCGGGATGACCAAAGCAGGACCGGCTGCGTGCCACTGGATGTGCAACTCGACGGCCAAATTGGCATGCGCTTGCTTTCAAACCCTGGCTAAACCCGCGACATGCCTTAGGGCCCTTCCTGACACCGGATCAAACGCGTGGAACTGATCACTTGGAAGGCGAACTGAAAGGGTCTCTCCCTGACTGGGGTGACCTGTGCCGCCGACACGTGCAAGTAGACGGGTGGCGCCAATGTCGAGGTTCAGGAGCGCGTCTGCCCCGAGAAGTTCGGCCAACTGGACCTTTGCTTCCAAGTCCGCAGGCGACCCTGCGCCCTGCTCGACAATTTCTACATGTTCAGGCCGGATACCGAGGCGAAGATGCTGCCTCGATCCCGTATCGAAGGGCAGATCAGCAAAACCGAGACCGCCGGCTTCTGCGGCCCAGCCTCCGGTGTCGGTTCGGTAGATGTCGATGAAGTTCATCGACGGGCTGCCGATGAACCCGGCGACAAACTCATCGGCCGGCGTGTCATAGACTTCGCGTGGAGAGCCAACCTGGGCCACGACACCACCGTTCATGATCATGATCCGGTCGGCCAGAGTCATCGCCTCGATCTGATCGTGAGTGACGTAGACAGAGGTCACGCCGAGGCGGTCGTGAAGCTCCTGCAATTCCATCCGCATCTTGACCCGAAGTTTTGCGTCGAGATTCGACAGGGGCTCGTCAAACAGGAACACTTTAGGCGTGCGCACGATGGCGCGTCCGATGGCGACGCGCTGACGTTGGCCGCCGGACAGGGCTGCGGGCTTGCGTTCCAGGTAATCTGTCAGGCCCAGCATGTCTGCCGTGTCACCAACTCGTTTCTGGATTTCGGATTTCGGCATTTTCTGCAATTTCAATGCCATGGCCATGTTGTCATAGACCGACTTGTGCGGATAGAGCGCATAGTTCTGGAACACCATCGCGACGCCACGGTCCTTGGGCTCGACATCGTTCATCGGGTTGCCACCGATGCTGAGCGTGCCGGTCGAAATGCTCTCCAACCCGGCAATCATGCGTAAGGTCGTGGACTTTCCGCAACCCGACGGACCCAACAGGACGAGGAATTCGCCGTCTTGGATGGTCAGGTCGAACTCTTCGACTGCCTTGAAGGCGCCGTAGGATTTGCCGATGCGGTCGAGTTGAACCACTGTCATGAAAGGGCCCTCACTTGCCGGCGCCGGCCGTCAGGCCGCCGACAATCTGTTTCTGAAAGATGGCTGTGATCACAAGTATCGGGATGATCGCGATCACGGTCGCGGTGGAGATCGTCTCCCACGGGAAGGCGTATTCGCCGGGATAAAGCGAGATCCCGACCGGTGCCGTGCGCATGGCATTCTGGGTCATCAGGACAAGGGCCAGCGGGAATTCGTTCCATGAAAAGATGAAGACGATCAAACCCGTGGCGACGAAACCCGGCCACGAGAGCGGGATCACAATGGTCAGGAAAATCCTCATGAGGCCCATGCCGTCCATCCGCGCGGCCTCCTCGATCTCGGGAGGCAGGGTCTGGAAATAGCTGGCCAGCATCCAGACCGTGAAGGGCAGAAACAGGCCGGCATGGGCGATGATCAGGC
>NZ_JAWMPX010000043.1:0-25881 GCF_033101155.1 Tropicimonas sp. TH_r6
AATCGGACTGGATCTTTCGAAGAGTGTTTTCCATGTGCACGACGCTTATGCGTAAGGCCATGCTGTGCTTCGCAAGAAGCTGAGGCGCAGTCAGCTTCTCGATTTCTTCGGTCGACTTGAGCCCTATGTCGTCGCGATGGAAGCCTGCGGCGGCGCTCACTACTGGGGTCGCGAGATCGGGAATCTTGGCCACGAGACCCTGTTGATCCCTCCGGCTTATGTGAAGCCTTTCGTAAAACGGCAGAAGGATGAAGCCGCCGACGCAGAAGCCATATGTGAAACAGCGGTGCGACCCTCGATGCGTTTCGTGCCGGTCAAAAGCGAAGACATCCAGGCGACAGCGATGGTCTTCCGTGTTCGCGAGTTGCTCATTCGGCACCGCACGCAGATCATCAATGCGCTGCGCGGTCACTGCACAGAGTTCGGTATCATTGCGCCGAACGGGGCCATGAATGCGAATAAGCTGATTGCGGTGGTGGAGGATGAAGAAACCGGGTTGCCGCAGCCTGCGCGTCAGGTGCTTGAGGAAATCATTGGCGCGTTGTCCGACCTTGAACGCCGGATCGGCAAGCTTGATGCTGAAATCAAAGCCCGCGCACGAAGCAACGCGACGGCACGGCGACTGATGACCGTTCCCGGCATTGGACCGTTGATCGCCACAGCTTTGGTCGCCCTCGCTCCGCCACCCGAGACCTTCTGCCGAGGTCGCGATTTTGCAGCATGGCTGGGCCGGAGTTCGTCCGGAGCGACAACGGCCCAGAGTTCGCATCGGAAGCGACACAGAGATGGCTTGAGAAGGTCGGTGTGAAGCCAATGCGGATCTATCCGGGCTCACCATGGGAGAATGGATACAACGAACGGTTCAACGGAACGCTACGCCGGGAAGTCCTCAATGTGGAATGGTTCACGACGACCAGGCAGGCCCAGATCGTCATCAACTGCTGGCTCAAGCAGTACAACCACACCCGCCCGCATCAGGCACTCGGAATGCGGCCTCCTGTGCCTGAAACCCTATCAAGAAGTGGCCCATCGAAATGGAGCTGGACACTGGTCCGAAATCCCGCGACCACCTGTCACTGAGGTCGTGGGATAAGTCCGTCCGGGGAAAGTGGCAGTGAAATCATCAACTGACTTCTTCAACAGAGCCGTCAGAGTCTACCCACGACCGCTTCTATGCACTTTTGCAAGTCGTTTGGAGAGAATGGCTTTGCAATAAAGTTGTTCATTCCAAGTTTTTTTCCGGCCTCAATAATTGAGCTTTCCGCCTTTCCTGTAATCAAAATGAACCCCATTGACTTAAGTTTTGGATCGCTCCGAAGGGAACGGAGGAAGCCCAGTCCATCCATGCCAGGCATGTTATAGTCGGAAATAACGAGATGCGCTGGTTTTGTAGAAAGAGCGGCCAAGGCGGAGGCGGCATCGGCCGAATGACGAACATGTTGAACTCCGAACCCATCCAATGCCTGGAGTATCAAGCCCCGACTTGTGGACATGTCGTCAACAACAAAGACGTGCAATAGATCTCGAAGAGCCACGCTATTATTCCTTTCCGATTTTCTCAGTAGTTGTGCGCCGGTATGTTGTGGTTCCGCATGGTGCGAAATCTCCGAGTTGAGACTCGTCAATTCTTTCGGAATGGCCTAGAAAGAGATAACCGCCTTCCCGGGTGTGGCTTTGAAACCTTGGCCAGAGGGAGTTTTGAGAGTTTTTGTCAAAATATATCACTACATTTCTGCAGAATATCGCATCAAATTCTCCCTTGACAGGCCACCCTCCAAGTAGATTTAATTCTCGAAATGAGACTAGGTCTTTGACACCTCTGCAGATTTCAAATTTGTCGTGTGGGGTGCCCGATTCGCGCGAAGGCGTGAAAAACTTGGATATTATTTCCTTTGGTATCGCGGAAATTTGACTCTCGTCGTAGATTCCCGTTCTTGCTGTGCTGATTACGTTTGGATCGATATCAGTGGCCAAAATGCGAATATCGTGGGACGCAGTGTTCTCTAAATTTTCCATGATTGTCATGGCGATCGAGTAAGGTTCTTGCCCTGAGGAGCATCCGGCAGACCATAAGCGAACTGGCTGGCGTGACCTCAGTCGTTCGCGGAGTATCGGCATAATGTCTTGCGCCAAAGTATCGAAATGGTGCGGTTCTCGAAAAAAGCTTGTGACATTTGTTGTTAGCGTTGAAATCAAGTTCCGCCGTTCCTCTGCTCCCTCGGGCGCTGCAACCATCCGGCAATAGACACTTCTGTCTGAGATTTTCAGGGCGCGAAGTCGTTTGGTAATACGAGCAAACACCATCGGAGCTTTTTCTCGCGGGATGACGAGGCCCGCTTCCTTTTTTGCGATGCTTGCTAGAACGTCAAAGTCCTTTAGGCTTTGAGTATCCAGTCTCGGTGAGCTTGGCGTACTGATTGAACCGGAACTGTTCATGCGGCGTCCTGCTTCTGATCGGGTAACACCGACTCAAGGTCTAGAATTCGTAGCATCCTGCCATCAACGATGGTCAGTGCCTTAACGAAACTGCGCTCATTGTCGGATGCTGTTTCCGGAGGGGGATGCATTTCCGACTCTGGGATGGCTAGGATGTCAGATACCGCGTCCACCAGAAGCCCCACTGTTTGTTGACGAATATGTGCGACTATGATGACGTTCCTTTCACTGGCTTCTTCAACCTTGATTGCCAGGCGGCGGGACAAGTCTATGATCGGAAGGACTGTTCCGCGCAGGTTTATCACTCCGCAAACGTAGTCTGCTGAGTGAGGAAGAGGTGTGGGACGTGTCCACCCGCGGATCTCTCGCACCGACATTATGTCGACAGAGTACTCCTGTTCACCGACGCGAAAGGAAAGCAGTTCACAGTCGGTCGATTCAGCTTGCGTGAGTGATTCTTCATTCATTGTTTTATCCTGCCAGCTCGAGTTGCGACGACGGGCTACGAGTTTTTCCGGTGGCATTTGCCATCAGGTCCACCGGGTCGAGGATGAGAGCTACTTGTCCATCTCCTAGAATTGTTGCCGCGGCGATTCCTGGAATGTGTCCATAACTATCTTGAAGCCCCTTTATTACGACTTGACGTTGTTCCTGGATGGTGTCCACGATAATTGCTGATCGTGTGCCGTCTTCTAGTGAAATTAACAAGACGACGCTTCCATTGTAATCGTCTCGCGGATTGCGGAAACCCAATTCCACGCCAAGGTCCATCAAGGGAACGAAACTGTCCCGAATTTGTAGTACTTGCGTGTTTGGTCCCATGGCGCGCATGTCTTCATGACGCACCTTGAGAGTTTCCACAATGGATCCGAGCGGGACGACCAGCGTTTCATTTGCTGCTTCTACGACCATTCCGTCAAGTACGGCGAGAGTAAGTGGCAGTGAAATCGAAAAGCACGTACCTTTTCCCGGCGTTGAAGTGATGTTCACCCGACCTCCGAGGTCCTGAATGGACTTTCGTACTACATCCATTCCGACGCCTCGTCCGGAGAGATTTGATACTGTCTTTGCTGTTGAAAAACCCGGAAGGAAGAGAAGGCTGTCGATTTCAGCATCGGTCAACTGTTGTCCAGGTTGAACAAGTTCCTTGTCTTCGGCAATTGCGCGGACTTTCTCGCGATTGATTCCTGCTCCATCGTCGCTCACTTCGATTATCACTCGGCCGGAACGATGCGCTGCCGAAAGTGTGATGCATCCCTCGTCGGATTTTCCCGATGCTATTCGGGTTTCAGTTTCTTCCAGACCGTGATCGACGGCGTTGCGGATCATGTGGGTCAGTGGGTCGGCGAGACGTTCGATTACCGTCCTGTCGACCTCCGTAGCCTCGCCAACAGTTACAAGCCGAACGCGCTTATCAAGGGAGGCTGAGGATTCCCTGACGATCCGTGCCATTCGCTGGAACATGGATTTGACGGGTTGTGCGCGGATCATCATGACACTGTCCTGAATGTCACGCGTGAGTTGCATAAATTCCTCAAGCCCTTGGGCTACAGGAGAGTTCGCCGGGATACCCGCCTGCGTAACGCTCTGGGAGAGCATCGCCTGATTGATGACCAATTCTCCGACAAGGTTCACCAGGCGTTCGATTCTTTCGAGGTCGACCCGCACCGTGGCCTTCGTTGCCGTGGCCTGAATTGCAGGCTTGGCAGCAGCGGCCGGCGGTGTCTTGATCGAGGGTATCGTCGGTGGGGTGGTGGCACCGGTTTTTTGTGGAGGCTGTGGTTCAGGCGGTGTCGTTGCAGGGGCTTCGGGAATGCCCAGCGTCATGCGAGGTGCCACTTCGGCGGAGTTCTCTGCTGGAGAGGCGCTTGATTGTGTTTCGGGCTCGCTGTTTTCAACGTCGGAAACGCCTTGCTCAAGCGATGGCAAGCCCGAAATTTCCGGAAGTCCGGTGGCTGGCACGGGGTCTTCCTTGTGAACTTTCAACGTGCACAATCCTTCTACAAATTCGAAGACTTCCTCGATCTCGGATTGCCCTTGGTTTGTCGTCAGACGGATCTTCCAGCCAATGCAGGCACCCTCTGGATCCAGTTCAGATAGATCCGGGACTTTGTCGGTGTCGCATCTTGGTTCGGTCGATCCGAGTTCCTTTAATGCGCCGAGAAGGAACAGAGGTTCATTGCCCGATTGGAACAACTCCCGCTCTGGCCAAAATTCGATCTCGTAGGCCGGGTCGGCCTCTGGTAGCTCGCATCCACCGAGGTCCAGAGAAAGGGTCATTGGCTGAAAGTCGCAAACCTCCTCCTCTTCTTCCTCTTCGCTGCCGCCCGTCAGGGCTTCGAGTTCCCTTAAGGTAGGTTCCACCGCGTCGGGATCTGTTACGATCCCGTCTCGGCAATTGCGCACGATATCCGAAAGAACGTCGGCGGCGCGCATGAACAGTAGAAGGGCGTCGTGATCCGGGGCCAGACGGCCACCGCGTACCTCATCCAGGACGGTTTCATATCGATGCGCGAAGCGCACAAGCTCATCGAGGCCGAAGGCACCGGCGCCGCCCTTGATCGAGTGAACCGCGCGGAAACAGACATTGACGGTCTCGTCATCCGTTGCGCCGTCGTCGATCATCGACAAGCCGTCCTGAAGCGCTTCGAGCAGTTCCTCGCATTCGATAAAGAAGGAGGCGCGGATTTCCGCCATCGGGTCCGGAGTGGTCATGTCGATGCTCCCGGTCCGGCGACCATGTGAAGAGCGCGCACAAGTTTCACCGGGTCGAAGGGCTTCACGATCCAACCCGTCGCTCCCGCTGCGCGAGCGCGGGATTTCAGTTCCGGAGCGCTCTCCGTCGTAAGCACGAGGATTGGCGTGGCACGATGCTCGTCCTGGCCGCGAACTGCTTCGATGAAGCCGAACCCGTCCAGACGGGGCATGTTGATATCGGTGATGATCGCGTCGGGACGTAGGCCGTCGAGGACTTCGAGCCCGTGGACCCCGTCTTCTGCGAGGCTGGTTGAAAATCCAGCCTGGCAGAGTGCCAGGTTCAGCATGTCACGAATTGTTCGACTGTCGTCTACAGCGAGTATGCTCAAGCTCATGCCTCAGGCCTCCTGCGCCGAAGTGGAAAGTACCTCCGGAGACAGGCCGCACAGGGCGAGCTGCTCGGTCAATGCGTCGGAGGGATCTGAAAGGGATAATGTCTTGCCGTCGGCTTCCCAGGATCGGACGGCCGCGAGCATGACCTGAAGGCCCGGCGTTCCGAGATGCGTAACGTCACCAGCGGCAAGGCGAAGGTCCTTGCCCCGAAGGGCGAGAATGGCCTCGGCCAGCGGCTTTGCTGCAGGCAGGTCGAGGCGGGCGGGCAGGGCCAGTTCGGCGCTCATGTCCAGCACCGCGAAATCTTGGTCGGGTCCGGCACTGATTTCCCCCTAGGTAATTGGCTTCTTCTGAAAGCCCTAAAGGGTGCCGGTTAACATGGCGTTGCCCGCCGTGAGGATTTAGGTCATTTCCAGCAAAGCCTGCAAATGAAGGGCCATTCCAATCAATGCGGCGTCGTCATCCGAGACAATCGTGACCGAAAACTGCTCCATGAAACCGCCAAAGCGCCCCTTGTCACGCAACGAATCGACGAATCCCATCTTGACGAGATAGGGACCCATCGCCCGCGCAACCCCGCCAATCAGGAAAATCCCACCGAAGGGAAGCTGTGTCAGGGCCAGATCGCCGGCGACGGCGCCAAGCAGACGGGCGAAAAGAGTCGCGGCCTCACAGCAGAGCGGGTCGTCTTCGGCCACCGCAGCCATGATCTGCTTGCCCTTGAGGTTGGCTTTTTCCGGTGCGCCGGCCTCGGTGCAGACAAACTCGTGCAAGGCGACCAGGCCGCGCCCGGACAGGGCGTCCTCGACTGCGGCAAAGCCATGTGTGCGTTCAAGGAAGCGCGCGAGGCGCACATCCCGGTCGTCTCGAAGGGGCAGGGCGGCATGGCCGCTCTCGGAGGGGGGGACGAAACGGCCGCCACGCGTATCGAAGATTGGGGCGGCGTTGAACCCCGTGCCGACACCGATCACCAGCTGGGTCGCCTGAAGACGCGGCGGCGGTCCGGCGATCACCGGGAACAGCGCTTCAGAGGGCAGGTGCCCCAGAGCGTGGCCTTGCGCTTGCAGGTCGTTGAGCAGGGTCACCGTGCCGGCGCCGGTGGCATGGGCCAGCGTGGCCGCGTCCAGCGTCCAGTCGAGATTGGTCAGGGTGCCGACGCCCTCGCGGACAGGTCCGGCCATGGCGAGGCAGGCCGCGGCCGGCGTCTGGGTGCCGGTCTCGGCGATGTAGCGATGCAGAACCGGTTCCAGCGAGTCGAACTCGGCATTGGGGAAGTGACGGACAGAGCCGTGGATGACCTTGCCGCCACGGGCCAGCGCGACGCGGGTGTTGGTGCCGCCGATATCGGCGAGAAGGGAAGGGGCGGTCATTGTCGTCTCCTCAGCTTGCCAGCGCGGCTTTTAGGGCGTGATACGAGGCTTTGGGGGTTCGTTCCTGGCTGTCGAAATCGACATGCACGATACCGAAGCGTTTCTCATATCCGAGCGCCCACTCGTAATTGTCCATCAGCGACCAGACGAAATAGCCCTCGAGCGGGACCCCCTCGTCAATCGCCTGTCGGGCCTTGGCGAAATGCTGATCGAGATAGTCGATCCGCACCTGGTCCGCGACAGCGCCTCCGTCTACGAGATCGGCATTCGCCATGCCATTCTCGGTGATGTAAAGCGGCGTCTCGCCGGAATACTCGTCGGCACACATGCGCAGGAAGTGGCGTAGCCCGTCGGGATATATCTCCCAACCCATCTGGGTCTTGGGCAATGGCCCCTCCACCTGGCGGACGGCCGGCCAGGGGCCGTCATCGGCCGCGACGATGGTGCTGAAATAGTAGTTGACGCCCAGCCAGTCGACCGGTGTGCTGACCGTTTTCATATCGTCCTGCCACCCCTCGGGCAGATGCTGCCCGACGAGTTCGACGAGACCCTCCGGATAGGCGCCCTTGAAAAAGCCGGAGAGGAAGAAACGGTTGTCCAGGTCATCGGCGCGCTGCATGGCCGCCGCTGTCTCGGGACTGTCATCGACCGGGCGATGATGGGTGAAGTTGCAGACCGCACCAAGATCGCCATAGCCAGCCGCGCGCAACGCTTCCACCGCCGTGCCATGCGCCAGCGAGACATTGTGCATGGCCCGCACTGCGGCCCGGACATTGCGGGTGCCGGGCGCGTGGTGTCCGGTCAGGTAGCCAAGCACCGACACACAGTAGAGTTCGTTGATGGTCGCGGTCTTCCAGATCCGGTCGCCGACGCGGCCCATGATGATCTCGGCATAGTCGGCGAACCACTTGGCCACGTCGTTGTTGGCCCAGCCGCCGAGATCGGCCAGCGCCGAAGGCAGTTCCCAGTGATAGAGCGTGATCATCGGCTTGATGCCGCGCTCCAGCATGCCGTCCACGAGGCGGTCATAGAAATCCAGCCCCTCCGCATTCACCGCGCCGCGCCCCTCGGGCAGTACCCGCGCCCAGGAGGTCGAGAAGCGATAAGCGTCGAACCCCGCATCCCGGATGAGATCGAGATCCGCCTCCCAGCGATGATAGTGATCGCAGGCCACGGCGCCGTTCTCGGCGCGTACGACGTTGCCGGACGTGGCGGCGAAGTCGTCCCAATGGGTGCGACCGGCACCGCCGAAACTGTGGCCTTCGATCTGGTAGGCAGCCGTGGAGGCGCCGAACTGGAAACCGGCGGGGAAGTCGCTGCGCTTGTACATGGCAGGGGTCCTTCAGACTGAGGGGGCAGGCCCGGAAGAGGGGCCGATTGTGAGAGTTGCCTTGAGCTTGGTGTGATAGGGCGGCGTCTTCGGCGTATCGATCAGCTTGAGCAGCGTTTCGGCGCAGATATTGCCATGCTCGCGTACCGGCGAGCGGGTCGCCGTGAAGATCGGGGCGTCCGCAGAGCCGTTGGGCAGGTAGCTCAACCCGTCATCATGGGTGACGACAGACACGTCGAGTCCGATGCGCAATCCCTTCGCCTGGATCGCCCGCTGGACCCCCATCGCCACCAGCAGCGAGGAGGTCAGGAAGGCCGTCGGCGGCACGGGCAGGGCGAGCATCCGGAGGGCGGCGCCATAGCCGTATTGCTCGGTCATCACGGCGCTGTCCATGATCTCGGGATCGACGGAGAGCCCGCGCTCGGACAGAGCGTCGAGAAAACCGTCCCGGCGTCGATGGGCGAAATCCATCGCCTCGATCCCGTTCAGCAGCGCGATTCGGCTGTGTCCGAGATCCAGCAGGTGTTCCGTCGCCTCCTGGAAGGCATGGCGGTTGTCCATGTCCATCCAGCAATACTCGTCATCGTGATCGGAGACCCGCCCATGCACGACGAAAGGCATGCCCAGATCCTTGAGAAGCTGGATCCGCCGGTCGCCGGTCAGCGGCGCCTGCATGATCATCCCGTCGACGCGTCCCTTGGACAGCATGGAGCGATAGACATTGGTTTCTTCCTCCTCCGTCGCCAGGGAGAGCACAATGTCATAGCCATGGACCGCAAGGGTCTCGGCGGCGCCGGCGACAAAATCGGAAAAGACCGGGTTCACGATCTCCTGCTTGGCCGTCATCGGCAGGACAAGCCCGACCGCCATCGCCCGCCCCGTGGCCAGCGACCGCGCCCGGCTGTCCGGGCGATAGCCATGGCGCCGCGCAGCTTCGGCGACGCGCTTGCGAGTCGCTTCCGAGACTTCCGGATAGCCGTTCAGAGCGCGGCTGACTGTGGTCTGGCTCAGCCCGAGGCTGGCCGCCAGGTCCTTGAGGTTCATGGGCACAAATCCGATTGGTGATTTGGACGTTACGACTCCATTTCGGAACAGTCAAAGGGCTTTGGGCGGAAAAATTATGCGCTGCGACGATATTTTCCGCACCGAATCGAAAAAATTGGGCGTAACCTGATTTCGTTGACAGGCCGGGGAGGAAGGTCTAGTTCACGAATGTCCAAAGCGCTTTGGAGGTGATTCCCATCGCGCGGGCAGAACCCGTCGCCGGGGGCCGATCCCGGTGACTCACTCGGGAGGCTATTTTCGATGAAACTGAACCTTATGCTCAGCGTGGCCAGCCTGGCCCTTGTCGCTGGAACTGCCAGCGCGGAGCTGAAGTTTCCGGTCGGTGAAGGTCCCTTCAGCTGGGACAGCTACAACGCCTGGGCAGAGAACGCGCCCGACCTCAGCGGGCAGACCGTCACCGTGGCCGGCCCCTGGCTGAACCCGGAAGACGGCTTTTTCCGCGATGCGCTCGCCTATTTCGAGGAAGCGACCGGTGCCAAGGCCGTTTATACCGGTTCCGACGGTTTCGAGCAGCAGATCGTGATTGATGCCGAGGCCGGCTCGGCCCCGAATATCGCCGTTTTCCCGCAACCCGGCCTCGCCGCCGTGCTCGCCGAGAAAGGCCAGCTCACGCCGCTCAGCGACGACATGAAACAATGGGTCACCGACAATTACGCCGCTGGCCAGTCCTGGGTCGACCTCGGCTCCTACAAGGGCGAGTTTTACGGCT
This sequence comes from Tropicimonas sp. TH_r6, assembly GCF_033101155.1. Lineage (NCBI taxonomy): Bacteria > Pseudomonadati > Pseudomonadota > Alphaproteobacteria > Rhodobacterales > Roseobacteraceae > Tropicimonas > Tropicimonas sp. TH_r6. The sequence goes on from NZ_JAWMPX010000043.1 coordinate 10,001, forward strand.
TCTTCTACAACGTGAACCTCAAATCCATCGTCTGGTACTCCCCGGAGAACTTCGAGGATGCCGGCTACGAGATCCCCGAGTCGATGGAAGATCTCAGGGCGCTGACCGAGCAGATCGCCGCCGATGGCGAGACGCCGTGGTGCATCGGTCTGGGCTCCGGCGCCGCGACCGGCTGGCCGGCCACCGACTGGGTCGAGGACATGATGCTGCGCACGCAGCCGCCCGAGGTCTATGACGCATGGGTCTCCAACGAGATGCCCTTCAATGACGAGCGCGTGGTTGCTGCGATCGAGGAATATGGCTGGTTCGCCCGCAATGACGATTTCGTCTCCGGCGGTTCCGGCGCGGTTGCCTCCACCGACTTCCGCGACAGCCCGAAGGGCCTCTTCTCCTCGCCGCCGCAATGCTACATGCACCGCCAGGCCTCCTTCGCCACCGCCTTCTTCCCCGAAGACGTGGTGCCGGGTGAAGATGCCGACTTCTTCTACCTGCCGGGCTATGCAGAAAAGGACCTGGGCAACCCGGTTCTGGGCGCAGGCACGCTGATGGCCATCACCGACCCGTCGGACGCCACCACGGCGCTGATGGAGTTCTTCACGCTGCCGCTCGCCCATGAGGTGCTGATGGCGCAGACGGGCTTCCTGACCCCGCATACCGGCGTGTCCCTCGACGCCTACAAGGACGGCATCCTGCGCAAGCAGGGCGAGATCCTGCTCGGCGCGACCACCTTCCGCTTTGACGGCTCCGACCTGATGCCCGCCGCAGTGGGCGCCGGCTCCTTCTGGACCGGCATGGTCGATTATACCGGAGGCAAGGATGCCAAGGCCGTGGCCGACGACATCCAGCAATCCTGGGACGCGCTGAAGTAAGCGTCGCGCGAAAAGAAACAGGTGGCCCGCTGATCCGGCGGGCCACCCCGTGAAAGGCTGAGCGCAAGGGCGCTGAGACGGTTCGGGAGGGGATCCACATGCATCCGGCCTTGCAAGGGCTCATCACAATCATCATCGGTGTCGGCGGCTGCGTCGGATACTTCATCTTCTCCAATTTCCTGCTCGACAAGTTCCTCCTCCCGGCCCGCGCCATGACAGCGGAGCAGACAGCGGGACGGCGCAGGCTCGGCACGATCTTCCTCTTCGGGATTCCGGCGCTGCTCATGCTGGCGCTCTATCTTGTCGCGGTCGGGGTTGGCAGCATCGCCACCGCCGGCGGCATTTTCTGGCTGCTGGTCGTTGCCGGTGTGATCTTCGGGCTCTGGCGGCTGAAGGATTTCGTCTTCGCCACCGGGCCAACCACCGCCGGCCACAATATCTCACACGCCAACATGATCCGGCCCTGGCTCTTCCTCGCCCCGGCCATCCTCGCGCTCGGGCTCTACCTGACCTACCCGGTCTTCGAGACGCTGCGCCTGTCGCTGATTCAGCGCAATGGCGGGATCGGCTTTGGCAACTACACCTTCATGTTCGGTGAGCAGAAGTTCTGGGAAGCCATGCGCAACAACATGCTCTGGCTCGTCTTCGTGCCCGCCATGTCCACCGTCTTCGGCCTGCTGGCGGCACAGCTGACAGACCGGATCTTCTGGGGCAACGTCGCCAAGATGATGATCTTCATGCCGATGGCGATCTCCATGGTCGGCGCCTCGGTGATCTGGAAACTGATCTATGAATCCCGCCCCATCGATGTCGAACAGATCGGTATTCTCAACGCCATTTGGGTCGCGATTGGCGGGGAGCCGCAGCAATGGCTCACCCTGCCTGTCTGGAACAACTTCTTTCTCATGATCGTTCTGGTCTGGATCCAGACCGGTTTTGCCATGGTCATCCTGTCTGCCGCCCTGCGCGGCATCCCGGAAGAGACTGTCGAGGCCGCGATCGTCGATGGCGCGAACCCGTTTCAGATCTTTTTCAAGATCAAGGTGCCGCAGATCATGCCGACCATCGTCGTGGTCTGGACAACGATCACGCTGGTCGTGCTCAAGGTCTTCGACATCGTCTTCACCATGACCAATGGCCAGTGGGGCACACAGGTGCTCGCCAATTACATGTATGACAAGCTGTTCCGCTCCAATGACTGGGGCACGGGCTCGGCCGCAGCGATGATCATCATGCTGCTGGTCACACCAATCCTGGTCTGGAACGTGCGCAATGCGCGCAAGGAAATGCGGTAAAGGGGCGGATCATGGACAATATCGCAGGACATAAATCCAGCCTGACATGGGCGGTTCATCTCTCGGTGGCCTTCCTGGTCATTCTCTGGCTCTTCCCGACGGTCGGCCTCTTCGTCTCGTCCTTTCGGACCGCAGACCAGATCTCGGCCACCGGCTGGTGGAAGGCGCTCTTCCCGACCGAGCAGAATGAAGTGATCCGGGGTGCCTCGCCAACCGAACAGACTCAGATCGACGGGCTCTACGTGATCGAGGGCAATATCTTCGACAGCCGTGCAACCGGCGAGATTGCGCATTGGGGAATCTCCTCGCGCGCGATCGACGCTTACCAAACCGGCGATGTGGTCGAGTTGAACAAGGGCGGCACCATCACGCTGGCCGCAGATGGCAGCTACCGGATGGAGAACCCGGAGGAATTCTCCGGTTCGCGCGGGCAACGAATCTTCTTCACCGCCACCACGCCGCCCGAATTCACCACCGGCAATTACGAGTTCATGCTGTTCGATCCACAGAACTCGGAAGGCATGTCCAAGGCCTTCTTCTCGACCCTCACAGTGACCATCCCTGCGACGATCATCCCGATCCTGATCGCGGCCTTCGCCGCCTATGCGCTGGCCTGGATGGAGTTTCCGGGGCGGGCTCTGCTGATCGCCTGCGTCGTCGGACTGCTCGTTGTGCCACTTCAACTTGCGCTGATACCGCTGTTGAAATTCCACAACAATATCGGCATCGGAAAGGGCTATCTCGGGGTCTGGCTGGCGCATACCGGCTTCGGCCTGCCACTCGCGATCTACCTACTGCGAAACTACATGGTCGGCCTGCCGCGGGACATCATCGAGAATGCCAAGGTGGACGGGGCGACGGATTTCCAGATCTTCGTGAAGATCATCCTGCCGCTCTCCTTCCCGGCGCTCGCCTCCTTCGCCATCTTCCAGTTCCTCTGGACCTGGAACGACCTGCTGGTGGCGATGGTGTTCCTGATCGACAGTTCGGGCGAGACTACGGTGATGACCAAGCAGATCGTCGAGATGCTCGGAACCCGCGGCGGCGACTGGGAAATTCTCGCCACGGCGGCCTTCATCTCCATGGCCATTCCGATCGCCGTCTTCTTCGCAATGCAACGCTACCTGGTGCGCGGCCTTCTCGCCGGCTCCGTGAAGTAGGGCTCGTACATGACTGATATCATAAACAAATCTTCCACCGATCCCGATTGGTGGAAGGGTGCGGTGATCTACCAGATCTATCCGCGCTCCTACCAGGACAGCAATGGTGACGGGATCGGCGACATCCCCGGCATCATCGACCGGCTGCCCTATATCGAGAAGCTCGGCATCGACTGCATCTGGATCTCGCCCTTCTTCACCTCGCCGATGCTCGATTTTGGCTATGACGTGTCGGATTACCGCGATATCGATCCGATGTTCGGCACGCTGGGCGATTTCGACCGGCTCATCGCCGAGGCGCATGGGCGCGGCATCAAGGTCATGATCGACCTCGTGCTCTCGCACACCTCGACCGAGCATCCCTGGTTCGAGGAAAGCCGTGCAAGCCGTTCGAATCCCAAGGCAAACTGGTATGTCTGGGCCGATCCGAAGCTCGACGGCACGCCGCCCAACAACTGGCTCTCGATCTTTGGCGGCTCCGCCTGGGAATGGGACGGGGAGCGGATGCAGTATTACATGCACAACTTCCTGATCGAGCAGGCGGATCTGAACTTCCACGAACCGGAGGTGCAGGAGGCGTTGATCGACGTGGCCCGGTTCTGGCTGGAGCGCGGGGTCGATGGATTCCGTCTCGATACGGTCAATTTCTATGTGCATGACAAGTATCTGCGAGACAATCCTCCGCTGGCCCCTGAAGAGATAAATGACAAGACCGCCCCGGCGGTGAACCCCTATAACTTCCAAAACCACCTCTTCGACAAGTCACGCCCGGAAAACCTTGATTTCCTTCGCAAACTTCGTCGCCTTATGAATGAATACGACGCCATTACATCCGTTGGCGAGGTCGGCGAGAGCCAGCGTGGCGCCGAGGTGCAGGCGGAATACACATCCGGTGGCGACAAGCTGCATATGTGTTACGACTTTGCGCTTCTTTCCAACGAGTTGCCGACCGGTCCTCACATCGCTGACGTGGTGCAGACCTTTGACGCGCTGGCCTCGGATGGCTGGGCCTGCTGGGCCTATTCCAACCATGATGTGGTCCGTCACACCTCCCGCTGGGACCTGTCCCAGACCAAGCAGCGTCTCTATGCGGCCCTGTTGATGGCGCTCAAGGGCACGGTCTGCCTCTACCAGGGCGAGGAGCTCGGTCTGACAGAGGCCGACATCGCCTTCGAAGACCTTCAGGACCCCTATGGCAAGCGCTTCTGGCCGAAATTCAAGGGGCGGGATGGCTGCCGTACGCCGATGGTCTGGGACCGCGAGCAGAAAAATAGCGGCTTCTCAACGGGCAAGCCCTGGCTGCCGGTCTCGACCGGTCACAGGCGTATGTCCGCAGCGGCCGAGGATCGGGACCCGAACTCGGTCCTGAACTTCTATCGCAAGATCATCGCCCTGCGAAAATCGCTTCCGGCGCTGCAGACGGGCGATTTCCGGCCGCTCGTGGTCGAGGAAGACCTCCTCGTCTTCATCCGGGAGCATGGAAACCGCAGCGTCTATTGCGCCTTCAACCTTGCCGACGCGGCGTGCCGCCTCGAGTTGCCCGCGGGCAATTGGGCGCATGTCTCTGACGCACCATTCAACTCGACAATCGCAGCCGGCAGGGCCACCCTGCCGCCGTATCAGGCGGTCTTTGCCACCGCCCGGGACGCCTGAGGAGGGGATCATGGCAGGATTGAAACTCACGAGTGTCGCCAAGAGCTATGGCGATGTCGACGTCCTGAAGGACATCAATCTCGATATCGAAGCGGGCGAGTTGATCGTCTTCGTCGGCCCCTCCGGCTGTGGCAAGTCCACGTTGCTGCGGATGATCGCCGGGCTGGAGAAGATCACCGCCGGCGAGTTGCAGATCGACGATCAGGTGGTCAATGACGTGCCGCCCGCGCAGCGCGGCATCGCGATGGTCTTCCAGAGCTACGCGCTTTATCCGCATATGACCGTGCGAGACAACATGGCCTTCGCGCTGAAGCTGGCCAAGCTGAGCAAGCAGGAGATCGACGACGCGGTCAACAAGGCCGCCGATATCCTCCAGCTCACCCCCTATCTCGACCGTCTTCCCAAGGCGCTCTCGGGTGGTCAGCGCCAGCGGGTGGCCATCGGCCGCTGCATCGTGCGCGATCCCAAGGTCTTCCTCTTCGACGAGCCGCTCTCCAACCTGGACGCCGCCCTGCGTGTCGCCACGCGTCTGGAGATCGCCCAACTCAAGGAGAGCATGCCCGACCGGACGATGATCTATGTCACCCATGACCAGGTCGAAGCGATGACGCTTGCGAGCCGCATCGTGGTGCTGGCCGACAAGGGCATCAGCCAGGTCGGTACACCGCTGGATCTCTATGAGCGCCCGGAGAACGAGTTCGTGGCCCAGTTCATCGGCTCGCCTGCCATGAACCTCTTCCCCGGCGAGATCACCCAGACCGGCGAACAGACCCGTATCGCGCTTGAAGGCGGACATGGCTCGATCCTTTCGGCCTATCCCTCCACGGAGACGGATATGGGTGGCAAGGTCAATGTCGGAATGCGCCCGGAGGACCTGCAACTCACGGATGACGTTGCGAACTCCTTCACGGGCAACGTCAATGTTCAGGAAAACCTCGGCGAGGTCACGCTGCTCTTTTTCAGCCCGGACAAGGAAGGCGGGGAGCCTGTCATCGCCAAGCTGCCGGGCATCCATCGCGGGTTGAAAGGAAAGACGCTGAATCTCACGGCCAATCCCGAGAAGGTCCATGTCTTCATGAATGGAAAATCGCTGCTCTATCGCTAAGTCAGCTCTCATCGGATCGCAGGATGGCCGCCCTTCGGGGCGGTCTTCTTTTCTGGTGTTTCTGCCGCGACGGAAAGGCGCGTGTCGTTGTTGGACCCCGAGGTCTAGACCGCAGGGCAGGGGACAGCGCTCCCCATTCCCTCAAACCTCTCGAGTTGCCCTATGCCCGCACCTAAAAATACGATAAAACAAGCCCTTGCCGAAGATCGTCTGCAAATGGGCTGCTGGCTCAATCTCGGCCACCCCGCCATTGCGGCTATCGCGGCCAGCGCTGGCTTCGACTGGTGTCTCGTCGATGGCGAACACGGACCGAACACGCTGGAGATGATCCACGCCCAGCTCAGCGCCATGCAGGGCCACCCGGCGGCGACCGCCGTGCGCGTGCCCTGGGACGAGGGCTGGATGCTCAAGCAGGTGCTCGATCTCGGCGTTCAGACGATTGTCGTGCCGATGGTGGACACGGCCGAACAAGCCGCCCGGGTCGTCGCCGCGTGCAAATACCCGCCCGAGGGCATTCGCGGCCGCGCCGCCGGCCTGTCGCGGGCGTCGAACTGGGGTCAGATCGCCGATTATGAGCAGACCGCCAATGACGAGATCTGCGTCATCGTCCAGGCCGAGACCCGCACCGCGCTCGAAAACCTGACCGAGATCGCCAATGTGCCCGGCGTCGATTGCGTCTTCGTCGGTCCGGCCGATCTCTCCGCCGATATGGGGTATCGGGATACGCCCACCGCGCCCGAGCCGATGGCGGCGATCGAGAACGCGTTGAAGACCATCCGCGCGGCGGGCAAGCCGGCCGGGATCATCTTCTACGAGGAGGCGATGTATCAGCGCTTCATCGATCTCGGCGTGCGGTTCATGGGCGTTGGCGCCGATGCTGCGATCTGCGCCTCGGCGATCCGCGCCCAGGCGGATGCGATGAAAGCGAAATACGGTTAAGGCGCCGGAGGCAGCTCCGGCGCCACGATGGCGCGGCTCAGAGCCGCGCCAGCAGTTCGACCTTCTTGGCGGAGAACTCTTCCTCCGTCAGGGCGCCGGCATCTCGCAGCGCTGCGAGCTTTTCGATCGTGCCAAGTATTTCGGCAATATCGGTCGGGGCTTGTGCTGGTTGCGCAGAAGGGGCCGGGGCCTCGGCGACCGTTGGCATGGGCTCCGGTTGCTGGAAGTCCGGCTGGACCTGCTGCGGGATCGGTTCAGGCTGGGGCACCGGTTCAGGTTGCGGCGCAGGAGCACCAATACGCGGCAGGCTCGACAGGGCGAACTGACCATATTGGCTGGAGAAGCTCACGCCGCCGAACGGGTCACCATATCCCGATTGCTGCTGCGAGAAGCCGCCGATCTGGTGATCGAGCGTGTCGAGCAGCACGACAGGAGTACCATTCCCGGGATCGAGCGCCACGCGGCAGGCTTGCGGGAAATAGGCGTAGCGAAACTGGTTCTGCCCCCCCACCGAGCTTGGTTGGCCAAGATCGGCGGGCCACCAGGCCGCGCCGGCGATTGTTTGGGGCCGCTTGAAGAAGGGCGCATTGGCCATTCCGTTGGAGAGCTCGGCACAGAGCCCGTCTACCGTCGCCTTGAGCCCGTGGTTGAACATGTCGCCCACCATGGTCATGCCGCCGGCCATCCACTGGCCACCGCCGCCCAGTTCGGGGATGTTGAACTGCGCCATGGTGCCGCCGCCATTTGAGACGGCGCGGGCCATCTGTTCGACAGCGTCCTGGGACAGGCCATAGCGGGCGGCGATATCGGCGATGACCTGCCGGCCGGACTCGGTAAGATCACTCATGTGGCGTTCCTCTCGGGGTTTCTGCCAGTTGGGGCGGCTATGGCAGGTTTGCCGACCCTTGGCGACAGCGATTCCGCCGATGCCCGGGATTGGGGCAGCTGCTCAGGCCTTGGGCAACATTGCCGGAGCGGGCATCGGTCCGGGGCGTGGTGATGACGCGGGGAGTGGTCACCGTTACCAGCACCCGACTTCGGAAAGGCCGAGAGGTCGAAACAGGGCAGATCGAACCGCCCGCTTTCCGATCAAGGTGACAGGCTGCAGAGATCGCCACAAAATCTGGTCCCGCCAAAGGGGAAGTCGGCGATATGGGGTTTCATATGGCGTAAATCCATGTATAGGGGATGCGCCAAACGACCCCCCTCAAGGAGAGTGTGATGGAGATTCGTGAGGCACTGACCTTCGATGACGTTCTGCTCGTACCCGCCCGCAGCTCCGTGCTGCCGTCGACCGCGGATACGTCCACCTATGTGACCAAGAAGGTCCGGATGAATATCCCGCTGCTGAGTTCGGCGATGGATACGGTGACCGAAGCCCAGATGGCGATCACCATGGCCCAGATGGGCGGGATCGGGGTGATCCACCGCAATCTCGACATCGAGGAGCAAGCGCGCCAGATCCGCCGCGTCAAGCGTTTCGAGAGCGGCATTGTCTACAACCCGGTCACGCTGACGGCAGAGCAGACCCTGGCCGACGCCAAGGCGCTGCAGGCGCGCTACAACATCTCCGGTTTCCCGGTGGTGGACGAGAGCGGCCTCGTGGTCGGTATCGTCACCAATCGCGACATGCGCTTTGCCAACGATGACGCGACGCCGGTTCGCGCCATGATGACTTCCGATAATCTCGCCATCCTGCATGAGCCCGCCGATCACGGCGAGGCCCGAGCCATGATGCGCGAGCGAAGGATCGAGAAGCTGCTGGTGACCGATGCCTCTGGCAAGCTCACCGGCCTTCTGACGCTGCGTGATATCGACCAGGCGGTGCTCAACCCGCAGGCCTGCAAGGACGAACTGGGCCGGCTGCGCGTCGCGGGCGCCTCGACGGTGGGCGAAGCTGGCTTCGAACGCAGCCAGGCGTTGGTCGATGCGGGAGTCGACATGATTGTGATCGACACCGCCCATGGTCATTCCGAAGGCGTGGCCAAGGCCGTGGAGCGGGCGAAGATGCTCTCCAACGACGTCCAGATCGTTGCCGGAAACGTGGCGACGGGGGAGGCCACACGGACGCTGATCGGCGCCGGTGCCGACGCGATCAAGGTCGGGATCGGTCCTGGCTCAATCTGCACGACGCGGATGGTCGCGGGGGTCGGTGTGCCGCAGCTTACGGCAATCTCGGATTGCGCAGAGGCAGCCGCTGAAAGCGGCGTTCCGGTGATCGCGGATGGCGGCATCAAGTTCTCCGGCGACTTCGCCAAGGCGATCGCGGCGGGCGCCTCCTGCGCCATGGTCGGCTCGATGCTGGCCGGCACCGACGAGAGCCCGGGCGAGGTCATCCTCTATCAAGGCCGCAGCTTCAAATCCTATCGCGGCATGGGCTCGCTCGGCGCCATGGCGCGGGGTTCGGCGGATCGGTACTTCCAGAAGGATGCGGCCTCCGACAAGCTGGTGCCGGAAGGCATCGAAGGCCAGGTGCCCTACAAAGGGCCGGCCTATTCGGTGATCCACCAGCTCGTGGGCGGGTTGCGCGCAGCGATGGGCTACACGGGCATGGCCACCGTGGAAGAGATGCGGCGCGGCTGCCAGTTCGTCAAGATCACAGGGGCAGGGCTCAAGGAGAGCCATGTCCACGATGTGCAAATTACCCGCGAAAGCCCGAACTACCGTTTGGGGTGAGTGGGTTGAGAGGTGGCAACTGCTCGCTCCCGTGACGTGCATATCCTTCGTATGACGAGGGTAGGCTGCGCCCACCTTTCCGCAACATGATGGATGCTTGGCGCTCAAGAAAAGTAGATTTAGCTCAGCCCTTAAAGGGTCTTTCGTGCCCGTTGCGGCGGACGGCAGCGGGCCCAGAGCCATAGTTTGGCCGATGCGCTGAATAATGCGAGTTGGGCCGACACGATCATTCGCTGCGGCCTTCTCGCTGGTCCGGGCAGCGGCCCTTTCAGCCCGAAAGCCCATGGGTCTGAACGAACGTGAACGGCCGACAGCGGTCATTAGTTCCGACTGCGGCGAACGGCTGAAGCGAGCCAAGGCAGCCATCGGTCCCGCGCGCAGCATCAGTCAAGAAGGGCGGGGAGCCGACTTTCCCCGCAACACGCACGAGTGTCCGCTTCGCGATCATTCTTACACATGTTTCAGAAAACGGCGTTCAATGGCTGGGGATGCCTCGGTGGTGGATGGACGCCGAAAACCGGAATCGTCCAGGCGCGGCTCCCGGACGAAACTCATTGTCGAGCCCCTCCACATCTTTGCACGGGTCAGTCCAGGGGAAGAGGAGACCGATCTGCGTCGATATAGGCACTCGGCGTCAGCCATGACTGGACATTTCGCGTCAAGGCGGGATCGCCCTGTATCGACAGATCGCCGGATTTCATCGCCTCTCGATATGTGCGATCGCCCATCCAGACATCGTGCATGGTGCGGACCGAGCAATCAAAGTAGACGTTCACGTCCTTGCCGGGATCCTTGAGGCACACCTGCGCCTTGTCGTTTCGGACAAGCAGCCACCACTCTGGCTGTTCGGAAAGGTCAGCAAAACGGAACTTGATGACCGTTTCGGTGCCGATCAGCTTGGATGGGTCGATGCTGCGTTCGAGATAGAACATCAGGAATTCCACATCGAGGTCAGCGTCCAGGATCGTGTGCCGTGCCCAGAGCAGAGACCATTCCCCCAATGCCATTATGATGGGCAAGAGGGCCTCGCAGGCCTCTGTCGGGTAATACTCGTAGCCGCGTTGCCCGGGAATCCGGCGACGAACGATCATCCCCTTCTGCTCCAGCATCTTCAGACGGCTTGTCAGAAGCGCGGGCGAAATATCTCCCAATCCGCGTTGCAACTCATTGAACCGGCGGCCGCCCATCAGGACCTCCCGGACGATCAGGATCGTCCATTTCTCACCAAGAATCTCCGTGGCTTTGGCGATGGGGCAGAACTGGTTGTAGTGCATCCCGCGGGCCTCCCTCCGTCCGGGAATACCATTTTCACTTCATTTTGTGTAGTTGGTTGCTCCGATTTCTGTAGCGCATCGCTATAGCCTGTGAAGTATTCGGCGTGAGCACCGCTCTCTAAACATTGGGTCATCGGATCCGGGACTTCCCCGGACAGCAGCCCAACGCAGCCCAATTCAGGGCATGGAGAGCGAAAATGAGCATATATGACCCCCAGGTTTTCGACGTTGAAGCGTCGCCTCTCGTCGTCTTCTGGAACGATATTCTTGCGCCGAAATTCGTGCAGTACCGCCACATCCTGGTGGGCGGGCTGTCGCGCCATAGCGCTGCGGTCATGCCGCAACTGGATGTTCGCCAAGGTGACCGGGTTCTGGATGTAGGGTGTGGGTTCGGCGACACGGCGATCGAGTTGGCAAGGCGCGTTGGTGTGCAGGGCGATGTCCTTGGTGTCGACTGCTGCCAGGCATTCATCGATCACGCCCGGCTCTGTGCGGGCCAGAACAGCGCGCCGAATGTTCGGTTCTCCTGCCACGACATCGAGCAGGGTGCCGGCGAGGCTGGGTTCGACTTTGTCTTCGCACGCTTTGGAACGATGTTCTTTGCCAACCCGGTGGTCGGGCTGCGGGCCATGCGTGCAGCAATGTCCTCCGGCGGCCGCATGGCCCACATTGTCTGGCGCGAGAAGGACGACAACCCCTGGCTGAACAGCGCCCGGGACGTGGTGCAGTCCATCTTGCCCAAACCCGGGGAGGACGCGAGAACCTGTGGTCCGGGCCCGTTTTCGATGGCGGACGAGGCCACCACACGCGCCCAGATGGAAGCCGCCGGCTTCACCAATATCGCCTTCGAACGCATCGACGCAAAAGTCATGGTCGGGCGCAGCGTGGAAGAAGCCATTTCCTTCCAGTTGGCGCTTGGCCCCGCGGGGGAAACCTTCCGCGAAGCCGGAGCCCTTGGCGAGGAACGGCGCGCGGATGTCGAAGCCGCGCTGTCGGACATGTTCAGCGATATCGAGACCACCGAGCGAGGACTGTGGATGGACAGTTCCTCCTGGCTCATCACCGCCCGCAATCCCGCAGGCTGACTCACACCATCACACACCCAACCCCTTGAAAGGAAAGAAAATGACAATTCACACCGAAACCATTGTGGACAATGGCGTCAACACCGAAGCCCTGATCGGCGCGCGGGGCGCTTTCACCGAGATGCCCGAAGCGGCCGCGTTCACCTTCCGCAGTACCTGTGACTGGGTCAGCGGCACGGAAAGCAGCAATGCGATCAATGGCTATTTCGGCCTGGGGCAGGAACATGAGCGCGAGGAAACCTTCACGATCGCTTCCGACCACCCCGCGGTGTTTGCCGCCCGCGACACCGCCCCGACGCCGCCCGAGATTGTCCTCTCCGCACTGGCGAGCTGCCTGACCGGAGGCGTGGCCGCCGTGGCCCAGCATCGCGGCATCCAGCTGCGCAAGGTGCAGGCCATCGTCGAAGGCGACATCGACGTGCGCGGGATCCTCGGCATGGATCCGGACATTCGCAACGGGTTCAACTCGGTCCGGGTCCGGTTCGAAATCGACGCCGATGCGACGGAAGAAGACATCCGCGCGCTGGTGGCACAGTCCCAGAAGCGCTCGGCCGTTTTCGACCTCCTGACCAATCCGACCAACGTCCACGTGGACCTGGCCTGATCCTGAACACCATAGAAAGGGCGAGTGTCGTGAAGCATATATCGACCGTCATCATCGGCGCCGGTCAGGCCGGGCTCGCTATGAGCAAACACCTCTCGGACCGCTCGGTTGCCCATGTGGTGATCGAGCGGGGCGAGATTGCGAACGCGTGGATCAACGAACGTTGGGACAGCCTGCGTTTGCTGACCCCGAACTGGCAGAGCCGCCTGCCGGGCTATTCCTATTCCGGCGACAATCCGGACGGTTTCATGACCATGCCGCAGGTCACCGCCTATCTGCGCGGATACGCCGAGCACTGCATGGCGCCGATCGAAGATCGCACCGCCGTCACGTCCGTTTCGCTTCAGGGATTTGGCTATCGGGTCGACACGACCAAGGGAGCCTGGACCTGTGACAACGTTGTTCTGGCGACCGGGGCCTGCGCACGGGCACACATCCCGAAGTTGGCGGACAGTTTGCCGTCGAGCGTCACCAGCCTCACGCCCATGACCTACAAGACAGCCGCGCAGCTTGATCCGGGTGGCGTCCTGGTCGTCGGAGCCTCTGCCAGCGGGATGCAACTCGCCGCGGAGCTTCGCCGCGCGGGTCATGACGTCACTCTGTCAGTCGGGGCGCATATTCGTGTTCCACGAAATTATCGCGGGCGAGACATTCAATGGTGGATGGATCGGAGCGGCGTACTGGAGACCCGCGTGGACGAGGTTGACGACATTGACCGCGCCCGCCGGGTGCCATCGCTCCAGTTGACTGGCGACAGGTCCTTCGCCGCACTGGATCTGAACACACTTGAGGCTCTGGGCGTCGAGATGGTCGGCAGGTTGGCCGGCATTCGGGACGGGTTTGCGCAGTTTTCCGGGTCGCTGGCCAATCAATGCGCGCTGTCGGATCTGAAGATGAACCGGCTGCTCGACGGCTTCGATATCTGGGCAGAACAGCAATCCCTCAGCGGGCTCGGTGCGGCGGAACGGCTTGAGCCAACCCGCGTGGCTACGGAGCCTTCGCTCGAGCTTTCGCTACGGGACGGGCGCATTCGAACCATAATCTGGGCCACCGGCTACCGTCCGGATTTCCGATGGCTCAACCTCCCTGTGTTCAATGCCAAGGGGCAGCTCAATCATTCCCTCGGTGTTGTCGCGCCCGGCCTCTATGTGCTTGGCCTGCCATTCCTGCAGCGCCGCGGTTCCGCGCTGATGGATGGCATTGGCGCCGATGCCGAGGTCCTCTCCAATCATCTTGTTCTCAACCGCGCTCATCGCGCCGCCTGACGGAGGAAACACCATGACAATCGCACTGACCGGGCCTCGAAACCCAGTGCCACAAGCGGAACGGGACGCACATGTTCGGTCCTGCCAGGAGAAGGTCATACAGCGCCTGTCTACCGACCCGGACCGGGCCGTCACGACCTCGACCATGTCCGGAACCGTCGGCGACGGGGTGGCGTGCACTGTCACGCAGGGACGGCACAGCGCCGTCATGGACATGGGCCCGGCCATGGGCGGGGAGGAACGCGGGCCGTCTCCCGGTTTTTTCGCCCGCGCGGGCATTGTTGGTTGCGTTGCCATCGCACTCAAACTGGCCGCGGCGCGCGAGGGGCTGACCTTCCGGTCGGTCGATATCGACCTCGAAACAACCAGCGACGATCTCGCGATCTTCGGTCTTGGCGGCGGCCGGGCCGCACCGCTGGAAACCCGGATCACCATCCACATCGACACTGACGAACCCGACGATAGCGTCTCGGACCTGATCGAGAGGGTGCTTGAAATGGATACCTGGTTCCTTGCCTTGCGGGATCCGCAGAACGTCTCGGTCGCTTGGCAGACGGGATCGGATTGACCGGTCCGGGCCCCTAATCTCACGCCCCTGCACGACAACCGTCGACATGGCGTGGCGAACAGCTCGAATCCTCCGACACCCAAACTGGGCCTTCTGCCCACGATGACCCGATTGGAAAACGAAATGTGGGCAAGAAATCGAATTTGCGACCTGTTCTCCATCGATCTGCCGATCCTGCAGGCACCGATGGCGGGCTCCAGCGGGTTGGACATGGCATTGGCCGTCAGCGCGGCGGGCGGCCTCGGGGCTCTGGCCTGTGCGTCGATGGATGCGGATGACCTGAGCAACGCTCTGACGGCCTTCCGCAGTAAGTCCGACAGGCCGGTCAATGTGAATTTCTTCGCCCATCAAGCTCCGGCTCACGATCCTCGGAGGGATACGGAATGGCTGGCAAGACTGGCCGGCTACTACGATGAACTCGGCCTCGCTCTCCCGGATTCTCTGCGCAGCTCCCCGGTAATCGGTTTCGATCGGTCCCTGTGCGAGGTCGTCGAGGCGTTCGCACCTCCCGTGGTGAGCTTTCACTTCGGACTTCCCGCGCAGACGCTGGTCTCCCGGGTCAAGGCCGTCGGGTGCAGGGTCATCAGTTCAGCGACAACAGTTGAGGAAGCCCGTTGGCTCGAGGCCAATGGCTGCGATGCAATCATTGCACAGGGCTATGAGGCGGGCGGTCACAGGGGGATGTTTCTCAGTGATGACATCGCGACCCAGATCGGCACGTTCTCCCTCGTTCCGCAGATTGCCGACGCTGTGAGCGTCCCGGTTATAGCTGCCGGCGGCATAGCGGACGGTCGCGGAACTGCGGCGGCCTTTGTCCTTGGCGCCTGTGCGGTTCAAGTCGGCACTGCCTATCTGTTCACCGATGAAGCGACCATCAGCCCGATCTACCGAAAGGTCCTGAGCGCCTCGGCCCCGAATCTGACTGCGTTGTCCAACGTCTATTCAGGTCGTCCGGCCCGGGTCCTTGCCAATAGAATGGTGCTTGAACTTGGCCCCATGTCGCAAGACGCCCCATCTTTCCCAAATGGCTTCGCCGCGTCAGGGCCCTTGCGCGCGGCTTGCGAAGACCGGGAGTCCTGCGCTTCCGGCGCCTACTACAGCGGACAATCCTCTTTCCTTTGTCGAAGGACGACAGCCTTTGAACTGACAAAAAGCCTGGCCGCCGATGCCAGACGTCAACTTGTCTCATGCGATGCGGGATGACGGCCACACGGCTGCACTTCCGGATCGAGTACTGATTGCGCCAAGGTTCGCGTAGGGTAGGGCGGCGGACAATGCCCGAGGATACGCTGCGCCTCGCTGACGGATGCGGGCGCAAGCGTCTGCGCTCGATCGAGGCCCTGAACCCAAAACCGGACTATGCTCTGGCGACCGCGAATGTCCGGTTC
>NZ_JAWMPX010000044.1:0-22092 GCF_033101155.1 Tropicimonas sp. TH_r6
ACGACCTTCACCAATCAACCCTCATTTTTTAAAAAAGCCGCCGAGCCTGCTGTTCTACACACTCTCATTCGTACCGGCCCTCCGATGGGCCTAACGAGAATACCCGTATTGGTACTTTTTTATGATCATTTTACGCTCATTCTTTGGGTCACTTGAGATCGGGCGATTTCGGCGCACTCCCCGCACGAAAATTTATCACTTTATTTCAATAAACTAGCCGTAGAGAGTCCAACGCATAGCGCCACATTTTGCAGACGGTTCCGAAATGTGACGCAACGCGAAGCGCACCCAAACTGTTTGGGACATCATCTCCCGTCCTCCCCGCGGTCGCGCGGGATGCCCAAACCCTGATCGACTGTCGGTTTCGCTCGAGCGCAGAGTGGCCGCAATACCTGCATCGGCAGGGAGCTTTGATGTTCAAGCTCGCGGGACGGAAGACGGTTGAGAGCCCTTGCGGTGAATTGAGCGCTTCCGCTCTGCGGGACCTTGCCAACAGAGGTTGGGTCTTTCCCTGTCCAGAGCGCGGCGGGTGCGTTTTGGGAACCTCCAAGTCGGATGGTGGCAATCAAGGAAAGCGATTCCGGGTAGAGTTTTCGGCTGTTTGAATGACTGGTTACCCAACCATTTCCTGGCTCCCGAAAATCACGTTCCCGCCACGCTCGCCATTGAGGTATGCGATGAGTTCTGCCCAGTCATCCTGCCGGTGGCTCAGAGCGATTTTGCCAGCGCGCCGGCCTCTGATCACGTCGATGGCCGCCCGAACGTTGGAAAGCAGTTCGAGGAGTGCCTTCGGAGTTCGTACCCCGCAGTCCTTCGGGGACCTTTCCGCTGGCGAGGATGTCGGCGAACTGGAAGGCGATCTGGTCGGAGTCCGTAGGTTTGTCCGCCGGGTCGCTGATGTCCAGGGCCACCCGACAGACCTTCGCAAACTTGTTGACCGAACCCCGAATTGTCTTGACGCGGGTATCCGCCCAGAGATGTTTGTAAGATCTATCCGAAAAACCCTCACGGATTTCAGGGTATGACGGGGCCGTTGCGGTCGGCTTTGTGTCGAACATTGCCTTATTTCTTGTTTTTACTGGGATTTTTTATCGCTCTGTGGCGGAGCATTGATGCCAAGATCGCGGGAAATCGGCGTAGATCGGGGTAGGAGGCAAGATTTTTTGCTGCTCGGGCCGCGGCGTCGGCAGTCAGTTTGTCGGCTGCATCTTGCAGCCTGTTTTGGCATTGCTCATGTCCGCACATCCGTTTTGCAAAGGAGGTCGGTTCGGCGGTCCAAAGACGGGAATGAACATCCGACAATGAGCTCAGAACAAGCCTCTATGAGGACGAGAGCTGCGTTCCCTGTTGGCCAGAATCGCCCCTGCGTCTGCGACGTATGGCGCAGTCAGATCGTGTCAGAATTCGCTTGGTAGGTCGGTATTGCCGACGATATGGCCAAAATCCGTTGCTCATATCTTGCCCATACTGGATGCCATTCGGTGCCTTTTGGTGCCATTTCAAGGGTTTGAGCCCCTGTTGACGACACACCGAGGAAACTGAAATTTCCCCTTGTATATCTTTTGCTTGGACCTTTATACGGGTCGGCGGAGACGTGGCCGAGTGGTCGAAGGCGCTCCCCTGCTAAGGGAGTAGGCCCGGAAGGGTCTCGTGGGTTCGAATCCCATCGTCTCCGCCACCCACACCTTTTTCATGATTTGTCTGGCTGGCATTGAGCAGCCTAAACACCCCTAAATACTAAGACTTTTCTCCCTGTGAGGTTTCACTGGATTTCATTCGGTTGCGCCTGCACCCTTTTCTTGCGTGGTATGAGTGGTGGTACAGATGGCGGCGCTGGGCGGCAAGCTGACCAAGAGGCTGGTGGAGAATCTGGGGCCGGGGCGGCATGGCGATGGCGCGGGGCTGTATCTGGTGGTCGACCCGTCCGGGGCGCGGCGCTGGATTGTTCGTGTCACAGTCAAGGGCCAGAAGAACGCCAAGGGCGCGCCGCTGCGCACCGATTTCGGGCTGGGCGGGGCCGATGTCGTTTCCCTGAGCCAAGCGCGCGAGCGGGCGCTGGAATATCGGCGCATGGCGAAATCGGGCCTCAACCCGCGTTACAATGCCAAGCGGGAGGTGCCGAGTTTCGAGGAGCTGTCCCGGCAAGTGCATATCGACCGCCTGCCGACCTGGAAGAACCCCAAGCACGGGCAGCAATGGCTGAACACCCTGCGCGACTACGCCTTCCCCAAGATTGGCCGGATGCCGGTGGATTCCATCGGGCAACCGGAGGTGCTGATGTGCCTGTCTCCCATCTGGACGGAGAAGCACGAGACCGCGCGGCGGCTGGCCCAGCGCCTCAAGACGGTGCTGGACGTGGCGCGGCCTGCCCGCCTTCTACGCGGAACTGGACGGGCGCAGCGCGACGGCTGCACGGGCGCTGCAATTCGCCATCCTGACGGCCTGTCGCACGTCAGAGGTGTTGGAGATGACATGGGAGGAGGTGGACATGGAGGCGCGGCTCTGGACGATCCCGGCGGCGCGGATGAAGGGCGGGGTGCAGCACCGGGTTCCGCTGACGGAGGAAATGCTCCGCATCCTGGAGGCGGTGAAGCCGTTGGCCTCCACCTATGTCTTCGAGGGGCAGAAGCGGCACCGGGCCCTGTCCAACATGTCGATGCTGATGCTCCTGCGGCGCATGGGGCGCGGGCAATACACGGTGCATGGTTTCCGCAGCACGTTCCGCGATTGGGCGGCTGAGGAAGCGGGAGCGCCGCGCGAGGTGGCGGAGGCGGCGCTGGCGCATCAATTCGGGTCAGATGTAGAGCGGGCTTACGCGCGGTCGGATTTGCTTGAGCGGCGACGGGCGTTGATGGTGGATTGGTCGGACAAGCTGATAACGGCTTTGCGGGAGAACGGAGAACGGCAATGACCGACAACCGGTGGACAAGGCCGAACCGCCTCACGCACATATCGCGGTACGAAATAACAGAAGATAGCCAAGCCTGAACCACCTACACCCGCCAGGCACTGGCAGTAGAAGTCCGCACCCGCATGGGTTCTGAGGATGTGCTGGAGGTCCTCTATACTGCTCCTTTAAAATCACCTTCCACCAACCTGCCGCCCCTCCTCACAACGACGGAGGCGGAAGTCCACTCGGGAAACACCCAAAACCTGTTCAGACAAGTCAGACCACCTCAGGAAAGCAGGGAGCAACCACCCTGCGTCAGCGCCCCCCATCCCCTCCCTTCCAAGCCTGAAACAAGCCAACCTCATGGTTGAGTTCAGGCGTGAAGATGCTGAAAAATGAAGCAAATGTGACACGGCTCTTGCAAATGCTGCATAGCAGCATTGCTCATTCAACCCATTCCCATAGCCGGCTGGAGGCTTATCTTAATTCTCGAAGATAGCGCTAACAGGTAGTCCCGAAATAGCGCAGGAAATTGAATGGCGCGCCCGTCCCCTCCCCCTGGGCCGTCCAGCAGAACAGGATTGAAGACAATGGAAACGACGCTGAACACCAACGCCTCCGCAAGCTGGCTCTCCGCCCCGATCGCGACCTACCGCGTCCGGATGGAACAGTACCGCACCTATCGCCGGACCGTTCGGGAACTCTCCGGGCTGTCCGACCGCGCGCTCGCCGATCTGGGCCTGAGCCGCGCCATGATCAAGTCCCTGGCCCGCGAAGCCGCTTACGGCGCCTAAGGCCAGACCAAACGAACTCGGACGGCCCCTCCTCCTCCCTGGGTCATTCCGATTGGGCGACGACACCTCCTCCTCCCTGGTGTCGTCGCCTTTTTTGTTTGGGTGTCCGAAATCCGACGTGGATGGCTGCGCGGACATTCCAGCCCGACGCTCTGTGGGCAAACAAGTCACGCGGCTATCCTCCCGGTCCATCGCGATGACCCAAAGACACCCAACTCAGAGCATTTTCTTCGCTGTGAGGCCGGCCGGCCGCGCGGGATCACGGCCGTTGCCCTGAGCCAATGTCGGTCAGTGTTCTGCCCATAGGTCTGCCCCCGCCTCGAAGCCCCGACAAACGGATGCCGCAGCCTTGCATCGGAGCGGATGTGAGGCTCGCATGATCAGGGAAATACGCTACCAGACATAGAAACAAGTCGACGCTGGCGTCTGACGTTGGCGCCACGTGCGGGGCGCTTGCGCCCGCCGGACATCAACGAGAGTCCGACCGCCTTTGACCGAGAGCGACGCTGTCAGGGTGCCCAGCTCAGGAAGTTCGAAATCATCCGCAGCCCAGCGCGCTGGCTCTTCTCCGGGTGGAACTGGGTGCCGATCATGTTGTCTCGCCCGATGATCGCCGTGACCTCGCCGCCATATTCGGCATGGGCCAGTCGATGCGCGGGGTCGGCCACCTTCACCTGGTATGAGTGGACGAAATAAGCATGATCCCCGGACTCGATGCCGTCCAGAACCGGGTGCGTCCCCGTCACGATCAGATCGTTCCACCCCATATGCGGCACTTTCAGCGCGGTGTCGGACGGCGCGATGGGAACCACCTCGCCACCGATCCAGTCGAAACCGGGCGTGTCTTCATATTCGCGACCCACGGTCGCCATCATCTGCATGCCGATGCAGATCCCCATGAAAGGCCGGCCCTTGACGCGCACAGCTTCCTCGATCGCCTCATGCAGGCCTGAATGGCCCTCGAGGGCCGCCTTGCAGGCCGGATAGGCGCCATCGCCGGGCAAGACCACGCGGTCCGCGCGGGCCACGTCCTCAGGCTTGCCGGAAATGATCACCTCGCCAGCGCCGACCTCCACGGCCATGCGCTGGAAGGCCTTCTCTGCCGAGTGCAGGTTGCCGCTCTCGTAATCGACAACAATGGTCAGCGACATTACAGCATCCCCTTGGTCGAAGGAATTTCGTCCCCCTTGCGCGGGTCCGGCTCGACCGCTTCGCGCAGGGCGCGGGCGACGGATTTGAACCCGGCTTCGGCGATGTGGTGGGAATTGACCCCATGCAACGCATCGATATGGAGCGTGATGCCGCCATGGGTCGAGAGCGCCTGGAAGAACTCGCGGACGAGTTCAGTGTCGAAATTGCCGATCTTCTGGGTCGGGAACTCCATGTTCATCACCAGGAAGGGGCGCGCAGAGAGGTCGAGCGCGGTCCGGACCAGCGAGTCGTCCATCGCCAGCAGGCAGGACCCATAGCGGCGGATGCCCCGCTTGTCGCCGAGCGCGGCCACCAGCGCCTGACCGATCGCGATGCCGGTATCTTCGACCGTGTGGTGGTCGTCGATATGCAGGTCGCCATCGGCGCGGATCGTCATGTCGATCAGCGAGTGCCGGGCGAGCTGCTCCAGCATGTGATCGAAGAAGCCGACACCGGTCTTGCAGTCATATTGCCCGGTCCCGTCGAGATCGATCTCGACCGAAATCTTCGTCTCGGTGGTTGCCCGTTCGATTGTCGCCTTGCGCATGGCCTGAACTCCGTTTCGACCCGCGTTACATACAGGGGGTGGAGAGCCGATCCAAGAGGTGACTGGACGGCTTTGCCCGCGCTGTGTCTGTCGTGTCCACATTGCGGATTCTGCGGCCTTCCGCTGTGGGCGCAAGGAAACGCGGACACGGCGCCCTTCGGCCGTGTGTCCGTGCTCATCCGAGTTCCGTGCCGATGTCCGAAAGTGGCTGCTGGCAACACGCGAACACAGCTGCGGGCAAGCCGCCTCAGATCGTCTCCGCCAGACGCGCCACGTAGCGGGCCAGCGTGTCGATCTCCAGGTTGATCAGATCGCCCGGTTTCGCTGCCCCCCAGGTCGTCACGTCCTTCGTATGCGGGATGAAATTGACCCCGAAATCGCGGCCGTCAACCTCGTTCACGGTCAGCGAGGTGCCGTTCAGCGCCACCGACCCTTTCGGTGCGATGAACCGTGCCAGATCCTCGGGCGCGCGGAAGGTAACCCGCGTGCTCTCCCCCTCGACCTCCATCCGCAGGATCTCGGCCACCCCGTCGACATGGCCCGAGACGATGTGCCCGCCCAGCTCGTCGCCGACCTTCAGCGCCCGTTCGAGATTGATCCGGCCACCCTCGGCCCAGCCCCCGATATTGGTCTTGGAGACGGATTCGGCGGAGATATCGACCGCGAACCAGTCATCGCCCTTCTCCACCACCGTCAGGCAGACACCGTTGCAGGCGATCGACGCACCCAAGGCAACACCGTCCATGTCATAAGACGTCGCGATCCGCGCGTGCAGGTCACCGCGGTTCTCCAGATGCCTGATTTTGCCGATGTCGGTCACGATTCCGGTGAACATGGAAAGCCTCCTTCTGATCGCCCAAGCAGGTATCGGGACGGACCGACGGGGGCAAGAGGCGTGGTACGGTCGGCCACAGTCTCGCCGACAGTCTCGCGCCAGCGCAACAACCGCGTGACAGGACGCGCCCGGCAGCTTAGGCCAAGCGGAACCGACAAGCCACGAGCGAGATCTTGACCCCGAACAGCCTCCCCGCCGTCGCCTCCCGACGCTTCCTTTTCCTGCAAGGGCCACATGGCCCCTATTTCCAGCAGCTCGCCAGGATTCTGCTGGCGGCAGGCGCGGAGGTGGCCCGTGTCGGCTTCAATGCGGGCGACGAGGCGTTCTGGAAGGACCGGGATCGCTTCATTCGCTTCGACGCCCCCGTCGAGACATGGCCGGACCGCTTCGCCGAGATCGTGGAGGCACAGGGGACCACCGATCTCGTCCTCTATGGCGATGTCCGCCCGATCCATGCCCGCGCCGTCGAGATCGCGAAGGCGCGCGGCATCACGGTCCACGTGTTCGAGGAGGGGTACCTGCGCCCATACTGGGTGACCTATGAACGCGGCGGCTCCAACGGCAATTCGCGGCTGATGTCCCTCGATATCGAGACCATGCGAACGGCCCTGGCGCAATCGGATCTCGACCTGCCCGGCGTGCCTGCCCATTGGGGCGACATGCGCCACCATGTCTGGTTCGGCGCGCTCTATCACTGGCATGTCATGTTCCGAAACCGGCGCTACACCCACTTCCGGCCTCATCGCGCCCTGCCCGTGGCCCGCGAATTCCGGCTCCATGTCGCCCGCCTCCTGCTCATGCCCGTCCATTGGCTGGACCGCCAGTTCGCGACCCACCGCATAACCCATGGCGGCTATCCCTATCACCTCGCGCTCCTGCAGCTCGAACATGATTCCTCCTTCCAGGAACACGGCCCCTTCGAGACCATGAGCGACTTCCTCGAAACCTGCATCACGGGGTTTGCCGAGGGGGCGCCGCGCCACCATCGCCTTGTTTTCAAGGCCCATCCGCTCGAAGATGGCCGCACACCGATCCGTCGGAACGTGTTGCGGATCGCCGCCGAGCACGGTGTGTCCGAGCGTGTCCATTACGTGCGCGGCGGCAAGCTCGCCGCCCTGCTCGACCACGCGCGTTCCGCGATCACGGTCAATTCCACGGCCGGGCAACAGGCGCTCTGGCGCGGCCTGCCGATCCGCGCCTTCGGCCGCGCCGTCTTCGCCAAGCCCGAGTTTGTCTCCACCCAGCCCGTGGCCGAGTTCTTCGCCGAGCCAACCCCTCCGGACAGCCGCGCCTATCGCGACTACCGCTCCTACCTGTTGGAAACCTCGCAACTGACCGGTGGTTTCTACTCCGCCAAAGGCCGCCGCCAGCTCCTGCGGCAGGTCGTCGACATGATGCTCGCCCCGCTCGACCCCTATGACGCGCTGGCGACGGGCAAGGCAGCGCCCCGGCACCAGCTAAAATCCGCCGGATAATGCGCTCCGGATCGCGGCGACATGGCAACACTCACCTCAACGCGCCCTGCCGGACTTCCTTTTTTCCCTGAGTCCTGTAGGGTTAGCGGCAAAACTTGAGGCAAAATCCGTCTAAGGGGCCCGAGCAGTGCAAAAGACAATGTCCCGCTGGGCCAAGTTCCTGGTCCTGTGTTTAATCGCGTCGCTCGTTGCGGCTTGCGCCCTTCCGAGAGCTGGTCCCGGAAAGAAGGAAATCTATTCCGGATCGGTCATGGAAGACGGCGATGCCTTTGTCGTCTCGGTCAATGACCGCGTGACCCGCGCCACCTCCGTCACCCCGGTGCTGGGCTTCACCAGCGAGTTCGTGAATGCAGGCGAGGTCGGCTCCGACACCATCCGTCCCGGAGACGCGCTGGCGCTGACTGTCTGGGAAAATGTCGATGACGGTCTTCTTGCCAACCAGGGCCAATCCGCGACCGTGCTCGAAGAGGTGCAGGTCGACGGCTCCGGCTTCATCTTCGTGCCTTATGCGGGCCGTATCAAGGCTGCCGGCAACACGCCGGAGCGGCTGCGCCAGATCATCACCGAAAAGCTCGACGCCCAGACACCGGACCCGCAGGTGCTCGTGACCCGCGCCGCCGGCGATGGCGCAACCGTCTCCGTCATGGGCGGCGTCGCGCAGCAGGGCGTCTACCCGATTTCGCGGCCGACCCGCACCCTTTCCGCCATGCTGGCCCAGGCCGGCGGTATCACTGTCCCGACAGAGATCGCCCAGATCACAGTCTCTCGGGGTGGCAAGAGCTCGAAGATCTGGTTTGACGATCTGCACAGCGACCAGCGCCTCGACATCGCCCTGCGCGGCGGCGACCGCATCCTTGTCGAGGAAGACAGCCGGGCCTTCTCCGTGCTTGGCGCCACCGGCACCCAGAACCGCGTTCGTTTCGAGACCCAGACGCTTTCGGCCATCGAAGCCCTCGCACAGGTCGGCGGGCTGAACTCGAACCTCGCGGATCCGACCGGCGTCTTCGTTTTCCGCAATGAACCCGAGCCGGTGGCCCGCGCCGTGCTGGGCCGGACCGACATCGTCGGCGACCAGCGTTTCGTCTATGTGCTCGACCTCACGGAGCCGAACGGCATGTTCCAAGCCCGCGATTTCACGATCCGTGACGACGACACGCTCTACGTGACCGAGGCCCCCTTCGTCTCGTGGCAAAAGACCCTCTCCTCCATCACCGGCACTCTCACACCGCTGGCGAACTACGCAACGCTGACCAATTAAGGCCATTCGCGTGAAGGACCACCACTCACAGCCCGCCGCGGAAGAAACCCCGCGGCGGCTCTTCGTTTACAATGGCGGCTTCCTGAACCGCCGTCTCCGCCGCATCCTCTCGCTTGCGGGCTGGCAGGTCACGACCGGGCGTCCCGGCGCAGAGGATTGGGTCGGCGTCTGGGGGCACAGCCCGACCGCCTGGCGCGGCGAACGCATGGCGGAACGCTCCGGAGCGCGGCTGCTGCGGGTCGAGGACGCGTTCCTGCGCTCGATTCAGCCGGGACGGACCGGCGAAGCACCCGTCGGATTGCAACTTGACCGGCTCGGAATGCACTATGACGCGCGCCAGCCCTCCGAGTTGGAACAGACCCTGCTGATGGACCCGCTCGACAACACCGCATTGCTCGACCGTGCCCGCGCTTCCATGGACCGCTTGAAGCGGATTCAGATAAGCAAATACAACAGCTTCAACACAGGGCTTGAACCACCGGCTCCCGGCTACGTCCTCGTCCTTGACCAGACCATCGGAGACGCCTCGATCCGCAATTCCGGGAGCACGGCTTCAAGCTTCCGCGAGATGCTCGCGGTTGCACAGATCGAACATCCCGGCCAACGCATCCTGGTGCGCACCCATCCCGAGACACAGGCGCGTCTCCGCGAAGGCCATTTCGGCCCGAAAGACGCGCAAGGGCCTGTCGAACTCTGCACCGAGCCGCATTCTCCATGGGCGCTGCTGAACGGGGCGGTTGCAGTCTATACGGTCTCCTCCCAGCTTGGTTTCGAAGCCATCCTTGCCGGCCACCGACCGCGCGTCTTCGGCCAACCCTTCTATGCTGGCTGGGGCCTGACCGAGGACGAACAGCCCCTGCCCCGGCGCAACCGCCGCCTCACCCGTGCACAGCTCTTCGCTGCCGCGATGATCCTGCGCCCAACCTGGTACGATCCCTGGCGGGACCGGCTCTGCGAACTGGAAGACGTGATCGACGGGTTCGAGGCCCGTCTGCGCGCCTTCCGCGAGGACCGGCATGGCTATGTCGCCACCGGCATGCGCCTGTGGAAACGCGCCCACCTGCGCCGCTTCTACGGCCAGCAGGACAAGATGATCTTCGGCCTGCCCTCCGGTGGCTCGGTGCTCAGGGCCATGACCGAGCAACGCCCGATCCTCGGCTGGGCCGGTCGGATCGACTCGCCAATCCTGGCGGGCGCTGCTGCGTCCAATGTGCCGGTGTTTCGCGTCGAGGATGGCTTCCTGCGCTCGCGCGGTCTCGGCGCGGACCTGGTGCCGCCGATGTCGCTGGTGCGCGACGATCTCGGGATCTATTACGACCCGGGCGAAGAGAGCCGCCTCGAGCGCCAGATCGCCGCCGCGACCGACTTGCCCGCGGACGCGCTGTTGCGGGCCGGGCGGCTTCAGACCCGCCTGACACAGGCCGCTCTGTCGAAATACAACACTGGCAGCGCCGCCCTGCCGCCGCTTCCCGAAGGAAGGCGCATTCTGGTACCGGGGCAGGTCGAGGATGATGCCTCGATCCAACTCGGCTGCGGCGAGATCCGAACCAATCTCGGCCTGCTCGAAGCTGTTCGCGCCGCCAATCCCGATGCCGTGCTGATCTACAAGCCGCATCCCGATGTCGAAATCGGCCTGCGGATGGGCGCCATTCCGGAGGCGGAGGCCCTGAAGCTCGCGGATGTCGTGGCGCGCGACGCCGATCCGATTGCCCTGATCGAGGCGGTGGACGAGGTCTGGACCCTGACGTCTCTGCTGGGTTTCGAGGCCCTGCTGCGTGGCCGCGCGGTGACCTGCCTTGGCACGCCCTTCTACGCCGGTTGGGGGCAGACAACGGATCTCGCCCCGGCTCCCGAACGCCGCCGCGCGCGGCCGAGCCTCACCGGGCTGATCCACGCCACCCTGATCGACTACCCGCGCTATCACGACCCGGTCACCGACCTGCCCTGTCCCGTCGAGGTGGTCGTCGACCGGCTCGAGGCCGGTATCTCGCCGAGACCGCACCGGCTTCTGTCCAAGCTTCAGGGCCTGCTGGCCAGCCGCACGACGGTCTGGCGGTAAGGTCTTTTCGGCCGACCTGCGGACAACAGGCGCAAGCGCCCCTGCCCGAGAGACAGGCATCCTTGGTTCGCAAGTGGCCCATAGATCAGCTGTCCGGATTGCGCACAGAGCGGCGGGTCGCCATGCCCGCCGGGACGGGCAGGCGCCAGCGGTTTGAGCCGGGCTCTTCCGCGTCCGGCTCAAACATCCACGTTCTGCGCGCGCTCACCGCGCGACAAAACCCTCTGCGGACGCACGGCACCCTCTCGTCAGACGACCGCCTTTTTCAGCGCTTCGACAAGATCCGTGCGTTCCCAGCTGAAACCGCCATCAGCCTCAGGCGCGCGGCCGAAATGGCCATAGGCCGCGGTGCGCTGGTAGATGGGTTTGTTGAGTTCGAGATGGTTGCGGATACCGAGCGGGGTCAGGTCCATCACCTTCGACACGGCCTGTTCGATGGCCATCTCGTCAACAGCGCCGGTCCCGTAAGTATCGACATAGATCGAGAGCGGCTTGGCCACACCGATCGCGTAGCTGAGCTGGAGCGAGCAGCGCTTGGCCATGCCAGCGGCGACAATATTCTTGGCCAGGTAGCGCGCCGCATAGGCTGCGGAGCGGTCGACCTTGGTCGGGTCCTTGCCGGAGAACGCGCCACCGCCATGGGGCGCCGCGCCCCCATAGGTGTCCACGATGATCTTGCGCCCGGTCAGCCCCGCATCCCCGTCCGGACCACCGATGACGAATGTGCCGGTCGGGTTGACCCACCACTCGGTCTTGTCAGTGATCCATTCGGTGGGCAGCACGTCACGGATATAGGGCTCCACGATTGCGCGGATATCGTCCGACTTCTGGGCTTCGTCGGCATGTTGGGTCGAGAGCACAACAGAGGTCACCTCGACCGGCTTGCCATCCTCGTAGCGGATCGAAAGCTGGGACTTGGCATCCGGCCGCAGGCTCGGCTCGGCACCGGATTTGCGCACCTCGGCCAGCCGCCGCAGGATCGCATGGGCATATTGGATCGGCGCCGGCATCAGTTCCGGCGTCTCGTCCACGGCATAGCCGAACATGATCCCCTGGTCGCCCGCGCCTTCGCGGTCCACGCCCTGGGCGATATGTGCCGATTGCTCGTGCAGGAAATTCAGCACCCGGCAGGTGTTCCAGTGAAACTGCTCCTGCTCGTAGCCGATGTCCCGAATACAGTCGCGGGCGATCTGGCTGATCGACCCCATGAACGTCTTGAGCCGTTCCTGGTCGGACAGGCCAACCTCGCCGCCAATCACCACCATGCCCGAGGTCGCGAAGGTCTCACAGGCCACGCGCGCCGTCGGTTCCTCGGTCAGGAAGGAATCCAGGACGGCATCGGAAATACGGTCGCAAACCTTGTCGGGATGCCCCTCCGAAACGGATTCGGAGGTAAAGATATAGTTCTGTCGGGACATGAATGCTCCATTGATCCAGATTTTGCGCCACGCCAGGAAGCCGTTGTGACGAAAGGATGGATTTCAGTAGGCCCGCCCGAAGGCGCGGTCAACCAGAATGCGTGCGCCGCGACAGCACGCCCAAAACAGCCGTCAGACCCAGCAACAGGAGCAAAGCCGGCCACTCGCCAGATCGCGCATAGAGCGTCGGCGCAAGCGAGGCCGGCAGCGCGGCATCGATCTTGCCGGCCATGCCGAGCGGCAAGGAAGCCTGCACCCGGCCAAAAGGGTCGATCACTGCGGATATCCCGGTATTGGCCGCCCGCATCACCGGCAGCCCTTGCTCGATCGCCCGCAATCGTGCCAGCGCGAGATGTTGCCAGGGGCCCGAGAGCTTGCCGAACCAGGCATCATTGGTCACATGCGCGATCCAGTCCGGCCGTCCCGGCGCCCGGGCGATATCATTGGGAAAGATCGCCTCGTAGCAGATCAGCGGCAAGACCTTCCCCGCCGCACCGAGGTCGAGCAATGCCGGTCCCGGCCCGGCCGTGTATCCGCCGGTCTCGTTCGCAGCGAGCCCGAAGATGCCAGCGCGCGCGAAGAGCGACACCAGCGGCATGTATTCGCCAAAGGGCACGAGGTGGTGCTTGTCGTAGCGGGCCGTAACCGCGCCGGTGCCATCCAGCGCAACCAGGCTGTTGAACCAGGCGCCATCCGGGGCCCGATGCTGAAGCCCGGCAAGGCTCTGCGCGCCCTGCCCCGCTTCGGCAATTTCCTCGAAGGCCGGGGCGGCATGTTGCAGCAACCACGGCACCGAGGTCTCGGGCCAGATCACAAGGTCAGGGCGCGGCGTATCCGGGGGCGGGGCGGCGCTGGTCAGGGCAAGCTGCCGGCGGTAGAAAACCGGGATCCAGTCCGGGTCCCACTTCTGATGCTGCGGCGCGTTGGGCTGCACAATCCGGACCTGGACCATCGGGTCGGCCAGCGCGGCGACACCCTCGGGCACGCGCTGCTGGCCATAGCTCCCGGCCCAGGTGATCAGCAACGCGCCGACGAAGAAACCGAAAGCACTGCGGCGGCCCCCGCCCAGCACTGCGGGAACCGACGCCGCGGCAAGGGTCAGCAGCGTCAACCCATGGGCGCCGACAAGGGAAGCGAGTTGAACCTGCGGGCTGTCGATCCAGATATGACCGATCATCGCCCAAGGGAAACCGGTCAGCACATGCGCGCGCAGCAACTCGACGGCACAGAGCGTGACCACCAGCCAGGCGCTACGCAGGCGCGGATCGCGCGAGACGCGCGCCGCCAGCCAGAACGCAGCCGCCCAGAACAGCGCCAGCCCTCCGGCCATGAACAACAGCGCAAAGGGCGCCATCCACCCATGACGGACGGGGTCCACGAAGAAGGGTTCAACGATCCAGAACAGCGCGCCGGCGAAATGCCCCGCCCCGAAGGCCCAGCCACGCCAGGCCACGATCCGCGGATCTTCGGGAAGTACAAGCAGCCCCACGGCCGCCGCCAAGGCCACAAGCGCCGGCAAGACCCAGCCGAGCGGCGCCTGTCCGCTGGCCAGCATAAGCCCCAGCCCGAAGGCCAACGCCAGCCCCCGCCAGCGCGACGCAACCAGCTCCGCGATCACCAGAAGGCCTACTCGGCCGCCGCGCGCAGCGGCCCCGGCATGGCGGCCACGGACCCGGACTGCACTGCTCCCGGCAATTGCACACGCAGCCGCTTGATCCGGCGCGGATCGGCGTCGATCACCTCGAATTGTGCCCCCGAGGAATGCGGGATCACCTCGCCACGCACCGGCACACGGCCGATCTCCATGAAGAGCAGCCCACCCAGCGTGTCGACCTCCTCCTCATCCTCGGCCTCGACCAGCTTCAGGCCGATCTCGGCCTCGAACTCCTCAAGCGGGGCCCGAGCCAAGGCGAGATAGCTGCCGGGGCGCTCCTGGACCCAGAACTCCTCTTCCTCGATGTCGTGCTCGTCTTCGATCTCACCGATCACCTGTTCGATCAGGTCCTCGATGGTCACGAGCCCGTCCACCCCGCCATACTCGTCGATCACAAGCGCCATGTGGCGCCGGTCCGCCTGCATCTTCTGCAGAAGCACGCCGATTGGCATCGACGGCGGCGCGAAGATGAGCGGACGCAGCATCAGGCCGAGATCGAAATCGTCCTCGCGGCAGCCGTTGAAGCCATGCCGCAAGGCGACATCCTTCAGATGGACCAGCCCAAGCGGGTTATCCAGAGTGCCATCGAAGACAGGGAGGCGAGTATTGCCACTCTCGCGGAAGGCCTGGATCAGTTCGTCCAGCGCGATATCGACTGGGACCGAAACGATCTCGACCCGGGGAATGGCGACATCCTCGACCCGCAAGTGCCGCAGGTTGGCCATCCCTCGTGGAGCGCCATCGACGTCCGCGAGCTCCGGGCCCGGATCCGGCGTATCGGACTGCTCGGAAACGGCGGCATCATTGCCGCCAAGAAATCCCGCCACCCGGCGGAGCACCCCTTTTTTCGGGGGTATCTGGTCGTCCTGCGCGCATTGCGCTGCGCTAGGAGAGCCTTCGGCTGTGTCGCCCATCTTACCTTTCCAAAATCATCGGCCAGTGCCGGATTCCTTAATATGGATCCGGAAAGCCGAGTTCGCCAAGTATTTCAACCTCGAGCCGTTCCATCAAGAGGGCATCTTTGTCGCAAATGTGGTCATAACCCAACAAATGCAACACTCCGTGAACAACCAGATGCGTTACATGGGCCTCGAACGGGCGCTGAGCGGCCTCCGCTTCGCGCGCGCAGGTCTCGAAAGCGAGCGCAATATCGCCGAGAAAGGCCGGCTCGCCGGGGAAATCGGCCACGGGATGCGCGGGAAACCCGCCCGGCTCCTCTGCCGATAGATCCCCGGCCGGCCAGGACAACACGTTCGTCGCCGCCTCCTTGGCCCGAAAATCTGCATTCAGCACCGCGATTCGCGCATCATCCGTCGCCAGCAACGCGATCTCGGCGTCTTCCGGCAAACCCAGATGCGCCAGCGTATTCCGCGCCGCGCGCTCGGCCAGCTCCGGCACCCCATGCGCCTCCCAGGCCTCGGCCTCGATCACGATATCGACAATCGGTTCCAATAGCGTCGCTCCGGAAGTCTCGCTTCATTCGGGCGCGCCATACCAACCAGCCCATCCGCCGTCCATGCCGAAAGCCCGCGCGCTCAGGGCGTCAGCAAGTCCTCGCCTTGCGACGTGCAGTGCCAGACCACGCCCTGACGGTCGTCCAGCGCATCCATCCCCTCGACATCCAGCCCCAGCATCAGCCCGCGCAGAAGCTGCGCGCTCACCCCATGGGTCACGACCACCGCCTCGGCCGGCACGGCCGTGCGGAAATTTTCAAGCCGCCGCAGCATATCCTCCATCCGCTCGCCACCGGGCGCGGAGAATTTCCACAGAAAGGACCCGGGATTGGCCGTCGCGTCCGGAGACGCGCGGCGAATCTCCTCGAAGGAGAGCCCCTGCCAATCTCCCATGCCGATCTCGGCAATCCGTGCATCGCGGATCGGCTCCGCGCCGGGCATGACCAGCCGCGCTGTCTCCCGCGCCCGCCCCTGAGGGCTGGAATAGACCGGCAGACCCGTCGCCCCCGCGCGCCGCAGGATCTCGCCCTGCTGCGCCGCTTGCGCACGGCCGCGTTCGGTCAGCGGCGAGTCGAGTCCGCCCTGCATCCGTCCCTGGACATTCCAGAGCGTTTCGCCATGGCGCAGAATGAACATCGCTCCCTCCGGATTGCAAAAGGCCGCCTGAGGCGGCCTTTTCAACACGCTCCTGTCGCGCCTGTCACCCCCAATTCGGGCGTGGCGACATCAGTAGACCTTCGGAACGTAAAGCTCGTCCGGCAGCACGCGGCGCTCGTAATCGGGATTGTATTCCCGCTCGGGCAGTTCGACCCGCTCGCTCTCCACCGGCTCATAGGGGATCTTGGTCAGGATATGCTCCATGCAATTGAGCCGCTCCCGCTTCTTGTCGTTGCCTTCGACAATATACCACGGCGCCTCGTCGATATTCGTGCGCTCGAACATCTCCTCCTTGGCCTTGGTATATTGCTCCCAGCGAACACGCGATTGCAGGTCCATCGGGCTCAGTTTCCATTGTTTCATCGGGTCGTGAATTCGAACCTGAAACCGGAGCTGCTGCTCGGCATCCGTGATCGAGAACCAGTATTTCAGCAGGATGGTGCCGTTCCGGACCAGCATCCGCTCGAACTCCGACACGTCGCGAAAGAACATCTCGACCTGTTCCTCCGAGGCAAACCCCATGACCCGCTCGACCCCGGCACGGTTGTACCAGGAGCGGTCAAAGAGCGCCATCTCGCCGCCCGCCGGCAGATGCTCGACATAGCGCTGGAAGTACCACTGGGACTGCTGGCGCTGGTTCGGCGCGGGCAGCGCCACGACCCGGCAGACGCGTGGGTTCAGGCGTTGCGTGATCCGCTTGATCACCCCGCCCTTGCCGGCCGAGTCCCGACCCTCGAAGAGAATGCAGACCTTGGCGCCGGTCGCCTGGACCCAATCCTGAACCTTGATCATCTCGGATTGCAGCCGCAGCAGGTTGCGGAAATAGGTGTGACGATCAAGCAGGTCCGGATGCGCCTTGCGATAGATCTTGCGGATCTCGCGGCTGAGCATCGGTTCAGAGAATTCCATCTCGAAGGTCTCGTCCAGCGTCTCCTCAAGTTCGGCTTCGAGCCAATCCTTGTGCATGTCGTCGAGCGGGGTGAGATCATTCTCGTCTTTCATCGTCTTCCTTCCATCTGGCAATCGGGTCGAAACCGCCCTTTTTCGCGCGGCGTTGCCCGACCCTAGCACCAGTTTGCGACAAGCTGTTTGCGCCAAGTCAAGCAAGCCCGCCTCAAAGGAAAAACGTTACTCCGGTGCGTCCAGACTTCGGATCGGAGCGCCCCCCTCGGGCGCAAAGAAATGCACGGTGCCGTCATCTGCGACCACAACCCAGAACTCCTTCGCCCGGGTGACGGCGGCAGGCGTCTCGCCCGCCGGAAGCTCAAATGCCTGAGGAAGCGACAACATCTCCGTCGGCGCGGCTTCACGGCCACTGAATCGCAGCCAGAACAGGACGATCAGGAGCGCCATCCCGGCGATCATCGTCGCCGTCAGGACGAAGACGAGGATGCGCAGAAAGCGCAAGGTGCGCGCGTCTTCCGGGCTCAGTTCCTGCTCTTCCATTCCTGCCTCCCCACGACTTGCTCCACGGCTCATAGGACAGCAACGGCATCCGGTCCAGCGCGCATCACTCTTGCCAGCGCCCCTGCCAAGGGCGTATGGCTCTCGCTCCGCCCCCACCAGAAGGTTTTCGCATGTCGCCAGCCCGCCTGATCCGCGTTGAGATTGCCGAGAACCCGCCGGGCCGGCTCGACAAGGCGCTTGCCCGGGACGTGCCCGAGGAGGCCGCACTCTCGCGCTCGCGGCTGGCGCGGCTGATCGCGGACGGGCAGGTCTCGCGAGGTGGCGAGGTGGTGCGCGACGGCAAGGCCAAGGTCGCGACCGGCGACGTGATCGAGATCACCCTGCCCGAGGCCGCCGAGGTCGAGACCGTTGCCGAGTCCATTCCGCTCACGATCGCCTATGAGGACGAGGCGTTGATCGTTGTCGACAAGCCGGCGGGCATGGTCGTCCACCCGGCCCCAGGCTCTCCCTCCGGCACCTTGGTCAACGCGCTGCTGCACCATTGCGGCGACACGCTCTCCGGCATTGGGGGCGAAAAACGTCCCGGTATCGTGCACCGGATCGACAAGGACACCTCGGGCCTTCTCGTCGTCGCCAAGTCGGATGCCGCGCATCACGGGCTGGCCGCGCAGTTCGAGGCCCATTCCGCCGAACGCCGTTATCTCGCGTTGACCCATGGTTGCCCGGACCCGGCCGACCCGCGCCTGCGCGGCATCAAGGGCACGCATTGGGAGACCGGCGAGCTGCTCCGCATCTCCACCGAGCTGGCGCGCCACAAGCATGACCGACAAAAACAGGCGGTGGTCTGGTCCGGCGGACGCCACGCGATTACCCGCGCCCGGGTTCTCGAGCCGCTCGGAGTGCCGCCGGCCGCGGCCCTGGTCGAATGCCGGCTGGAGACCGGGCGGACGCATCAGATCCGGGTTCACATGGCCCATATCGGCCATGGTCTCCTCGGCGACCCCGTTTATGGCGGCAAGCGCCGCCTCTCGGGGCGCGCGCTCGGCCCGGACCCCGCCGCACTGGCCCAATCCTTCCCCCGCCAGGCGCTGCACGCTGCGAGCCTCGGCTTCTCCCACCCGCTGAGCGGAAAGGCGCTGAGCTTCGAAAGCCCGCTGCCTGAGGATATGGAAACCCTGCTGACGGCCTTGCGCTCCGGAATGTAAACCGCTATTACATTCACTGAACAACGCGTGAACAAGGTTTCAAGCGCTATTGGACGCGACGGAAAGCGTCTATCTTACCGTTAACGCAATACAGGTATCGCAAACATGGGGACTTGAACCGAACAGTTCAGTTCTTAAGTAATAGGTCAAACGGGTGCACTTTCGGCATCCGGAACAACAGGCAAGGAGGGACGACATGGCGAACTACACGGGTCTTCCCGCCCCCTCTCCGGAGCAGGGGCTTAATCGTTATCTTCAGGAAATCCGCAAATTCCCGATGCTGGAACCCGAAGAAGAATACATGCTGGCCAAACGCTGGGTCGATCATCAGGACCGCGATTCCGCCCACAAGATGGTCAACTCGCATCTGCGTCTCGCCGCCAAGATCGCCATGGGCTATCGCGGCTACGGGCTGCCGCAGGCGGAGGTGATCTCGGAGGCAAATGTCGGCCTGATGCAGGCCGTCAAGCGCTTCGATCCCGAGAAAGGCTTTCGGCTGGCGACCTATGCGATGTGGTGGATCCGCGCCTCGATCCAGGAATACATCCTGCGGTCCTGGAGCCTTGTGAAGCTTGGCACCACCTCGGCGCAAAAGAAGCTCTTCTTCAACCTGCGCAAGGCAAAATCGCGGATTGGCGCCCTGGAAGAGGGGGATCTTCGGCCTGAGAACGTCAAGCGGATCGCGACCGATCTGGGCGTGACCGAAGCTGAAGTGGTCTCCATGAACCGGCGGATGTCGGGCGGGGACGCCTCGCTCAACGCCACTGTCGGCAGCGACGGCGATACCACGACGCAGTGGCAGGACTGGCTCGAGGATGAAGACGCCGACCAGGCCGAGCAATACGCGGAAAGCAACGAGATGTCCGTGCGCCGCGATCTGCTGCTGGAAGCGATGGACGCGCTCAATGACCGCGAGAAAGACATCCTCACCCAACGCCGCCTGGCCGAACCGCCTGTGACACTGGAAGAACTGTCCGGGCAATATGATGTCAGCCGCGAGCGGATCCGCCAGATCGAGGTCCGTGCCTTCGAGAAGCTCCAGAAGCGGATGAAGGAACTGGCGCGCGAGAAAGGCCTGCTGACCTCGGTATGATCCGAACCGCAGGGTCGGATAGAACAGAACACGCCGCCCTTGTTTCGGGCGGCGTTTTCATTGGAAGCACTTGATTTCGAAGCGCTCTGGTTCTGGCCCGACCCGGCCATCTGGGATGATCACAGACCACGGGTCAAACCCGGTCTTCCACAAATCTCGTCCGTGAGGAAATGGTGGGTGATGAGGGATTTGAACCCCCGACATCTTCGATGTGAACGAAGCGCCCCACACATACATGCACTACATTGTCATGCATTCCGCTGACACCGCATGCAGATGAATGCCGTTTGATGTCAGTGCGTTGATCTATACAGTAACGTCACAACACACACAACACGGCGTGCCGATCACACACTACAATGCCGTGTTGAACTGTGCACGATTGCAGCGGAATTGCAGCGGAACCTCTGAAACTGTCACAGGTTTGCGCGCGTTTGACGGTGCGTCTGCCGCCAATGTTAGTTCGCTAGGAAAAAGCACGCGACAGTGCGCGTCAAAACAAGTCGATGCTGGTGCGCTGCGCGCCGACGTGCTGATGCGCGTCGAAGCGTGGCCGACTGCACCACCCCCACCCGCAGTGCGCGGCATCCCCCCGCCACTTTCCAAAGCCGGGGGAAGAACATGCTGATCTGCGGAAGGTGAAGTCGCGCGTCCCCCACTAGCGCCCAAGTGACACATCGCGGCGCGCGGCCTCGAAACCAGCAGGATCGTTTCAGTTGACCGCACCGGGAGTGAACTGCTTGCTAGCAGTCGGTGTAGTTTGACGCGACACACCTTGCCGCCATGCGTTTGGCTTCTGCGATTTGGTCTACACTCATGTGTTCCTCCCAGAAATCCATTCTCTCGGCACCACGATCTATTCCGTTTTCATGGGCCACGCTGAACCACATGTACGCCGCCACCACGTCGTTTAAGAGTGTGTTGTCCTTGGACAGAACCAATCCGAGGTTGAATTGCGATGCAGCTAGTCCCTGAACTGCAGCAAGTTCATACCAACGTGCGGCCTCCGTCATGTCTTTTTCAACTCCATCGCCATTATTGTAGCGGAAGCCCAGTGTATTTTGTGCGCGCGCATGACCGCGCGCGGCGGCCAACCGAAAAAAGTGCAAAGCGAGTTGGTCGTTTTCTTCCGTTCCTTGCCCTTTTGAGTGCATTGCACCGACATTAAACATCGCATCAGGGTTTTCGTTTTGCGACGCTATTTGGAACCAACGAAATGCCTTGTTGTAGTCTACTGCGACACCGTCTCCGAAGTAGTAACGTCTTCCAAATTCATACATAGTACCTGCATCAAGCTCGCCTCTTTCCGCAACCAACCAATACCATTCGTCTGCTTCAGAAATGTCTACAGGAACACCGATCCCTTTCTCGTAAACAGATGCAAGCAAGGCTTGTGCAGCACTGTGGCCACTTTCAGCAGCGGACCGAAGCGCCTCCAACGACTTGGCCGGATGCGAATTGTTGCCTCCACCGTCAACGTACATAATGCCGAGGCTGTACTGCGCCTCAACGTCGCCGTTATCTGCCGCCAAAAGGTACCACTTTGTTGCTTCTTTAAGGTCCTTTTCTAATGTCATCCCATAGTGGTATCGGTAACCTAGTTGAAACTGCGCAAAAACGTGTCCATTCTCAGCCGCTGATTTAAGCCAGTGCATAGCGGTCATGGCTGTGTTGCCATCGTTCGGAACACCTTCAACTCGGATGTACATTTGAAACAGCGCATATTGCGCATCAGCGTTTCCTGCCTCGGCAATTGGCCTCCACTTCAACAATGCCATGCTAAAATCGCCGCGCTGGTAGGCTTCAAGCCCCTTCTTATAGTGTTGGGCGTACACTGCGGTCCCGAAGAGGAAGCATGCAGATATTGCGAACGACGCAAGGAAACGGAAGGCGTTCACTTGTATTTCTCTCTTTTATGATCGACGAAACAGACACACTCTTACCCATCCTGCACAAATGCCGATCAGGTCTTGCATGTTCGCATCCGTCTGTCATCTCGCGTAATTGCGTGACATTCGATGGAGTTGTTTTCACGTGTGAAACACGCCGATATGCACATGCCTTTCAAACCAGTGCATTGACCCACTTCGCTTTCCCAACCCGCCTTCAGTCGGTCGCAGTAGTTGACCCGTGTGCACTCCTTGCGAACTGGTGC